>QWOO01000084.1 GCA_003669615.1 Planctomycetota bacterium
CCGTGATCGTCTGCGGACATTCCTGCAGTCAGCGTTCCCTCAGCTTGCAAGTGATCGAGAGCACGTGGAGCCCAGACCATTGCAGCCACTGGCTTAGACTCTGTTTGGCAGCTTCGTGAAAGATACCCGCTCCACGAACTAACTGCTTCACCCACGTGTGTGCAGCGCAAGTGCTTTCGCTTCAATGAAACAAGCGAAGTGAACAACCATCCCGGACTGATCGCCTGCATCTGACGTTCAAGGCCCTGTGCTTTCATGAACGGCGAGACATTCCAGATGCGCGTCAATTCGATTGCGATACTTACCAACCAGCGACTTGATTGTTGGGGTACGAAGCAATTCCTCGACATCTTCCTTCTTCGCGGCTTTGAAACGCGCCATGAGACTGATGAACTCGACGGTATACTCCGGAATCATCTTTGTGAGCGAGTTTCGCGCCGACTTGATTTCATCAGCGGCTGGCCGCCATTTGCCACCAGCCTCAGCCAAAAGGTAGATCATTTTCATGAATTCACGACTGCGGTCTGAATCCAGTTTTTTTTTGCTTCCTGATGCAGAGTAGTAGTCGAAGGAGAATCGAGAACTGGAGCCGTAGTAATGAAACTGTTCGAGACATCGTTGGATCGCCGTAGATCCTCCACGCTGATTGTTGTTTGGATCGAGCCCACGTTTCAGAAGCGAAGCAAGTACAGGCCCAGCGCCTGGACCAACCAGATAATTGAGGATTCCTGCAGCTGCGGGATTACTCAGGCATGCTTTGACGGCTTTTAATTCGAATAGTTCATAGTGATTATAGAGAGCTGCAAAACTCAATGCTGAGATGCCACCACCTTCATCGTCAGCTTCTCGCTCCGGATCATCCTCGCCCCTGTCAAGGGGATCTGCTCCCGCCCAGAGCAATAGCGATACCCATTTGGCGTCACCTTTCCTGCAGTGATGCCGCAGCGCAATATTCACTTGCTTTCGAATCGAGGGGAAACGATCCTGGTACTTCTTTACCAAGGGCAGAGAAGTACGAATACGATTGCAAAGTGCCCACGCGAGTGGATTTCCAATTTCCAGGTTACATCCAGACTCAATGAAGTACTCCATGATTTCGGGATCCCAGGTAGACAATACGCGTCGTGCATCAATACTTGCTGGGTCATAGCCATGCTCGACCAACAACTTGACGATATCCAATCGTCGCTTCTCCAAGGCCATTGTCATCGTGCAATAGCGATCAATTGGGCCAACATCCGCGCCTGCATCAAGTAAGACCTTGACCAGACTGTGGAATCCCGCATCGATTGCGTACTCGAGCGGAGTCTTCTTTCGACTGCCACGGTAGTGTCCGGGTGGTGGATTAACAGGTTTTGAATCTGCAACCCACGCCTGAACTTCGAATAGTTTTCCAGCCCGGCACAAGTCAACGAGGGGCGATAGTTCGTCAAAGTTATTGGCTTGCCTTCCCATGGTCTACCAACGGCGAAAAGAAGGGGAACTGGATTCATCCGGAATTACCTCATCCAGGATCGTTTTCGGTGAATTGATGGTTGGATCCAATCGATCGGCCTGCAATTCAGCCCATGCCAGGTACTTACCTAATTCGGAATCGACATCAATGCGCGACCCTTTGCTTTCGCGTGCTTGCCGGACGTAGACGACAAATTCTCTGATCTCTCGGCTATGTCTCAGGTCACTCGCCTGCGCAAGCAAACCTTCCAGCTTTTGTTGTTCTTGTTTTTGTTCCTCTCGCTTCTTTGCCCTCTCTGCCGCTTGCTGGCGTTGGAGTTTTGCTTCTTCGTCCTTTCTGATGGCTTCTTGCTTTTCCTTGAGTTCGTGCTCCAGCTTTTTCTCTGCAATCGCCAGTACTCCAGCGACAATCGCGTTCAAGCAATTCTCGATCTGTTGAGTCTTGGTGTCTTTCCACTGCTTTCTGCAGCCGGACGCCCAATATGCATCTGCCTCTGGAACCGCCACTGTCAACATCCCGCTCGGAACTTGCTTCTTTCGTTTTCGCTCGCTGAAGAAATCATAACGGCCCTCAATAGATTCCTTCGACGCGTCAAACTCTTCCTCCACCTTCACGGTTGCTTCTCGAATTGCGAGGGTCACTGACTGGCCATTAATTTCGATCTTTGGTCCAGCGCTGACTTTGTGACCGAGTGACTCAAATGCTCTCAACAATGCACTCATTACCAGGAGCGACCGACGAAGTTGTTCACGGCTCACAAGCAAGCTCAGCTGACTGTCGTCCGGTGAATGCAGCAAACCATCTTCGCGTTTCTTGGCCCCTTGAAACGCGTCGTTTGTCGTGGAGACTAGTTGGTGGCAGCCACGCAGGGTTTCGGCAACTTCTATCTTGGGTAGTTGAGCTTCATGCTTTTCTACTTCCATTCTGGCCTTCTCCTTCATTGCCATTTCTGCGGGGTCCGGCACGTGGACTCTAATCTCACCTTCATCTTCAACTATTGGAAGCGGCGTCCGTTCGATCTTCTGCCCAGCTTCGAGTTTCGCCCAGTAACCACGGGGCGGGAGCGGAATATTGCATCGCCTGCACAACTTGGCAAAGCCAACGTCGGACAGGTTGTACTTGGGAGCTAATCTCGAAACGGGAGTGGACCAAACTTCTTCATACAGCTCTTCGCGAGTGATTGTGTTCCCGTCCATTATCGATCGCCCCACAAGACGTTGACGAATCCGCCGATCAGGTGATGACGAACCTCAAGCAGCCAAAGAAATCCTATGCAATGTGCGAAAGTGTTGCGAAAGGTCTTATTTGGCAACATGACTCAGAGCTTTCTCAATCAATTGCCGAACAGGCTCTTCATGGCCGTACATCCTCATTGCGATCTCCAGCCGAAGGCGTTCTTCCGACATCGGACCTTTCTCTGCCAGAACCTGTCGCATAATCCAGTCGCGGGACCATTGAAACATCTCTGCCGCGCGAGCCACCTTGACGTGGATCGGCATCTCATCAATCAGTTTTTCGTATCTCCGCTGAACGTCTGACACAGAATACCACCCTCAAAACTTCGAATGCAACGGAGTGATATGGCTCATGGCAGCCACTGACTCAGTCTCTGTTTCGCCGTTTCATGCGAGACTCCCTCACCGCGAGCCAACTGCTTTTCGGCCTGCTCGATCTTATCGAGGAGATGCAGTCGCTCAATAAGGTCATCGACGTCGACCGTCTCGGGCAAGCTGGCCACGATCTGTTCTATTCGACTTTTCTTCATGGTTCACGACCTGTTCGAGAGATGTCAGGATCGATTGATCAACGATACCAATCCTTCCTAATCTCGTCGACAGATCGGAACGAAGACACGCGCGTCCTGTGCGTGGCATAACCGCACGGTCGCATAACCCCAAAACGCGATTTGGAAATTCCGAAACTGCTTAGTTAAGCCAGTGGGGGTCATAACCCGGGGCGAGTGTCTCTGAGTTTTGGGGAGACAAAGGGCGTTTTTGGGCACCGAGTCGACCCGAGAGCGTCGTTTGGCAGTGTCTCTGTTTTTCGACAAAGGCAACCGGCAGAGAACGTCGCTCATCGCAAGTTGTTGCGGGAAAGCGGGATACGGCGACGGTTTTGTGAGGGCTCTCCGTTGGCGCATGAAAAAACCCCGGGGTCGAAATTGTTTCGACACCGGGGTTTAAGTGGTGTGAAACCAACCCTGTTCAAACACGGTTTGAGACAATTGGAAACTGAGAACTGCCAGGGCGAATCGTAATGTGCCTCAGTCGAGGCGATTCAGCCAGTGCAGCGGACGCCGGCGAGAATGCGCTACGGCAACAACCACTATTTCATCGGCGCGACAAAGGTAAACGACCGCGTAGGGAAACCGATGCAACATTTGCCGCCGAATCTCATGAGGACCGGAGTAGTACTCCAGCTTTGGTGCATTCAGCGGATTCTGTCGAATCATGTCAAATGCAGAACGCATTTCAGTGACAAATTCGTCCCCAAGCCCCGATCGTCGGTCCTCATACCAGATCGCGGCGGCAATCGCCTCGCCGTCCGCCGCTGGCAGTACTCGAAACTTCACGGCGCGGCCTGACGGTTACGGTGTTCTGCAATCGCCTGTTTCAGATGCTCCAGTGATTTATCGAAATCCACCGTGGAAGTTTCACCCCGATCATAGGCAGCTATTCGGCGGTTGATCTCGTTGGACCAGACCTCGCCAATCTCCGGCGACGAAAAATGACCTGTTGCTATCCTCTGTTCCAGCATATCCGCCAAATAGGCCTGATCAACGGGTGGCAACGCCAACGCCTGCGCCAAGATGTCGTCTCTCGTTATCACAGGGATTTCCTCTTCAAGTCTCGATAGCGGAGCATCACGAGCAACAAGTTTCGCATCACCCCCTCGGTCTGTCGAGTGGTTTAGTAAGAATGTGTATACATACGCGAAATCAAATGTTGATGCAGACCAGTGCATCTTGCCGCCATTTCGCATTCTGCTCGTGGCTCCAAATGAACCTCGCAGCGCATAAGCACTCCTGGTCCGATCGCTCGAACCAGGAGTGCCTGCTTGTCGCGCTGCGATGATCACAGCAGATTGACCACCTTGTCGGCCAGACCCTTCTCACCAAGGATAATGTTGAGCTTTCCGGCTGAGGCGATCTTTTCGAGAACTTCCAGTTCCCGGAGACGCATAAGGACCGGGTTGTCCGCAAGCAGTTTGGCCGTATTGGCCTGGGACCGCATGGCAGCCGTTTCCTCACGCCGTGAGATCAGGTTGGCCTCGGCGGCCTTGCGGGCTTCCGTGACCTTGTTCATCAGATCCTTCATATCACCCGGCAGAATCACATCCCGGATTCCGACCGAAGCAATCTCCAGACCCAATTCACCTGCCCGACGTCGGACGTTGTCCTCGATCTCCTTTGCAACCGCATCCTTATCGGTCAGAAAGGCATCAAGTTCGCGGGCACCGATCACGCCTCGCAGCACAAGTTGCGTTTCGCGATACAGTGCCTGCCGCACGTCGTCGGTCTGACTCACTGCCTTGCGAGCGTCCACGATCTTGTAAGTCACGACAGCGTTCAGCCGCAGCGTGACCTTGTCAGCCGTCATGATTTCCTGACCACCGACATCGACCATGGTCTCCCGCAGATCGATCTCAACCAATTTGGCCTCGGACTGTCCCTTCCAGAAGGCATACAGACCCGATGCCAGCGTGTCGATGTACCGACCGTCGATGAACAGTACACCAACGTGGTCACGCTGAACTGTGCAGATATCGAACACTCGCTGCGCCATCGGCAATCGGGTGACGACCTTCAATTCATTGTGCTCGAATCGCACGTTGCGGGCATCGACGACTTCGACGCGGACGGTCTTCTGTCCTGTCCAGTAGACATACAGGCCTGCCGGCAGCAGATGGCTGAATCGGTTTTCGATCCAGACCAGCGCCCGCTCGTGATCCTTCAGGTCCAGCACGACCGCGCGGTCATTCAACACGCCGGACTTGACGACAAGGTCAAGCTTGTCATGAACTAACGAGGGTTCACGCTGCGACACAACATCCACATGGATCTTCCCGAGCGGGTCGAAGAACCATCGCGTACCGGTTTCAATGAGTCCTCGGAACTCACCGTCCCGGAACAGCAGACCCATTTCGTAGCTTCGAATCTTGTAACGCTTCAGAAACAACATCAAACACCTCCCCGAGGCCATGCCCCGGGCTGACCACCTTCGCATGTCATACGCGAAGGAACATGAACGCGGCTTCGTTGCCGCGATGAATCACTGAATAACACCATCCGAAGGCAGAACGCTCGCCGATCACATCGGTGAATCACGGAGTGCGATTGAGCAACCAGTCTGATGTCATTGACGAGGACTCAGGAATGAACAGACGAAAACGATTTCTCGTATGCGCCGATCAGACCCTTCGCCTGCCGCCTCCGGCCTCAGAACTTTGTTGCGGTATCCACGCACTACAGGGCGTCGCCGCATGTTGCCGGATTGACTTCGCGCACGTTAACCATAAGTGATTTTCGTGAACTCCATCCTCCCGGCCGATCAGACAAACGTCTGCCTCCTTCAGGCTTTCTTGGGCGTTTGCAGCGCCTTCCGACGTGAACGTCGGGTGTCGGTTACCAGCCGACCTTTTGGAGGTTGGTACAGGAATCGAACCTGCGACAGCCAGATTATGAGTCTGGTGCTCTACCCGCTGAGCTAACCAACGCTGACGTCATCCGATCAGAACCCATGTACGGAACGTGCAAAACAAAACCCTTCCGGGCTGCCTGAACGCCGCTGGACAAACAACGTCAACGGACAGGACGAGTGACATCACTGCCACAAATGAGGTTCTGCACTATCGGGCGATTTCCAACAGGAGGTAAGGAATATTGATTTGCAAAATCAGTTAACCTCCGATGTTGGAATCATTCGTCAGCCTCCGGCCAGAAGTCGACTCATTCACAATAACAGACGCCGGTGGGAGTCGAACCCACTTGAAACTGCTTTGCAGGCAGTCGCCTTGCCATCTGGCTCCAGCGCCGTAGTAGTAACGAAGAATGTCCTCGCCAGGAGTTGAACCTGGTCTGCGACCTTCGCAGAGTCGCGTGCTGTCCCTCACACTCCGAGGACCTTGTTGAATTTGATTACCCCACCGAGGAATCGAACCTCGCCCAACTGCTTCGAAGGCAGTCATGCATCCTCCACACTCGCGGGGCAATTGCGTTCCATCAAAGAGCCGACGACTGGATTCGCACCAGCATGATTCCGTTTACAAGACGGACGCCTTTTTCAGTCGAGCCACGTCGGCATGTCGCAGCGATTGCTGCAGCACAAGCGTGAGGATTCGAACCCCATGCGTCAGTTTTGGAGGCTGACTGCTCTCCCAGGAGCACACTTGTAGAGATGGGTTCAAGGGTGACCGAGCGGAATCGAACCGCTGCCAAACAGATTCACAGTCTGTCTCCGGAAACCAGCACCGGATCCGGCCACAGCGGAAGGAGTGGGAGTTGAACCCACAAGGCACTTTCATGCTCGACCGGCTTCCAACCGGTTCCCGTCGCCAATCGGGTGGCCCTTCCGTTATCAACATTTACGAACATTGGCCCAACCAGGATTCGAAAGTGGCCCCTCTGTATCTTTCTAGGGGCCGGATAGAAGCCGGCTGTGATTTCCGTTTCACCATCAGGCCATACAACAAGCGGAAGGCAAGGGATTCGAACCCTCAAGGCCCGGAGGCCGCACGGTTTAGCAAACCGGCCCGGCGAGCCGTATCCGGCTACCTTCCGTTTCAGTGGACCTGATGGGAGTCGAACCCATCGCACCGATCTTGCAAGGATCAGTCGCCTCCATCGGCATGCAAGCCCCATTTGAGTCGCCAGCTCTCAGTCAGCAATTCGCAGAACAGACGATTGCTCACTGACGACTGACAATTCAATTGCAGGTCCCGGTATCGAACCGGGCGAACCGGCCTTATGAAAGCCAGTTGAGCACCTGCTCAACTGCAGTGACCCGTGCGGGATTCGAACCCGCCTCGCCGGCTTGAGGGGCCGGCATCCTGAAC
>QWOO01000264.1 GCA_003669615.1 Planctomycetota bacterium
AACTGCTCGCGGGTTCTGCGGTAGCGAATCAGATCCTCGATGGAAATCATTGGGATCTGATATTGCTTCGCCATGGCATGCAATTCTGCCAGGTCGGCCATCCCATGACTGCTCTGACTGCAGATTTCAATCAGTGCACCGACCGGCCGTTTGCCAGCCATCCGCATCAGATCAATCGTCGCCTCGGTATGCCCGGCTCGTCGAAGGACGCCGCCATCCATCGCCAACAAAGGATTCACGTGGCCCGGTTGAAGAAAGTCGTCGGCAACAGCAGCCGGATCCGCCAGCGCGCGAATGGTTCTGGCGCGATTGATGGCACTCACGCCCGTCCCTGCGGACACGTGATCGACAGCGCGCAAAAACGCGGTCTTGTTTGGAGCCGTGTTGCTCGACTCCTCCACGACGGGCCGAAGCTTCAGCCGAGTGGTATCGTCAGCCGACATCGGCACGCACAGCGTTCCGCGGCCGACTCGCAGCATGAAATCGACTTGCTCGGGGGTAATCGATTCGGCGGCACAGACAAAATCGCCTTCGTTCTCGCGATCTTCATCATCGACAACGATGACCATACCACCAATTTTGAGGGCTTCTATCGCCTGCTGAATAGACTGCAGAGGCACGGTTTTGACTTCTTTTACTCAAGTGGAAAAACTCACGAACTACTCACCGCCCGGCAAATTCGCCGACTGGCGAGATTCTAGTCGCTCCCCGCCTCCATGACCAGGCGATGCGGTTTTAACAGAATTCACTCGGCCCGCGCCACTGGATCGATTCTCAGCCCACCGTTTCGCGCCGTTCCCTTCAAGTCCCCCAAAGACAGGGAATCCGTACTTACAAACCCTGGAAATGCCTCACAAAACTTTCGCGACTGGCCGGGTTCGTGTGAATTCGGAGGGGCTTCTGAACTCTCACAAGTCCAGCTGCGGGTTGGTTCGAAGGGCTAAATCGGGAACCGTTCTATGATCCAGCCGATTATTTCTCGTATTCGTCTCGCTGCCGTTTACATCATCATCTTGCTGCTGATCATTGTTTACGGTGCCATCAACGCGCTGCAGTCCAGCAATAACTCGCCGATCGACTGGGTCGATTCTTCGTTTTCTGAACGAGCCCACTACCAAAAGCCCTGCGGTAGACTCCTTCTTCCAATTTACTTGACAGAGAAATGACTCACATGTAAGCTAATTTGAAAGGAGGAAGCGAATGATAAGTTCGACAGGCAAGTTGCAGCAGGAGCTGAAAAAGAAGAAGCCGTTTGATTCACCCGAGCAGGAAGCGATTCTGAATATCCTGCGTACGAACGATCAGTTTCAAAATCGCTTCGGACGTTTGCTTCGCGAATTTGGAATGACTTCGTCGCAGTATAACGTGCTTCGCATTCTTCGCGGCGAGGGTCAGCCGATGCCATGCCTCGAAATTGCCAGCCGCATGATTCAAGTGGTGCCCGCGATGACCGGTCTTTTGGATCGGCTGGAAAAACAGCGCCTTGTCGGTCGTGAACGATGTACGGAAGATCGTCGCATTGTTTACGTGACGCTGACCGACAAAGCCAGCCGATTGCTGGGATCGATGGACGAACGAGTGATGAACGAACATCGAGCTCTCATAGGACATTTGAGCCGCGCTGAGCTGAAAGAGTTGAGCCGACTTCTGGAGAAGGCTCGCGAATCCGCAGCTTCAGTGGACTCATCGGAATAGGTTGTTTGTCATTTCTGTTTCTGTCCAAATACATTTCGTATCATCCGCTCTGCGATCATTTTATTCTGCATGGAGTTCTTTAGATGTTTGACGTTCAGGGAAAAGTGGCGCTCGTTACGGGAAGCAACCGCGGAATTGGCAAAGTGATTGTCCAGAAGCTGCTCGAAGCAGGAGTCCGCAAGGTCTATGCCGCGGTGCGAACTCCTTCATCGGTCAGCGATCTGGTAGCTTCGTCTGGCGGACGAGTGATCGCCGTTCAGGTGGATCTCAGTCATCCGGTATCGATCACAGCAGCAGCCTCCGCAGCACATGATGTGGAGTTGGTGATCAACAATGCAGGCGTGCTTCGCGCAGCGCATCCGCTGGCCGATGATGCAATCGAAGCATTGGATTTTGAAATCGATGTGAACGTGAAAGGTCTGATCCGAATGGCACAGGCATTCGCTCCTGTTTTGAAGCAGAACGGCGGCGGAGTTTTTGTGCAGCTGAACTCTGTGGTCTCGATCAAATGCTTCGCAGACTTTGCGACCTACAGCGCATCGAAGGCTGCGTCCTACTCGATCACTCAGGCGTTGCGTGACAAGCTCGCCGAGCAGGGAACGCAGGTGATTAGCGTTCATCCCGGCCCGATTGCCACGGACATGGCCGACAGTGCCGGGCTGACAGAAATCGCGGAACCACCGTCACTCGTGGCCGACGCAATTCTCGCGGCTCTCGCATCCGGCGACTTCCACGTCTTTCCGGACACAATGGCGAAACAATTTTGGCAAGCTTATCAAAGCTACGCCAAAGCGATGATCGAAAGTTCAACCACAGAACACTGATATGAGGTGGCACCAAAGTCGTTGTTCGCTCCGCGAACAAAACGGATGATACAAAGGACGTACGACTAGCTCTTTTGCACGGTTCATGCTTTGCGATTGATTTCAAGGGTTGAAGTAGAACAGCGACGCTTGAGGAGCTTGTCGGACGGGTTGTTCACAATTCGTTTTGTTCGCGGAGCGAACGTACGTCGTTGTTCTTTCCGCGAACAAAACGGATGATACAAAGGACGTACGACTAGCTCTTTTGCACGGTTCATGCTTTGCGATTGATTTCAAGGGTTGAAGTATAACAGCGACGCTTGAGGAGCTTGTCGGACGGGTTGTTCACAATTCGTTTTGTTCGCGGAGCGAACAACGACTTTGGGTTCCAACGAGATGTCGGTGAAACTTTGTTTCAAGGAGAAAGGAAAAGTCATGTTCAGAGTCAGGCGATCGAATGAACGAGGATACGCGGATCATGGATGGCTGAAGTCTTTTCACACATTTTCTTTTGCCGCGTACCAAAATACTGCGCATATCCAGTTTCGTGCGTTGCGAGTGATGAATGAAGATCGAGTGGCTCCTGGCCAGGGCTTCGGGACTCATCCGCATGAAGACATGGAAATCGTCACGTATGTGCTCGAAGGAGCTCTTGAGCATCGTGATTCTATGGGCAACGGTGCAATCCTGCGGCCTGGTGAATTTCAAAGGATGTCGGCAGGAACCGGGATCACTCATAGTGAGTTCAATCCTTCGCCAACGGAATCGGTGCATCTGTATCAGATCTGGCTTCGTCCCGAGAGTAAGGGGATCACGCCAAGCTATGAGCAAAAGTGTTTTCCGCCCGAACAACGTGACAATCAATGGCAAGTGGTAGCAGCGTCTGATGCTGCAAACGGTGCCCTGAAGATCCATCAGGACGCTCAGATCTTTCTGGCAAATCTTGACACCGGGGTGTCGCTGACACATGAGATTTCCAGCGGTCGACACCTGTGGCTGCAAGTGCTCCGTGGCAGCGTTGTCGCGCACGATCATTCTCTCTCTGCGGGCGACGGACTGGCTGTCACTAAAGAAACAGCGTTGACCATCACGGCGACTGACGCGGCTGAGGTCATGCTGTTCGATCTGGCCTGAGCGAAATCAGAATTCAGAATTGCGTCTTCCTGAAGTTTTCCGCCACTGATTCCGCGCCGTTCCGACGGCGTCCTTTTCGATCCCTTTTTCCCAGAAGAAATCATGACCGCACCGACCCTGTATTCGCCTGTCGATATTAGTGATCTGACTTTTTCAAATCGCATTGCGATGGCTCCCATGACACGAGCCCGCTCTGGCCCGGATCGCATTCCAAATTCACTCATGGCCGAATACTACGCTCAGCGCAGTTCTGCCGGGCTGCTGATCTCTGAGGCGACAACGATCTCTGAGATGGCCAACGGCTGGGTGGAATCGCCCGGGATTTATACAGACGCCATGACGGAAGGCTGGAAGCCTGTCGTTAATTCCGTGCATGCGAAAGGCAGTCGTTTCTTCTTGCAGTTATGGCATATGGGCCGTGCGTCGCACAGCAGTTTTCATCACGGACAACCGTCGGTTGCTCCTTCTGCCATTAAGATGGAAGCCGAGTACATTCATACGCCAGCCGGCAAGCAGGCTCATGAAGTGCCTCGAGCTCTTGAGACCTCCGAGATTCCTGGCATCGTCGAAGAGTATCGCAAGGCTGCGGAACGAGCGAAACAGGCCGGCTTTGATGGCGTGGAAATTCACGGAGCGAACGGTTATCTGATCGATCAGTTTCTGCAGTCGAAGACCAATCATCGGACGGATGCCTACGGTGACGCGGTGGAGAATCGGTACCGCTTTCTGCAGGAGATTGTGGATGCCGTTCTGACCGTGTGGCCCGCTGATCGAGTGGCCGTGCGAATTTCTCCGAACGGTGCCTTCAACGACATGGGCTCCGCGGATTTTCGGGAACAGTTTTCCTATGTCGCGCATCAGTTGGATGCTTACGGACTGGCCTTCCTGCATGTCGTTGACGGTCTTGGATTCGGATTCCACAATCTCGGCGAAGCTATGACGCTGAAGGAATTTCGAAACTGCTTCCATGGACCGCTGATGGGCAACTGCGGTTACACCAGGGAGTCTGCAGAACTGGCAATTGCCAGCGGCGACGCCGACATGATCGCGTTTGGGCGTCCGTTTATCAGCAACCCGGATCTCGTCGAACGATTCCAAAATAACTGGCCGCTGGCTCCGGAGTCTTCCTACACAGACTGGTATTCGCCTGTCGGAGCGACTGGTTACACCGACTTCCCGGCGTACTCTGGCAGTTAGTCGTCTGCCGTTCGACACTTTCTGGACCGGCGGTTCGCCGGTAAGATGCCGGATTCGCGAGCCAGCTCAACAGATATCAGGCTGCACGCACCGACCGATTGGAAGAAATCACATGTCTGAACCACGAGTGCTCATTATCGTTGGAGATGCGACGGAAACCGTCGACACGCTTTATCCGTACTATCGCCTGATTGAAGGGGGCTATCGGCCGGTCGTTGCGGCTCCGGAAAAACGACGGTACCAGATGGTGCTGCATGAAGTGAAACCCGGCTGGACGATCACGAAGGAATGGGAAGGCTATTCGATTGAAGCAGAGATCGCCTTCAAAGACATCAATCCTCAGGACTATGCGGGCATCTTCTTCAGCGGTGGTCGTGCGCCCGAGTACATTCGTGAAGATGAAGACCTGCTGAAGATTACTCGCTGGTTTTGGGAGAATGGCAAACCGTGCGCAAGTGTCTGTCATGGTGTCGAAATCCCTGCACGGGCCGGCATCGTTAAAGGCCTGCGGATGGCCACCGTTGCCAAATGTAAGTTCGATCTCGAGGTGTGCGGCGGCATCTATGTCAACGAACCGTGTGTGATCGACCGCCATATGTTCAGCGGCCGAACCTATCATGACAGCGGTCACTTTATTGGTCCGTGGATCAAAGCGCTCGACGCCAGCTGCGGCGGTTCCGGAAAATCCTGACGCTTCTTCTGCCGCGTCGGTCAACTTGCGTAAGGCCGCTGAACTTGAGTAGCTTTTGAGCCGGCTGGTCATTCATCCACTGCTCAAGAGCGAACGACGACAGTGTCGCCTGGAGCACGACGGTGAAACGTGATACAGTCGTGTGATACCGTCGGGCGGTGATGGGTTCAGACTTCTCCAACATATTCGGCAAAGACGTTGTTTATGAGTGCCAGCCAGAGTTCATGCGAATTAATGGTGACGGATTTTTACCGTTCGTTTTTGCGATTTCGGATGGACCTGAATATCACTCAACCGAGAACCGTCAGTCAGCCACCTCCGTTTACGCTGAACAATGCAAGATTTCCGCTCGAATGCGTTTGTCGAGTGACAACTGGCGTTGGCGCTGAGTCCCGGACCATCGAGTACGCTCACGGGGCTTCCTGCAAAGCCGAACAGGTTCATGTGACGGAAAATATCTGGCATGAACCAGCGGCTGATATGTGCCTGATCGCGTCGAAGGATGAGTTTCTGGTGATCAAAAGCTGGGACCGGAACAACCGCGGCGTGATGCTCAGCCCTGCCTCACTGGGACCGCAGCCGGAACGTCAGGCCGGGAAATGTGCCGATGCATTTACAGAAATGCATATCCAACGGCGCGAGACCGTCGGTCGACTGCTCAACAGCACGGAAGAAATTGTGAATGCCATCCTGGACGACCGACCTGTCGTTTCGCAGACGGAATACACGACCGCAGACGGAACTCATGTATGGATTGAGTATCCGGTAAAGGTCGTCAACGCGAGCGAACGCGAACAGTTCTATCAGGTGGACACCGGACCGGTTCTGATTCCGGATGCTGACTCCTTTGATGGAGTCCATCAGATTTCAACTTTGCGGCTGGCCTTTGTTGCTCATAACACGCTGGGCTGTACAGAATTTCTGATGAACGTGCCGACGCCCGTGGGATCGGGCATGAGCGTCAATCACTACTCCAGAGTCTGCAAAGTCGCCGCCGTCAATCGCATGATCGCCGTTGATTAAACTCGTTCCAATGCATGCGGAGTCATTGATGTCTGCAGATCGTCTGCCGAAAGATTGCATGTCTGAAAACAAGGTCGGAGGATTTGAACCTGTCCGCATCGGCGTCGTTGGGCTCGGGCGATTTGGACGACTGCACTCGCTGACTTTGCGTGGACTGGCAGAAGCTCGTCTGTCTGGGCTTGTGGCGCGGCGACCCGAGTCTTGGGATGCGATCCGACACGAAATCCCGGATGTTCCCGGCTGGACAAGTCTCGATCAGGCTCTGGAAGAATCGGATGCGGAAGCCTGGGTTGTGGCCTGTTCGACTGCGTCGCATGTGAGCGTCACTCGACGACTGCTGGAAGCGGGAAAAACAGTTCTGCTTGAAAAGCCAGTATCAGACAATCTTCAGCAGGCAGAAAGTCTCGAACCACTCGTTCGCAGCGATTCCAGCAATCTGATGATGGGTCACATTCTGCTGTTCAACAGTGAGTTTCAGCAGCTGCAGGAAGAGGTGCGACGACGCGGGCGATTGAGCTACATCGATTGCGTTCGGCATCGGCCGGCATCTATCGTGAAGCAGTTTCCCGGTGAGAATCCTCTGCACGCAGCGATGATTCATGATTTGTACTCCGCACAGGTCTTGATGGATCGGGCGGAGCCGTCTCATTTCAGCACGCAGTACCATTTCACAGCGGACAACGAGATCGATCTGGCCGTTTCGCAACTGAGTTGGACGAACGGACCGATCGCATCATTCTCGGCCTCGTATTTGACACCATCCGGAATGCCGCCTCGCGGATTTGACAGGATGGAGGTATTCGGCGACGGCTGGGCCGCTCGGCTCAATCCGAATCCGCGTCCGATTGAGGTCTGGGACGCTCGCGCAGAATGGCCGCTGGCGCTCGAAATTCGCACGGGCCATTTTGGAGCGACCGGAATGCTGGCAGAAGAACTGCGATG
>QWOO01000334.1 GCA_003669615.1 Planctomycetota bacterium
CCCGTCGCCGTCGATTAGAACTTCGCAGCTCTGATTTTCCGCTTTGCCGACGACGATCTGTCCGCCTCGCGGAGCGTCCACCCGAGAAGTGACTTTGACAACACCGCGGGCCACCAATTGCCGGCCGGCATCCGTTTCTGGATGGGGCGGGCCGAGTTCTCGATCAGAGATCTCCATGGGCAGAACCTGTCGCCATCGAAAGACCTGCGCGTTCAGATCACAAATTGTCTGACCCTGAAGAGCCAGCCGATTCGTGACCGCAGTCAGAGCGGACTCGGAGCATTTCAGACTCTTCGCCAGCTCGCCCGATGACATCGATCGTCGCTGACTTAACTTCTTCACAGCGGCGGCCAGGTGTGTTGGATCGGGTTCAGTCGGAGGAAGCAAAAGTTGTACGGCGCTGCCGCGAGTCCAGTCGTTGGTCGTCCAGCCGCTCAGGCCCAGCGTCAGTCGCATGGAACCCATTTGTACAACCCAGAATGTTGGCAGCCCGGTTCCGCATAAATAGACGTCAACGCTTTGCGCCAGTGGTAAAATTCTGGCAAGGGTCAACAATCGCCGGCGGCCCCAGACGCGAATTGGCGACGTCACGTTGCCGCGAAACACAGTTGCTGGACTATCGATGACTGTGCCCCACGGTTCCAGCACCAGCCGGGGCGATCGACCGTCCTGCAGTTCGAAACGAATGGCTCGCGGTCCTGTTCTTTCGCGATGACGCTTCAACCAGGCGAGCAGCGAATACATGGCGTCGACGCCGAGGCTGACTTTCGTCATCGGCAAAGCCATCGAGGCCTGCAGTTGCAGGAATCCGCGCAGCCATCCGTCGGGCAGTTCGATTTTTTCTTCGCGTGTTTCGGGGCGATCGGCCGTGGTCACGCCAAAACTTTCGGGATTCACCTGAAACCTGGTCTCACGATACGTTCGCAGCGTCTGAAAGCTGTCGAACAGTTGCTGAGAATAGTCAACGTTGGTGGTGCCCAGTGATGGTTCCTGAGCCGTTTGAAAACCGGAATCGCGGTCGATGGTCAGACATCCATAACTGGATTCATCCGCCGAAAAGACTTCCATCGCAAGAATGTCGTCGGCGACAGTCACGATAGGATCCGAAGGAAGCAGTCGTCGCCAAAGAGGCCGATCGTCCCGCCGCAGTTGTTGCGTAAGGTGAGCCCGCGCAGACCAATACTTCTGGCGGGCCAACTTATGTTCCTTGATCTGTCCGTCGCTGGCTCGCGGCGCCTGACCGGCCAGCACGACTTCGCGAGCGGACTGAATCGCCTGACGGAAGATGGAAGCTTCCTGCTGAGCCTGAGCCTTCTTCCAGTCTTCATAAGCGGACTTGTCACGCGGCAGGAAAGTGAGATCGCTCGTGACAATTTCGTGCAGCGCACTGATGGCCTCGCGGAAGCGAATGGGGTCGTTCAGTTTGGCGTCGAAACAAACGCGGTCTCGAGCCAGGTTTGCGGCGAGACTTAAAACCAGTTCGCGGTCCGACAGTGGCCGGAGCTCGCTGCGGCCGGAGTAACTCGTGTTGACAATCATCCGTCCGTCCGCCTCATGCTGAAACTGCTCCAGGACTTTCCGTTTCCGGTGTCCGGAGTGTAGCAGAAGCATGGCTAAGGAAAACGTCACGTCGCGGACCTGAGTGTCTCGCGGATTCCTGGCGGCGCGGTCCTGGCAAGCGGCGCGGCTCTGACTGGCGGTCAGGGTTTGAAGAGTGAGTTGGCAAAACTCAGGGGCATCAAAACAGAAACGGCGATGAACCCTGAAGGAGTCCATCGCCGTTCTGTTGTTTTTCCAACGGTTCCACCCTGTTGCTGATCCGTTCTGGTGGAACCGCTGTCCCGGGTGTACATCCCGTTTTTGCGTGTTCCCCAAGTGAGATTCCCTCACGATCCTCAGCATCTGCGGGGCGGAAGGCTGGGTTTTTAACCGTGACTTAGGCCTTACTGCCGGTGTCCACTAAAACTTCTGGATAACTCGACCGAATTTTTCAGGGACAACAGAGAGTGAATCACGACATCCACTCTCTGCTTCCGTCAGAACCATTCGATCACGCTGGCTAATCACCTCACCTTACGCCAACCTGATCTAGTTGCAACCACCGGCTACTGGAGCACAGCATGATGGTTCAACTGGAGCACAGCAGGTTGGTTCACAAGCTGCACCACAAGCTGCTGGAGCACAGCATGATGGTTCGCTGCAGCAAGATGAACCGCAGCTTGAACCGCAGCCACCGAACAGGTTGCACTTAGGCAACTTGAACTTTGGGCACTTGAACTTTGGCATCTTGAACTTTGGCATCTTGAAGCAAGATGATCCGCAACCGCTGTTGCAACCACAGCTGTCGCCGCATGTGTTGCAAGCTGAACCACAAGTTTCAACTGGAGCACAGCATGTTGGCTCAACTGCTGTTCCGCAAGCTGCTGGAGCACAGCAGGTTGGTTCAACTGCTGGACCACAACCATTGTCACAACCAGCTGGAGCACAGCAGCTGGCTTCTACTGGTGCACAGCAGGTTGGCTCAACGCTGCATCCGCACCCATGATTTCCTTTGAAGTGTCCGAATAGACCAGCCTGGACGTTGCTGGCTACGGAACACACAACCAGAGCCGCCATCAATGTAATCGCCTTCATCTCAATTCTCCTACGCATCGTTCTTGCTGAGTGAATCGCGGGAAACACCTTGAATGCACACGCCGCATTCAGAATTTCTTGGTGAGTCTTAGATTCGACCCGGGGTTAGCACACCAATATTTTCGGACTGACGAGAATGGGCGGTCGAGGCAAAGCGCAACGATTGCCGGTCACTCTGCCGCCTGCAGCCGACTGTAGGGGCTGTATCGATTATTCCAGAGAATGTTCCCGGGACCCTGACGATTGCGTTGAGAATCATCTCGCTGGGCTCACCGTTTTGTTTCGTCTGTGAGGATCAAGCCCGCTCGGTGCCCTTGGAGCGAGATTGACAGATGGGTCAGTCGTGCACGTTGTCGCTGCTATTGGGAATGTGAGGGTCGCGACAAAACCGAACTTGCACAGTTCCTGCGGGTATTACGGGCCATGCATCGAAATCAGACTTCCCGCTGCAGGCCGACGCACACCGTCGCCAGCGTTGCATGTAGCGGCGATTGGGAAAGTTCGTTGGCAATCCGAGCGGGGCGGGATATGCTGTAGAAAGTGATGGCGGAAGGGATGCCGTTCATTGAAAAAACCTCCTGCCTGCGATTTCCCTAATCCCACCCATGCCAATTTCTAATCGCTCTACTTCATCTGTTCAGCCAGGTTCGGCAGACGTCGATTTTTCGGTCGCGTTTCGTCACCGCCTAAGGTTCACTCAGGACATCCTGGGCGCGGATGTTCAGGTGTTGGCTGATTTGCTGGAATCGTCCGAGGGACGAATTCCTCGAGTCCAGTTCTGGCTGGATGAACATGTTGCGAACGCCAATCCGGATCTGAAACAGCGATTGCATGCATTCGCGCGTCGGTACCCTGATCGTTTTCAGGTGGTTGGCAATCCTCAGATTATTCCTGGCGGGGAAGCGGTAAAGAATGACGTTCACATTCTGGAACGAATGCTGAAGGTCTTTCACGAAGCTGACATGGATCGCCGCAGTTATGTCGTGGTCGTTGGCGGCGGCGCGGTGCTGGACGCGGTTGGATTTGCGGCCGCGATCGCTCATCGAGGCCTGCGTCTGATTCGCATTCCAACCACAACGCTGGCTCAGGCCGATTCGGGTATTGGAGTCAAGAACAGCGTCAATCTGTTCCAGAAGAAGAACTGGCTCGGATCGTTCGCCGTGCCCTGGGGCGTCATCAACGACCGGTCACTGCTGACAACATTGAGCGACCGGGATTTCAGATGCGGCTTTTCGGAAGCTGTCAAAGTTTCGCTGTTGAAGAGTCCTTCGTTCTTTGAAGAAATTTTCGCGAACGCTCATCGAATCGCGGCCCGCGGTGAAGAGTGCTGGTCGGCCATCGAGACGTCGGCCCGCTGGCATCTGCGGCATATTACGGCGGGCGGCGATCCATTCGAGATGCTCGAAGCCAGACCTCTGGACTTTGGACACTGGTCCGCCCACAAACTGGAGGCCATGAGTCAGTTCGAGCTACGGCATGGCGAAGCGGTCGGCATCGGCGTGGCGGTTGATACTGTTTACTCGAGTCTTGTGCATGGCCTCTCAAACGACGACGCGGATCGAGTTCTCGTCTGCCTCGAACGGCTCGGCCTGTTGATCGATCATCCGACTCTGCAGCGGACTGATGAACTGTTTATGGGGCTGGAAGAATTCCGGCAACATCTGGGCGGTCGGCTGACAGTCACGATGCTGGAAGGCGTGGGTCGGCCGATCGACGTCCATGAAGTTGATCGAGTCCGAATGGCGGAAGCGATTCAGATTGTGGTCGATCGAGTGGCTCGAATTGCCGCCGCTGCCGCGAACGTTTGATATTTCAAATCTGTGGATTTCAAATCTCAGATTCCGGCGTGCTGGCGGGGAAGTTGCTCGTTTTGCAGCAGAGAATGACGGTTCGTCAGCCACGCAAATACTCGACAGTGGGGTTTTGCGCCTTCAAGGGTGGATTCCTCATCGGAAGCCTGCTATCCTCCCGCTCTTCATTGGCGGAAGCTTTGCGCGCCGGATCGGCGAGTGATACAATCCCAATGAGTTTCCAGATTCAGATCGATCGAATTGCCCTCAAGATTTGTAAGGGCAGTTTTGTCGAAAGTCCGCGTGTTTGGCAGGAAAAATGGCTAAGAGTCGTCTCTCAATGCGTCGCGAGGTTGAAGCTGCGGAAGCCGCAGATGCTGAAACCGGCGTGAAGAAAAAGGCATCTCGCAAGACTTCCGAAGAGAAGGGCGAGGGTACCGCCAAAAAGCGAGCCAGCAAAGGCGATAAGGACGGGGCGCCAAAGAAGAAGAAGGCCGTCAAGCCGAGAACTCGCCGCGCCAAAGAGGCGATGCAGCGTCGCCGGCTGGTTTGGGTTGTCTACAGCAGCACGATGCGTGAGGAAGGTCGATTTCTTTTCCATGATAAGGAAAAGGCTGACGAACTCCTCGCCACTTTGCTCGGTCGTGGCAAGCGTCGCTACTTCATGCAGCCTGTAAAGGAAGCATTGAACCCTGACGGAACGCCAATGATTCAGGTGATCATGCCGACTCCCGATGAAGACGCGGAAGAAGCAAAGATTGATCCAGAGGCAGAAGTGGCTGAAGATATCGATCTGGATGCTGACATCGAGATCGAAGATGAGGCCGAAGAAGCGGAAGGCGAAGGCGAAGCCGAAGAGGCTGCTCCTGAGCTGTAAATAAAGATCACGCAAAGGCGAGCAACGGGTGTCTGCCTGTCGCTCGCCTTTTTTTATTGGTGGCTACCATTGTGTGCTTGCCTGGAGCCGTGTGCCTCGAACTGCGAGGCGTTGAGGAAAAACGCCCTTCTGTCGCATCGCAACATTGCGAGGTCCGTGTCTTCTTTGCGTGGAGTTGTTCTTCGTGATATCCGTCAGGCCGCAACTTCTCGTGTCAGTGCGGAATGCGGACGAAGCGCTTTCGGCCAAGCGGGGCCGGGTAGAAATCATTGACGTCAAAGAACCGCTGCATGGTTCTCTTGGACGTGCCGATGCGGAAACAATTCTAAGCATCGGAAGGGCAGTCTCGCGACCTGTTCAACTCGCATCGGACTGCGGATCATCTGAGTTCGAAAGCGGCAACTGGCAGAGCCGATCGTGTCTAAGCCTCGCGCTGGGCGAAGTTCTGGACTGGCATCGTGAACCAGCCGACGTGCTGTGCAGTTACCAGAATGCGATACAGGTCGCGCGTCCCGCGTACTTGAAGCTCGGTCTCGCGGGACTTAAAAACGGCTCCGCCACTGCATCGCCCGGAATATCGCCCGTTGCATCAACATGGGAAGGTGCCTGGACCGCAATCAGGACGCTCTTCACCGGCGATCATCAATGGGTTGCCGTGGCCTATGCCGACAGCGATCGAGCGCATTCGCCGACTGTTGCGGAAGTTTGTGAGGCCGCCATTGCGACTCAGTGTCGCGTGTTGCTGCTGGACACCTATCTGAAAGACGGCACGACACTGCTCGACTGGCAGTCGTTGGGCGATCTGCAGAAGCTTCGCGAGAAAACTCAGCGCCACGGCCTGCTTTTGGCACTGGCCGGCCGAGTCAGCGTAGAAGTCGCTTCGAAACTCCTGCCAATTCACCCCGACATCATTGGCGTGCGCGGTGCGGTCTGCCATGGCGGAGAGCGAAAGTCTTCCATTGACGAACAGCGCATCCGACACCTTCGAATGGCGCTGTCGATCGGTTGATAAATCGCGGTGTGGCCGCCGGAAGTGTGCGGTCGGTCGCGGACTTCGTGACCAGGTCCCAGCCGAGCGTGCGTGCAAGCTTCGATCAATGCTGCTTTGGAGTGCCCTGAATCTCGCGAGCCTTCGCCATGGCGTCTTCGGCTTCAAAGATCTTTCCGCAACGCTGATAGATCACAGACAGCTGCGTGAACGAGAACGCGTCGTTGGGTTCCAGTTCCGTCACCATCTTCGCATGGTGAATGGCTTCTTCGAGTCGGCCGAGTTTCTGCTGGTGCACGCCGAGGGCCATGTGAGTCTGAACGTGATTGGGTTCAACTTCCAGAATCTGCTTTAGAGCGTCCACGCAGCCTTCGAGGTTTCCCTCGGATTTCAATTTCATGGCTGCGTCGTACATTTTTGAAGGCGTGTTATCGGACATGGGAGGAACTCTGTGGGGGGAGGCGGGGCTGTGCACACAATCAGTGCCCGGTATGTTAGGTTCGGCTCACGAAGACTCAACCGAACCGGGTTCGAATGCCGGAGTAAAACATTGACCTGGCAGGCTCCGGGAGAGGAAACGTTCAGGCCTCAGCAGCAAACTGGCCGTGCACTGGTTGGTGTCGAACGGCCGGCCGCTACCCTCACCGTTGACGCTGGAGGGGGGTATGAATCCTGGATTTTCTTTGAATCCTAAACGCATCAGATCACCGGCACATCGCCGCCTCGTCCGGACGAGAGCCCTCCGACCGACGGGCAGTGGCGAAAGTAACCAACAGGCGTCCTGAAGCGGTCGCGTGAAGCGCGGGAAGTTTCACGGTTCCACGTGGAACATCAGATTGCGTGGTTGCATCGAACAGGAACCTTGTGGCCGGGGTTCTCAGGTGAACGGGCGGGATTTCCAAAGAAGTGACTCGTCGAGCTCATGATTTGGACGTACCTTGAACCGTGCCCTTCGCCACAGGAACGGACCCAGGTTATGAAAATTCGCCCGTCGCTGATAGAAACTGCTTCCGTCACCGGGTTCTTCGTGCTGGGATTTCTGCTTCGAACCTGGGCACTCGATCGTGAAGCCGTCGAGCACTTTGACGAAGGCGTCTACGCTTCGGTCCTGTGGCATGACGGAGCGTTTCAGGCTCCTTATCC
>QWOO01000142.1 GCA_003669615.1 Planctomycetota bacterium
GTAGCAACGACAGCCTCGCCGCGCGGCGCGAAATCGAATACGAGCCCCGGCAGGAATCACCACGGGCCGGTTCATGGGCAGACTGATTTCTGACGAATCGCCAACGGAGATCGTGGGAGACATCTCTGCACCGGTCACTGCGATGAGTCCGCCGTTCGGCCATTCCAGTTCATCACCAGTCAGCGTCATTTCCAGAGTGGCCGCGGTGGCCGAGTTTCCAACCAACCGGTTCGCGAGTTCATGCGACAGCAGATCCATGGCTCCGGCGACAGGAACGCCAAATTCCCGCATGTCCAGCCGGCCCAGATCCTGCACGGTCGTGCACAATCCCGCTCGTATCACGCGCACGGCATTCATAGCGACTCTCGCGTGTTGTAAAATCCATCGACGCTCATGGGAACGAACGACACGCGATCCCCCGCTCTCAGCAGGCATGGCGGATTCAAATCCGGCCGAAACATGGCCACGGGTGTGCGTCCGATGATGTGCCATCCGCCAGGTGTCTCTAAGGAATAGATTCCTGTTTGCCGACCTCCGATGGCCACCGCCCCGGCCGGAACTTTCAATCGAGGAGTTGATCTGCGCGGCGTTGCTAACTGCTTCGGAAGCCCGGACAGATAGGGGAATCCCGGCGAAAATCCGATCATACGCACGGTGTATTGGGCCTCGCTGTGAAGAGCGATGACCTGCTGGACAGTCAGGCCGTGTGCTGTCGCCACGATGTCGAGATCAGGGACAAATTCGGAGGCGTAGCAAACGGGGATTTCGTGGTGTCGAGATTCCGCCGGCGTTTCCACACGGCTGCATTCCATCGCGATTCGAATCTGTTCATCGATCTGGGACCATGAGAACTTCAGCGGTGAATAGTGCAGCGTTACCGAAGCAAACGCCGGCACGACAGCTTCAAAACTTTCCTGCCAATGATCACGCAGTTCTCTGGACAGCGATGCCACCTGCTCGGCCGCTTCTTCATCATTGGCATCGGGCCAATTGATGATGGCAGCAGAATCTCCCAGCGGTTGCACGACAGCCATCATCGGAATGGTCATCTCCAGAGCAGCGTGATCGGAACGGTGACCAACTCGGCCTCTTCGCCGTCTTTTGCATGCAGAGTCAGAATGCCCTGTTCGATGCCTTTGCTCGGCAGTTCTGACAGGGATATCTGCACGACGACCATAATCTTGTCAGCATCCAGAGGTTCCGTCTTTTCTACTTTCGCCACGATCTGCGTGGGGAATGTTTCGACATGGGAGGTCACCCATTTCGCGGGAACCGTGAACACAATTCTCATCCCCGTGGATTTTTCAGGGCTACTCGCCTGAACAATGATGCGACCGGCTTCCGGACCGACGAGCACTTGTTCATCGGCCGGCCGCTTGCGATCGCCGAGAATGACAGGAATCTGAATCGCCGGATACATGTCATCATCGGTCGTGACGGTAATGACTCCACGATGCTGACCAACCGGGATATTACCCGCATAAGTCACCTCAATGGCTTCTCGACGAACATCTTCGACCACCGACTGACCGGCAGACTGCGCTGTGAACATGGACGAAGAACTCAGCACGCTCAGAATCTTCATCGGCGATTCCGCTCGCTCCGGCCGATGATCGGCGATGGTGATAATGTCGCGATCTGTGCTTGAGATGCGTCCCATGACCATTAACACTCGCGGCTCAACTTCAATCTGCTTTTCAGGCAGCACAACTTTATAGGTCAGGACAACTTCGTGTGGTTCGGGGTCGGTATATTTGACGGTCACGAGGTACTCATGAAAGCCGGCCGCCTGATTACGAGTCTTCACGTTGAAGATGACACGGCCTTCGCCACCGGGCGGAATCTCTTTTGCTGTGACGTCCGGAGAAACGCAGCTGCTGCACGCCGGAACAAGCTCACGAATCGTGACGGGTTCTGAACCCTTGTTGTGAAACGTGAAGAAAGGAGTCAACAACGGCTGAGACGGGACAGGGTCTTCGCCTTCGTGAACCATGTAGGAATTGAAGACGAGTGATGGCCGACGTGTTGTGGATGCAAGGGACGGGGCCACAGGATCGCTCAGAAAAAACACCGCAGCAACGGCACACGGGATGACGAGCAGCAGAAGCGGCTTCCAGACATTTGCGAAGCGATCCTGCGGCAAGGCGGGCGAGTTGGTTGCAGAAGGTCCATCCATGATTTCCATCTCCGTCCTGTCTTTCTGCGGCTTCCGTGCTGCGACCGCGTCTGGATTCTGTGCACGCAAACGAGCCGTGCGTCGCCGGATTGTAGTCAGAACACCAGAAAATGCGACGTCTGTCGTCCGGAATGCAGGCTGACTCTGTCACCATGAATTACGCCTTGTACCTGTCATCCTGACGAAGCTTCATTTCTGTCATCCTGAACGACGCGGAGCGAAGTGAAGGATCTCATTTCCACCCCACCCCAGGCTGCGCGCAGTCGCCGAGTTCCTGCAACCTCACGAGGCTCGGGAGATACTTCGCTAGTCGCTCAGGATGACCAAATCCGGCGTCACTATCGGCAGGTGCGGGGCTGCAATGCTGCGTGGCGGCTTCACGCGTGCCAGTTGGTGACGATCTCGAACGGTTCCATCGGGTGGCGTCTGTGTGCGAAAGTCAGCTCGTGCACATCGGCCGTCGTGGCGCCCTGCGTGTTGACTCGAATCAGCTGGCTGCACACAGAAGCATAAGCCGCCACCGGCGCGTGGACACCCTTGATCACAATCGCCGCAAAGTCGTCCGGCTTCAGTCCCTGAGACAGCACCTGATGAAGACTCATCGGGGCGACTCGGCGAGTCGTCGCGATCACAGTCACACCGGACGCGGATTCCAGAACAGCGGTCGTTCCCTGATCGAAGCGGGAGTAACCGCCGTGGCGAGTCTCCGGTTCCGAAAATCTGCCATCGGTGATTCGTACGACTTTGAAGGTATCCACGAGCGGTTCACCATGCCGCGAAGGATCCAGCTTGCCGCCGACGGACAAGGCCACTTCGCTTCCCACGCCCGCCGCAACGGCTGACTGCACGGCTTCCGAATCGGCAATGACCGTCAGGAGTTTTCCCTGTCCATGTTTCAGCCAGCCATGGGCAATCCAGGTTCCATCCCCCGGACTGCCGCCACCGACATTGTCTCCCATTTCCAGAAGGCCGACCGGATGTTCTGCGTCGCGCACTCGAATTTGCATTGCCGTTCGAATGGCGTCATCCACGGAGATCAGCTGGCCGGTAAATTCGGCTCGCATGTCCCACCAGAATTGAGCCATCTGTTTTGCGACGGACTCGGCCTGTTCTCGACTGTGTTCCGAGACGGCCAGCACCGTCGCACCCATCTCAGCCACGTCCGAGTAAGGAAATCCGTACAGACAGGAAACGTTAATCATCCCCGGCTGCTGCTGCAGTCGATCGGCCTCGGCCCACAATCGCATTCCATGAGCTTCGGAAGTGGCCTGTCGCTCAATGTTCACACACAGAGGAAGCTGAACGATGGCCAGCTGTGGCGAGATTTCTCCAGCAAGCGTACGAATCATCGTACGGCCGGCTTCCAGTCCTCGGGCGCGTTGATCGAGATGCGGATTGGTCCGATAGCCGTACAATGCCTGGCACGGTTCTGTCATCCTGGGAGAAACGTTGGCGTGCAGGTCGAGCGTTCCGATGATCGGCATATCCGGGCCCACAATCCGGCGGACTCGCTGCAGCCAGTCTCCATCAGCATCGGGCGCCGGTGCGGCCACTGTCGCGCCATGAGGAGCGACAAGAAGTCCGTCCAGTGGCAATGCGGCCTTCAATGCCGTTTCCATCTGAGAGACCAAAGTCTCCCAGCACTCGGCCGTGATTGTGCCATACGGCATCGCTCGCGCGCCGAAGATTCCGACCGTTTCGATGTCCGTTTGGTCGGCCAATGAATCAATAAAACCGCCGACCTCGTGCTGACTGCCGCGGAAGGCGTCAATCACCGCGGGGCCGGTTCCCAGCAGGTTTGTTCGAAAGTGCTCCAGTGTGGTCGGCTCGTCCAGGAAGGTATTGCTCTCGTGAAGCAATGCAATGATTCCCACGCGTTTCATGGAGCAGTCTCCTGCAGCAAAGAGGAACGATTTAAGAGCCAACCCGTGTGCCTGCGTTCGCTGTCGCTCATTTGTCACACCCTACGGAAAACAGAGCAATTCGTAGGGTGTGACAAGTTCGCCCTGGCGAACGAAGGCACACCAATGTATGAACTACGCTTCGTCGAGCAATTCCACGGCGGCGAATTTTTCGCCTTCCAGCATGGACAGGCTGGCACCGCCGCCGGTGCTGACGTGGGAAACTTTATCGGCGAAGCCCAGCAGCTGAATCGCCGCCGCGCTGTCGCCGCCGCCGATGATGCTGGTGGAAGAGCTGTTTGCAATCGCTTCGGCCACAGCACGCGTGCCCGCATCAAACGGAGGCATTTCAAATACGCCCATCGGACCGTTCCAGACCACTGTCTTCGCGACGCTGACTTCAGCCGCATACATTTTGGCTGTTTCCGGACCGATATCGAATCCTTCAAACGTATCAGGAATCTCGCCGGCTTTGACAACCACTTTGTTGCAGTTGCCGTTGAACGCATCGCCGCAATGAGTGTCCACAGGAAGGACCAGTTTTCCGCCGCCGGTCGCGATCAGTTCTTTCGCCAGCTCGACGCGATCCAGCTCCACGCGACTTCGACCAACCTTACCGCCCCTGGCCAGGGAGAACGTGTAGGCCATGGCTCCGCCGATCAGCACCTTGTCGCAGATGGTCAGCAGGTTCTTGATGACGTTGATTTTGTCGGAGACCTTGGCACCGCCGAGAATCGCGATGAAAGGCCGCTTTGGATTGGCGATAGCGTCGGACAGGTACTGAACTTCCTTCTGAACGAGGAAGCCAACGACTCGTGGCTTGCCGGCCATAGCCTGAGGAACGGCGACCATGGATGCATCTGTGCGGTGACATGTTCCGAACGCATCGTTGCAATAGATGTCGGCGAACGCGGCCAGTTTGCCTGCAAATGTTGCATCGCCCTTCTTTTCACCCTTGTTGAAACGCAGGTTCTCGAGCAACAGCACTTCGCCGTCTTTCAACGCGGCAACTTTGGCGGTTGCGTCACCGTCCACAGTGTCCGAAGCAAACGCCACAGGCTTGCCAAGCAGTCCAGCCAGAACGGCGACGGTTGGCTTCAGGCTGAACTTCGAGGTGTCTTCGCCATCTTTTGGCTGACCCAGATGGCTGCACAGAACGATTTTGCCACCGCGGTCGATCACCGACTTAATGGAAGGCACTGCCATGCGAACTCGACGATCGTCCGTCACGTTGCACTGATCATCCAAAGGGACATTGAAGTCCACTCGCATCAGCACGGTTTTGCCAGCCACATTCACATCAGCAATTGATTTCTTCGCCATGATCCGGATTCTTACGCTAGACAGGAAGGAAACGAAATAGTCGCTATAACGGCCGCTTTTGTGCCGTCGAGGCCGCGAATCGTAGCGATTTCCCAAACGGCCGGACAGGACGCTGAGCCGATTTCCTCGAAGCCGACAGTAGACGATTTCGTGACGGCTCTGCAGAATGCCGTCTTCCCTGACATTTCCTCCGATTTCTATCCTACCTGTTCAAGGCCCGTCCATGAAGATTCAGCACGGCACGATCGTCATTCGCAACGGACAGTTGATTGACGGCAACGGAGGCCCGCCGATCGCAGACGCGGCCGTGGTTGTTCAGAATGGAATGATCACTTTTGCCGGTCCTGCAGTCGATATTCCAGTGGTGAGTGCGCTGGCTCGAGTGATCGATGTTGAGGGCGGGTCCATCCTTCCGGGGCTTGTGGAGGCTCACTTTCATCCGACGTATTTTGATGTGGCGGCTCTGGAAGATCTCGACATTAAATATCCCGTCGAGTACGTGACATTGCTCGCCGCCGCCAACGCGAAATTGGCGCTCGAATGCGGATATACGGCCGCTCGCAGCGGTGGCAGTTTGTTCAACATCGACGTGTGGTTAAAAAAGGCGATTGAATCCGACATCGCCATGGGACCGCGGCTGGCCTCCAGTGGTCGAGAAATCTGCGGCGTCGGCGGGCTGATGGACTGGAATCCCGACTTCCGAAAAATTGGCATGGAAGGTCTGGTGCTGCTCATCAACGGTCCAGTCGAAGCCCGTGCGGCCGTTCGCAAGCTCGTGAAGGATGGCATCGAATGGGTCAAGACGTATCCCACCGGCGACGCGGCCGCTCCTGACACCAACGACCATCACACATTGTGCATGACGTTCGAAGAAATGCATGCCGTCGTCCAGACGGCTCATAATCATGGTCTGAAAGTAACCGGACACTGTCGCGCGACCGAAGGCATTAAGAATGCGCTCAGGGCCGGTTACGACGCGATTGAACATGGCACATTTATGGACGACGAGTGCATGGATTTGCTGCTGCAGCGTGATGTGCCGTGCGTTCCGGCGTTGTACTTTGAGTACGCCAGTATCCATCGCGGCCCGGAGTTTGGCATGTCGCAGCGGGTGATTGATGGTCATCAGGAAACTCTCGACGGCGGTGCGGAGAGTGCTCGCAGGATTTTGAAAGCCGGCGGCTGTCTCGGCATGGGCGGCGATTATGGTTTCGCATGGAATCCCCATGGCGACTACGCACGTGAACTTTCGTTCTTCGTAAACTACGTCGGCTTCACTCCTTTGGAAGTATTGACGTGTGCCACAAAGAACGGAGCGAAAATCCTCGGCCGCAGTCATGAGATTGGCACGGTCGAGCCGGGAAAACTGGCGGACCTGCTGCTGGTTGACGGCGACCCGCTGAAGGATATTCGGATTCTGGAAAACCGCGCCCAGTTTCTCGCCGTGATCCAGGGCGGAATCATCAAAGCCGGCCGACTCGCCGGTCCGGCGTCTTGAAGCCGGGTTGTTGGTCAAGAGTGGTTTTGGAGCCACTCACTTCGAAGCGGCCGGGCACAAGCCCTGCGGTGTCTCCGACATTACAACCGTGTGTCTGCAGACACTCACCGGACAACTCGCGCTGTGCCGCTACAAAATCCCACAAAGTCAGTAACATGCGGCTCACGCCACCGGCCCGAGCACATTCACCGGCCCGAGCACATTCATTGGAATAGTGCTCGTTGCAATTTTCCCATGCTGAGCGTCTGAAGAGCAGCGATTGCCGAATCCTGATTTGCCTGGCGAGTGGTGCAGCGGTAAACTTGAATGAGAAGTGCGGCGATTCGTCGCATTTTGGCTGACAAAACTCAGACTGAAAGAGAGACCTATGTCAGATCCTGCTCCATCCTCCCCTGAAAGCTGCAGCACACCAGGTGCCGAGCCGGTTTCAGAATCCGTCCGATCGGCAATCGAATCGGGCAACAACGTGAAAGCTCGCGTGCAGGAAATTGTGGTCAATCTTTTCCGCAGTTCCGA
>QWOO01000330.1 GCA_003669615.1 Planctomycetota bacterium
GACCGGCACTTCCGGATTCAGCTCTCGCATTGGCCGAGCGGTTTCGTCGGTCACGCGGCGAAGAATACCGTAAGTTGTCTCCGCGCGAAACGGTGGTCGCCCGGTGCTCATCGCGTACAGCACGCTTCCAAGCGAAAACAAATCACTCCGAGCATCCACGCCGTCCCCACGAGCCTGTTCAGGAGACATGTATGCGGAGTTCCCGCAATCAGGCCACTGCGAGTCAATGTCGCGTCATCGTCAGCCTCATCGTTCGAATGAGGGACTCGGGGAGACAGGGTCAATTCGACGTCCGCAGCCTTCCCATGCTCGCCGCTGGTCTCCTCACGGAGCACTCGGCCCACATGCTGCCAGCTCCCACCATCCGCCGCGAGCTTCTCCAATGCATCCCGACACGCCTCACACTCCGTCAAATGCGCCGCCAACAACTCTTCGTCTCGCTGAGTCAGCTGTTCGCTGAGCGACTGTTGAAGAAGGTTAAGGTTGCAGTGAGTCGTGGGCATGGGAAGGAGCGATTTTCGATTTGCGATTTTGGATTTCGTAGGCCGGACCGAGTGGAGCAAGTTCCGGCAACCCTCGTTCCGGGGCTCCAGCCCTGGAACGCACTGCCCGGAGGCTCCAGCCTCCTCGTTCATGCGTTCAACACACTCGCGAGGCAGGAGCCTCGCTGGCAGTGCGTTCCGAGGCTGGAGCCTCGGAACGAGATGAGATTATGAATCATTCACATCCGCGATCCTTGCCTTGATCTTCGCCATGATGCGGCTGCGAGACATATAAATGCTGCCGGGCGACACCCGGAGTTCACGAGCAACGGCTTCGACAGGCTGGCCGTCGATCACCGTCAGCCAGAATGCCCGCCAACTGGTCTCCAGAAACTCGTGCCGAACCTGTTCGGCCGCCCATACGATCAGTTCATGCTCATAATGACGAGTGCTGTTTTCATCAGGAGCCGCTTCGACAGTTTGAAGCACCGCAATCAGATCACTCCCGCCCACACCGCCGGCCTGTTTCCGCTCTCGCGACATAAAGCGAATTACGACATTACGAGAAACTGCTGAGAGCCACCGCCGAAACGACGCTGCGTTACCATCGTCTTTCCATCCATCAACTGACTTTGCGATCACCAGCAAAATCTGCTGAGTCACATCCGGAACATGTCGTTCGGGAACACCCTGACGCTGAATCAGTCGCTGTAAAAAACCTTCATACGTACAAACAAAATCCCGCCACGCGGAATCATTCTGCTCGTTCTTCAGCCTGACAATCAGGCTCTTGCGAGTTTCCAAAGGCAACATAGTGTGAGTCCTCTGACAACTGAGTACCCAAGGACCGGGACTTCTCACGCGTCGAACTAAAAGAATATCAGAATTGTTCAGACGAATACCCTGTCGCCCGCCTCTCGCCCGGGAATTGGGCAGCGACCAATCACTCCATCGATAAACCGCCGTGTCTGTGCGGCAGGTTGTGAACATGCGGCCAATTTGGGCGATGTGTCGGAGCAGACACGACTGAAGACGGCGGAACTGACAACACAGGACAGGTAGGCTTCATCCTTGCAAAATGAGGCCATTCGGGATTTAGACCGCATCGGCTGTTGAACTCAGGAAACGGAACCACCATAAAGCACTTCTCGATGGCCGGCAGCATCAAAGCTTCTGATCCTGCCGACAGAATGCTGCAGAACCACACCAGGAGAACTGACGTTGACCAACGATTGGAAATCGCGAGAAGTTATCACCGTGCAGGGCCTTATCCGTCCCGAAGACATGGGGATCACTTATCCGCATGAGCATTTGTTTCTCGACGCGATGGACCATTACAGCAGCTATGGCTATCAGCTGGTGATTGATGACGAAGACATGATGGCTCAGGAAATTCTTGAGTTTACATCGCGCGGTGGGCGCACGATCTGTGATGTGACGCTGGACGAAATCGGACGCGATCCGGAACGGTTACTTCGCTTTTCCAAACGGACCGGCATTAACGTCATCATGGGCTGCAGTTGGTATCGAGACTTCGGCTATCCGCCTGTCGTCGCGGAGAAGACAAGCCGCGAACTGGCAGAGATTTTGGTGAAAGAAATCGAAGTTGGTGTGGGCAACACAGGAATTCGCGCAGGCTTCATCGGCGAAATTGGAACCGGTCGACACTACATCAAGCCGGCGGAAGAACGTGTCTTTCGAGCCTCCGCGATGGCACAGGCCCGGACCGGTGTCGTGATCTCCACTCATACGACTCGGTGGGGAACTTTGGCGATGGAGCAAATCGCTCTCCTGGAAGAGTGCGGTGCCGATCTTTCTCGCGTCATCATCGGTCACCTGGGCGATCGCATCGGTGTGAAGAACCTGCTGCCGATTGCGGCCAAAGGTGTTTACATGGAAGTCGATAACATCGGCTATCTCGACTACCAGCCGGAGTATGTGCGAGCCGACAACGTGGCGGCGCTCGTAAAGGAAGGCTATGTCAATCGCGTGTTGCTGTCCGAAGACATCTGCATGCTGAATCACCTGAAATATACGGGCGGCAAAGGCTACGGATATCTGCTGGAAGTGTTTGTGCCGATGTTGAAAGAACGTGGCATCACGGATGAGCAGATTCATCAGATGATGGTCATCAATCCAGCGAATGCGTTTTCGAGGAAACGTCCGAATGTTGCCTGAATCAGAACAGAGGACGTTATTCGAACAGCTGCAACTGCGGCCGATCATTAACGGCGTGGGTTATGCCACACGTGTCAGTGGCAGCTGCCCGCATCCAGATGTGGTTGCGGCGATGAGTGCTGCCAGTTCACAGTATTTCGAAATCGATGATCTGCTCAGCGCGGCCAGTCAACAGATTCAGGAATCCACCGGGGCTGAAGCCGGTATCGTCACCTGCGGCGCCGGGGCCGCATTGACGCTGGCCGCAGCCGCGTGCCTTGCTGGTAACAATCCTGACGTCATGGATCAGCTGCCCGATATCGCCGGGCTGACTCGCTCGGAGATTATCTATCCGATTCCGGGGCCGTTCGATTACGACCACGCAATCCGTTTATCGGGCGCCAGATTGGTTCTGATTGACTATCACGCCCCGAACGCGCTGGATCAGATCGAACGTTCGATTACCGACAGGACCGCCGCAATCGGTTTTGTCTGGCTGCGTGTTGACGAGCGTCCAGATCTGGAAAAGCTGGCTGAACTGGCTCATCGACATCATCTGCCCCTGATTGTGGATGCGGCCTGTGCTCTGCCGCCGAAAGAGAATCTGACGGCCTTTATTCGCGGCGGAGCGGACCTCGTCGCGTACAGCGGAGGCAAGCATCTCGGCGGGCCGCAGGCTTCTGGAATTCTCTGCGGCCGTTCTGACCTGATCCGCAGCGCCTGGGTTCAAATGGTCGACATGGATGTTCGTGCGGGTACGTGGTCACTGCAGCACTGGATTCAGCAGGGCTGGTTGTCACGTCCTCCTCGACACGGCATCGGTCGATCGATGAAAGTCAGCAAAGAATCAATCATCGGAGTAATGAGCGCGCTGCGTCGTTATCCGATTCGCGACCCGGAAACAGAGTATGCTGCGTGGGACACGACCATTCGTTGCATTTATGACGCGATCAGTGATCTTCCTGAGCTCAAAATCACGCGTCTGGCAACTGGGATGAATGGCCAGCGCTATCCGAATTTGCGGATCGAATCGGGTGAGGGGCCGCAGGGGATGAGTGTCCGAGATCTCATCTTCGCGCTGCGTCAACGAGCATGTCCGGCAGAGTCAGCGTCAACTTCGGCCATGACGCTGGCTGCTGTTCCTGCTCGAAAAGTGATTCTGGCGGAAGACGAGCAAACTCCGGATCGAGCGTTTCTTTTTCCGTCTTGCTTGCAACCTGGTGACGCTGACGAAATCATCCTGGCCATCAGACAGGCCGCAGAATCTTACCGCAGTCGGATCGTACGATGAATGCCACCGAGTTTCTCATTCGGAACGGGGATGTTTTTGACGGCTCCGGCAGCCCGGCGCAGCGAGTCGACGTGCGGCTGTCTAATGGACTGATCTCAGAGATCGGTACCAATCTGAAACCGCAGGGCGAGCAAATCATCGAAGCGGATGGTTTGATCGTAGCACCCGGTTTGATCGACCTGCACGTGCATGTCTTCAGCGGAATTGGACTGTATTCGATTGATCCTGCGGAAGCCGGCCTGCGAACAGGTGTGACAACGATGCTGGATACCGGCACGGCCGGCGCTCTGACGTATGCGAATATGGCACGCTTTATCATGCCGGCGGCGCAGGAGGACGTCTACGCGATGCTGAATATTTCCATGATCGGCGCGATTCAGGGACATCCCGATTTTCCGCCGTTTATGGGTGATTTGAATGATGGACGACATGCTCACGTCCCGTCGGCTGTTGCCTGTGTGAATCGTTTTCCTGACCGATTGATTGGCGTCAAAGTTCGACTCACATCAGGTCTCGCGAACTACGACGAGAAAAATGAGTGGGCCGGCTTTCATGGTGTGTTTGAAGCGGCCGAGCAGACGAGCCGCCCGTGCATGATTCACCATGCTGCGTCTCGCATACCGAACACTTCAGTACTGCAGGCTCTGCGTCCGGGAGATGTCTACACGCACCTGTATCATCCGCATCCGGATCACGTCTTCGACGAACATGGCGCACCACTGGATGCATTGTGGGAAGCTCGTTCACGCGGCGTGCTTTTCGACGTAGGTCACGGGGTAGGGGCCTTTGCCTGGCGAACTGCTGAACCCGCGTGTCAAACGTTTGGCTTCTGGCCGGATACAATCAGTACGGACATTCATCATTTCAATCTGCACGGGCCTGTCGTCGACCTTCCGACGACCATGAGCAAATTTTTATATCTTGGCATGACGTTACCCGATGTCATTCGAGCAACAACTTCTGCGCCGGCGAAAGCGATGGGGCTTCAGAATCGACTGGGTCTTCTGAAGGCCGGGCATCAGGCGGATGTGGTCCTGTTGAAACGCGAATTCGGCAGCTTTCCGCTGACCGATGCGGAGCAACAGGTTCGATTCGCTGCAGAAAGACTGGTTCCGGTTTCTGTTTGCAAACGAGGCCATTGGTCTCCCTGTGGTAGAAACGTTTAATGCAACGCACTTCAGTTCGAATTTTGGTCGCTGGTCTGCTGACCCTCATGGCCTGCCTGTTGTATCTCGATCGATACGCGGTGGGGATCGCGTCCAAATCGATGAAGGTCGACCTCAACATGACAGAAACCCAGATGAGCTGGTTTCTGAGTGCATTCTTCTGGTCGTATGCTCTGTGCCAGGTACCTGCGGGATGGTTAAGCGATCGCTTTGGACCGCGAATCATGCTGACGGTCTACATTCTTGCGTGGTCACTGTTTACAGGGCTGCTGGGCGTTACGACTCAGGTGAGCATGGTCCTGTTGCTGCGATTTCTGTGTGGCGCGGCTCAGGCCGGCGCTTATCCGGTGTGTTCCGGAATGGTTCGCAAATGGTTTCCACTATCTCAACGTGGATCTGCCAGTTCCGTGGTGGCCATGGGTGGAAGATCGGGCGCAGTGCTGGCTCCCATTTTGACGGCCGCTTTGATTACGGCCTTCGCAGTACCGTCGGCATCAGGTGCACTGGTTGGTGGCTGGCAACAGGCATTGATTGTCTATGGTTTTGCCGGAATCATCGTAGCGTTTATCTTTGCCTGGATCTGCCGCGATTCGCCAGTTTTGCATCCGTGGTGCAACGAGGCGGAACAAAACTTCATTACAAGCAGCACTGCAGCGTCACTCACTCCAACGATTGAGTCTGCTGCAGTTCCCGCCGAGTCCGTGCAACCGACGGTTGCAGAGAACGATCGATTTCCCCTGGTTGCGGTGGTTACAAGTCTCAGCCTGTGGGGAAATTCTTTAACTCAGTTCTTGACGAATATCGGATGGCTGTTTGTCGTCACATGGCTGCCTCGGTATCTCGGCGACGTGCATTCGGTTCCGTTGAATGAACAGGCCGTTATGACAGCTGTCCCAACCCTTGCGGGCATCATCGGTATGCTGTCCGGTGGCTGGTGGACTGACTTTGCGGCGCATCGATTTGGACTGAAGTGGGGACGACGTCTGCCCATGATGGCCACTCGATTCACCGCTGCTGCTGGTTATGGAATCTGCCTGTTCCTGGGGATGACTTACATGCCCGATGCAGAGTCGCGATGGTTGCCGTGGATGATGATTGGCGGGTTGAGCGTCGCAACGTTCAGCTGCGATCTGGGAGTTCCGGCGATGTGGGCCTATTCCAATGACGTCGGTGGCAAATACACGGCTTCGGTTATGGGATGGGCTAACATGCACGGAAACTTCGGGGCCGCGGTGGCTCCTCCGCTGTACAATGCGATCCTCGGAGAAACGCCCACACTTTCGCAGTGGAATTCCCTGTTCGCGTTCTGCATGTGCGTCTTCGCTCTGGCGGGTGTGGCAGCATCTGTGATTGACGCCACAAAGCCGATCGGGACAAGCGAAAAAAAACTCAGCATCGCCTGATCACTTAAGGCAGCACGAATCACTCGTCGGCTTAAGAACAAAGCGAAGCAACGTCTGCGGCGATGGCATCGGGGCACGATCAGCGATCGAATTATTTTCGCGATCGCCCGGGAGGAATCGTCAGCAATCGGGGCTCCGTCGAATCCTCGGGAACGGGCTCACTGATAAACGTGTCACCGACTCTGGCTGCCCAATCACAGTTTAAAGGCAAATCGAATCCTGGGTTCTGTTCCTTCACCTGACACGAACAGGGTCCCACGATAAACGATGAGGCTTTCTGAATAGTCTCCGGTGAGATTCCCGCCCCGACGAGCGCATAGAGCACTCTTCCACGACCGAAGACTGGAAATGCAATCGGCTCCTGAAACTCCCTCAGATCCGATTCGCTGTTTAACAAACAATCCACAAGCACTTTTTCTTCGGGATCATTCACACGGACGGTGATCACAGAAAAATGAATCAACAGCCTGATCTTCGCCTTCGCCAGCCTCTCGGGTTCGATTTCCAGTTCCTCGGGCGATGGAAGCTTCAGCCGCTCCGCCTGGATCACCAGTTGTTCCTCAAGCGTTTTTAGTGCCTTGCTGTCCTTTTCCGGTTCACCACATTGCAGCAGAATCCAAACGGCAGAATCCCCCTGAGACAATCGTTCGACAATTTCCCGACGCGCAGGTGAGTTGCCGAATTGTTTGACACTTTCGCCCGTCAGAAGAGACAACGAAGCGATTGGTCCATTCGAAAGTTCATTCTGCTGCGGGTAAAGCGCCGCTACAAGAGGCTGCTTCTGAGCACCATGCCTGGCCCAGATCTCCTTCACCATTCGATCGGTTGACTCGGACACATTCTGCACGCCGACAGCTGTTCCGCTGAATCGAATCACATCTTCATTCAACTGCTTGACC
>QWOO01000267.1 GCA_003669615.1 Planctomycetota bacterium
GCTTCTCGACTCATCAGGGCTGGGTCAGTCCCGACGCCGCTATTCGCAAACAGAATACCGAGAAGACGATTCGCTCGATCGAACTGGCTTATCAGCTGGGCATTCCGACGATGCGAGTCAACACCGGGCGGTGGGGCACCAGCGGAAATTTTGATGAGCTTATGGCCAACCGAGGCATCGAGCCGGTTCTGCCAGGTTACACCGATGACAACGGCTTCGAGTGGGTCATTCAGGGACTGACGGACTGTCTTCCTGTGGCGGAAAAATGCGGCGTGACGCTGGGTCTTGAAAACCACTGGGGGCTGGGTCGAACTCCGGAAGGCGTCATGCGAATTGTCAAAGCCATCAACTCACCGTGGCTGAAGACAACTCTGGATACTGGCAACTTCCTTGAGGATCCCTACGACCGACTCGAACAAATGGCAGACGACGCAGTGCTTGTGCAGGCCAAGACCTACTACGGCGGCGGGCTCTGGTATTCGCTCGACCTGGACTACAAACGAATTGCGGAATTGCTGCAGCGGTACAAATACCGAGGATACGTGTCGCTGGAATTTGAGGGCAAAGAAGATCCGCGCACCGCCATTCCCAAAAGTCTCGCAATGCTGCAGGCGGCATTCGCCTGACAGAAAACCTGCAAGCGCATGAAAAAAGCTCGCAGCATGCTGCGAGCTTTTAAGCGGAGAGACAGGGATTCGAACCCTGGGATCCCTTTGACAGGATCACATCATTAGCAATGATGCGCATTCGGCCACTCTGCCATCTCTCCTCGACGTCCGACTGTTACCAGCGGGGCCGAATTGTGAGACACATGATAATCGGTTCTTGTTCGGAAACAAGTTCACCCGAATTTTTCCAGTTCCTGCCCAGGACGGAATAATCGGCAAAAACCTTCGCTTCTTGACGGCGAGCCCGCGTCTCTTTAATCTGATTACTAATTAATCAGCGAAACTGTCGCTGGTTTAGGATACTTTTGGAGTGCACGTCTGTAGCGTCGCAGTCCAAAACTGCCAATTAACTGACCCACTGTTAGACGATGTCTGTAAAGCCCACCTTCGCTCGCTGCTCGTTGGTCCTGCCAACTCGCGACGATCTTCCGGTCCTGCCACTTTTCTGCCGGAGCTTCCCATGCTGACAATCCTTGGAAAATCAACAAAATACTGCGACGGTATCTCTCGTCGCGGTTTCATGAAAATCGGCGGTTTCGCCATGGGCGCCGCTGGTGGCGTCAATCTGGCCAACCTGATGCGAGCGGAAGCGGTCGCCGGGGCGAGCCCCGCCGGGTCCCAGAAAGCAATCATCAATATTTTCCTGGCTGGCGGACCGCCGCATCAGGACATGTGGGACATCAAGACCGAAGCTCCTCGCGAAATTCGTGGGGAGTTCAGTCCGATCGACACCAATGTTGCCGGCATTCAGATCGGAGAATGCTTTCCGAAGCTGGCCGCCATCATGGATCGCCTTGTCGTCGTGCGATCGGTTGTCGGCTGCGAAGGTGCACACGATGGTTTCCAATGCCTGACCGGCTGGGACCGACGAAATATTCAGTCCATTGGTGGCCGCCCGGCCCTCGGCTCCGTCCTGGGGAAACTCCTCGGACCAACCGATCCTGGAATCCCCGCGTCCGTTGCACTCGCCGAGAAAACGGCTCACTTGCCCTGGTCTGAACCTGGGCCATCCGGATTCCTCGGCGCGGCTTATCAGCCATTCCGCCCGAACGGCAACGGCATGGAAGATCTGACACTCAACGGAGTCACGCTCGACCGTCTGGGTGACCGTCGATCCCTGTTGCAGGGACTCGATCAGCTCAAGAGATCTTCCGATGCCTCCGGGACAATGGCTGGGATGGACTCCTTTACTGAAGCGGCCTTCGGAGTGCTCACGTCCAGCCGGCTGGCGGAAGCTCTGGATATCTCAAAGGAGTCGCCTGAAATGCGTGCTCGATACGGTGACGGAAAGCCGTTCAAGTATCAGTACGACGGTGCTCCAACATGTAACGAACAGATCCTGATGGCTCGTCGCCTTGTCGAAGCCGGAGTGCGGTCGGTGACCTTGTCCTATGGTCGATGGGACAGTCATGGACAGAACTTTGATCTGGTTCGCGACCACGGATCGAAGCTCGATCAGGGCGTGAGTGCTCTGGTTCTGGATCTTGAAGAACGCGGCATGTTGAAAGACGTCACGATTCTTGTCTGGGGTGAATTTGGTCGTACGCCGCGTGTTAACGATGGCGCAGGTCGAGACCATTGGCCGCAGGTCAGCTGTGCTCTGATGGCAGGCGGCGGGATGCGAACTGGTCAGGCGATTGGTGCGACCAACCGACTGGGCGAATACGCGACAGCTCGCCCCGTCCACATGCAGGAAGTCATCGGAACGGCCTACCATAATCTTGGCATCGACGTGATGAACACGACGCTCTCCGACCCGACAGGCCGCCCACAGTTCCTCGTCGATCTGCGTGAACCCATGCGAGAACTGGTTTAACGGAACAGTGTGCTGAGTCACTCACTCCGTCATCGCCGTCCGAGAACCCTCGGCACAGTTTGAAACGGCGCAGGCAATCGGCTGTTGTTTTGGACCGTTCGCACAATCATCAATGCTGCGGGTGAAACTTTAATACGTCCGCCTGCTGTTCGATGACACGGGCGACGGACAGCAGAGTGGCCTCGTCGTGTAACGCGCCGGTCAGAGTGCAACAGAGTGGCCGCGATTGAGGCTTCATTTCAGCCATCATGACCGGCAATACAAAGGTGGGATGGCCGGTCAGATTGGTAATCCCCAGATCGCTGCCGCCGACATACAGGTGCACATCGCAAAACACGGCCGCCATCTTTTTCATCAACTGAAAGCGGGCTCTCGACGCCTGCAAATAATCGATGGCCGAAACGAAATGTGACGCTCGAAAGATATCCGGCCAGCTATTAAGTCCTTCGCTGATATTTTCACGTGCCAGCTCCTGAAAGATGCAGGCGGCCTCCACGTTCAGCATGCCGGCCAGTGTCCACTCGGGAATGTCGCGCGGCAGTTCAATGTCGACTAACTTAGCACCACATTTCTGAAGAAGATCGAGTGCCCTCTGGTCGGGCGCAGACGTTTCGCAGTTTGTGACACGGCCAATTTTCAATTTCGAAAGATCAGCATCCACCGGCCACTGGAACCAGCGATCCACGGTGGTCGGATCGGCCACATCTCGACCGTGAATCGCGGCCAGCACATATCCGCAATCGTCCGCAGAACGCGCGATGGGGCCAAGCTTGTCCATGGTCCACGACAACGCCATGCAACCGGCTCGAGAGACGCGACCAAACGTCGGTCGCAAACCGGCGACTCCGCAGCGGCGTGTCGGAGAAACGATACTGCCCAGCGTTTCACTGCCAATCGCGAATGGCAGCAGACCGGCCGCCACGGCGGAGGCGGAACCGGCGGAAGAACCGCTGGAACCCTGCGCCGGATTCCACGGGTTCTTCGTTTGACCATTGAACCATTCGTCACCCATCGCCAGTGCACCCAGCGATAACTTGGCCGCGATGACCGCGCCGGCCTGCTCGAGCTTCTGAGCGACCGTAGCGCTGGTCTTTGTTTGTTGCTCACGAAAATGAGCCGCACCCCAGGTCGTAGGATACCCATGCAGTCCGATCAGATCTTTTGCGCCCCATGGAATTCCGTGCAGAGGACCACGATCATGACCGCTCGCCAGCTCCTGATCAGCCTGCTCGGCCTGACGCATGGCCAGATCCTCAGTCAGCGTGACAACGCAGTTTAATACGGGATCGTGCCGCATCAGTTGTTCAAGACAGAACCGCGTCAGTTTCACACTGGTCAACGATCCATTTCGAAGGCGTTTGCCAAGTTCGGCTATGGACAGGAACGAACAGTCATCTGCCGTCAAAACGTCAGCCGGAGGAATTTCGCTCACGGCGACAGCCGGACGATCCGACAGCCAGTCGGGTCGCTTTAACGCACGAACGGCAACCGTGGGGTCGGCCATCTCCGGATCAAATCGAAACGCCGAAAGTTCGTCATAGCGAATGGGTATCGCACGAATCTCTGCGGAATCACTTCGGACGTCGTTGAGTCGGCTGGTCAGCGATGTGCGTTGTTCGTCCGTGAGAGAAATTCCGGCAACCCATTCCGCGCTCGCAATCTGCTCCAGTGTCAGTCCACTTCCTTTCGCGGCCTCCTCCGCGAGTGCTCGTTGAAATGTGGCGTTGCCGATCCCCAGTATTCCCAGCATCTTTAGAATTTGTCGTCGGGCGAGATTGGCCATAAGCGGAAACCTTGCGGAACTTCATCATCGAGAGAAGGCATCTGACATGAACCCGTCGTTCGTGATTCAAGCGATGTGCTGAAGTCTGATGGCCCATGCAGATACCGGCAATGGTTGCCTGTAGAATCTCTCCGGGATTCATTCAGAACCTGAATGCCCGAAAAATCTGCACCCGAAATGCTGCAAGAGAAGCCGTTTGCATGGTAAAACTCACGTACTGCATGTTCCCGATTTTTCTCTCGACAAGCCAATTGTCAGGACACTTTGCTCATGGTTTTGATTGCGGACTGGAAAAAATCCACCTTTGACCCGGTGAAGGATGTGGAAGTCGACAAGATTTTTCGACTGGCCATCAAACACAAGTGCTCGGATATTCATCTGCAGGTCGGACGTCCGCCGGTGTTTCGAATTCGTGGCGGACTTCGCGATCTGGAAATGGCGCCCATCACAGAAAGTCAGATGATTGAACTGACCTTCCCGATGATGGATCAGCGTAACCTCGACATCTTTCACAAGAACGGCGGGGCCGACTTTTCCAAAGTGATTTTGATCGACAATGATCCCTGGCGGTTTCGTGTGAACCTCTTCACACAGCTGGGCAAGGTCGGCATGGTTGCTCGAAAGATCGAGCGATCGATTCCGCCTTTCGAAGGTCTGTACCTTCCGCCCTGCATGGTCGACCACTGCAAGTACGATCAGGGAATGGTGCTGCTGGCCGGTGTGACCGGTTCCGGAAAAAGTACGACGATTGCGTCGATGCTGGACTGGATCAATCGCAACATGAACAAGCACATTCTGACGATCGAAGACCCGATCGAATTTATTTACACGTCGGATAAGTGTCTGATCAATCAGCGTGAGATCGGACAGGATGTGATCGACTTTCATATTGCGATGAAACACGCGGTGCGAGAAGACCCGGACATCATGCTGGTGGGTGAGCTGCGAGACCGCGAAACTTTCGAAACCGCGATTCATGCCGCCGAAACCGGGCACCTTGTGTTTGGTACGATTCACGCGCCGGGAGCTCCGGGTTGCATCTCGCGTATTTTGGACTTGTTCCCGTTCGACATGCACAAAGCAATTCGCGCCAGTATGGCAATGAATATGAAATGCATTGTGGGTCAGAAATTGCTCAAGACGATCGTCGACAAGCCTCCGCGAGTCCCGATCGTTGAAATCATGACCTTCAATCCCACGGTGCGAAAACTGGTGATGGAAGAAATGGACGAGAAGCTGTTTGCAGCCATTCGTATCGGTAAGACGGAAGGCATGCAGCTGTTCAACGACAGCCTGTATGACTTTGTGACTCGCGAGTTTGTCAGTCGCGAAGCTGCCTTCGAGGTTTCACCGAACATCGAAGAACTGAAGATGAAGCTGAAGGGCATCGAAGTGAAGGGTTCCGCCATTCTTTAAGTCCGTTTTCTCTTCCCAAGAGCCTCAAAACGGAAAGCCCGCCTCCAGCTCGGAGACGGGCTTTTTTCATGCAAATCGCTCCGCCCCCCGTCGGTCTGCCGCCGCGTTTCTTAAATTTCATGGGGTCTTCTGAGGCTCAGAGATGAAGAGTGCGGCCAGTTCCCCATGCGGTTTTGCTGAATAATTGACAGATTTCCGGAACAAAAATCACTCTTCCCGCAATCCAACCAAAGCCTGTCGGCGAGTTCCGGGCAGTGAGTCGCTGTTCTTGATCAGATGCGTGTTTTCTGACGTATATTTCACGCTGTTCAGAGCGAAATCGCCACTCGAACAGGCAGCGGGTGTGTTTAACCGCGGTCTCACAAATCATGTAAATTCGGCGCAAGAACACTGTTCAGAGACTCTACCCCGACGACATTGGGCATCATCATAACCATGTTAGACTGCACGTCTTGAAATCGTCCAGTGATAGGTTTGGAAGTGAACACTGAAGAAAGTAAACACTGAAGAACTCGAGAGCACATCAGGAATCCGGTTGGCTGAGCCACCAACCTTCTGTCGCTCGGCTCATCGGCTGAGTTCATTTCCATTCTGTACTTTGATCTGAACAGCTCCTGCACCACTAGTTCTATGAATCACAAACGCAGCCACAACCACAAACTGCGTATTGATATCGCCAGCCGTCAGCTCCCACGAAGCTTCTAAGGCCTCACCAAATGCGAAACGTTGTCTGTTGTCTGTCAGTTCTGCTGGCATTCGCTTCTCTGAATCATTCGGCCCTGACTTTTGCTCAGGAACCTGCCACGCCGCCAGTCACAGAAACACCCGAGACCGAAAAGTCTTCGCTGCTGGAAAAGTGGGATCGACTGATTTACGTGCCTTTTCGAGACCTGAAGAAAGTCTTTGACAATCAGGATGCGTCTGTCGTTCTGCCGTATGCAGAATACCTCGACCTGATGAAACGCGCGATCAATGCTGTGCCGGTGACAACCGGAAATCAGGATGCCGTTATTACGTCATCGCTCTGGAACGCCGTTGTCGAAAAAGATCTTGCACGCATCACCGTGGAACTTCGAGTCGACGTCATCAAGGCGGAAGGCTGGGCCACGTTACCTCTGACATTTGGCCCTTCGGCCATCGGAAGTGTCGAACCTGCGGACGGAACGGTTTTACTCAAGGGCACCGGCGAAGGCACTTATGAGTTACTGCTGAAAGGAGCCGGTCAGAAGACCGTCAAGCTGGAACTTTTGTCGACGGTACTGACATCGCCTGAAGACCGTTCATTCACGGTCGCCTGTCCGCCCACCGGCATCAGTGAAATTGTGGTGACGATTCCCGAACCTGACCAGACCGTGAAAATTGCGCCAGTGCAGGTTCTGCTTCCGGCAGAGGACCGAGCGGTCGAGGGCAAGACGGTTGTGCGAGCCAGTCTGGGAGCGACCAATCAGTTCTCCGTCCACTGGAATCCTCGCGCGGGTTCTAAGCCTGTTATGGATTTGCTCAGCAGTGTGACGAACCAGACTTCAGTCCATATCGAGCAGGGGCTGCTGCAGTCGAAGACCGTGCTGAACTATGAAATTCTGCGCGGCGAATTGAGAGACGTCACGGTGCTTGTTCCACGTGACGCACGAATCATTGATGTGGTCTCGGCAGCCGGTCGAA
>QWOO01000298.1 GCA_003669615.1 Planctomycetota bacterium
CGGACTTTATGCAAGTCTGCTGATCATGCTTGGGTTTGTCACTCGGCCCGCACCGCCTGCCTTTTTGCGCATGCTGTGGACGGGTTTGACTGCCGGAGCTTTCATGGCCGGTCTGGCGGCACTTTGGTTTATTGGTCTTCAGATCTTTTTGCTCAAGCATATTTGCCCTTACTGCGTTGCTGTCCATTCCTGTGGACTCGTTCTGACGCTGCTGATGCTGAAGAACAGTGTGCTCTCCGGCGGCATGAAAGCCATGATTGCATCGTTCGCCGTGTCTGCGGTGGCAGTGCTGATTACGATTCAGGTGATGACTCCGGAAATCGAAAATTTCGAAGTCGTGCGATATCCAGACGACCAGCCAACTGTCGCTGATGAAGGCGATATGTTCGCTCCGCCTGAAGAGATCTTTGAAGCCCCGGGCGATGTTTTCGAAGCCCCGGGCAGCAGCAGTGAAAGCGATCTGGTCGGGACGGAAGCTGACGGTGAAAAGTCTGATTCTTCGAAGCCGTCGTCTGATTCTGAATCCACTGATTCCGTTAAGGCCGACGTGGAAGTCCCTTCTGCGGCGGCTCTGCTGCTGATCGTTCCACCACGACTGCAGCTGATTTCCCAGATGCTGAGTTTCTTCCCTGACGAAACGGCAACCGTACAACCCGCCGTTTCTGAAGACGCCGCTACCGCGACTGCAGCCAGCACCACAACAGAAACCAAAGCTGCCGAAGAACCAAAGGCTGAGCCAACGACTGACGCGGAAGCCGCGGAGAAATCCGAAGCCGCAACGGAATCCAAGGCAGAAGTAGCCGTTCCAGAAGTGCCACAACGCAAAGTCGTTTCGGTAGCTGGCAACCGAGTTTCTCTGGATGTTAAGCAGTGGCCTCTCCTGGGAAATGCTGACGCTCGCTACGTTTTCGTCGAGATGTTCGACTACACCTGCCCGCACTGTCGAAATACTCACTTTGCAGTCAAAGGCGCTTTTGAGCACTTCGGCAACGATCTGGCCATTATCGCTCTGCCAGTACCTTTGGAGCGATCGTGTAACGACGCGGCCAGCGGTGGCGGACATGCAGGAGCGTGCGAACTGTCGCGGATTGCGATTACGGTCTGGCGTGTGAAGCCTGCTAAGTTCAAAGAGTTTCACGACTGGATGTTTGAATCCACCCGCGTACCTTCGACTGCACGTGCTCACGCTGAGAAACTTGTTGGGGCTCAGGAATTCAAGAAAGAATATGACTCGAAAATTCCGGCCGAGTACATAAAACGACATGTGGCTCTGTACAAAAGAGTCGGACAGGGCTCGGTTCCGAAACTGCTCTTCCCGAATTCAACGATCAACGGGGAAGTGAATAGTAAAGAAACGCTCTGTCGAACTATCGAACGTGAACTGAAAACAGTGGCGGCTACCAACTGATCTGCTGATGGATCTGTTGTTTAGTCCAGATCTTCCGCCAATTCAGATGCCGTTCGCCAATCGTCTGTCTTTCGGCCGCTGGCTGATCCGGATCTGCTGGGAACTATGGCAAACCGCTGGGATCTAATTCGAGTCTCCCTGGCCCGGCGATTTTTCCTTGCCACGCTTTTGCAGGCTGCGGTTGTTCTGCTGTTCGCGGTCCTGCTTGGAACGTTGTTCGGACGTCAGTCGCCCGCTGAAAAACTGCGACTTCCATGGTCTTTCCTTGTGACATCCGCATTCCTTGCCATCGGCAGCGTCTATCTGGAGAAAGCTCGGGGGCTCGTTAAGCGAGAGCGGCAGGCGGAGTTTCGACAGGCGCTTCTCAGGGCGTTCGGCTTCGCTATGGCGTTCGTGTCCGTTCAGGGATACGGACTCTGGGCCATCGACAAGGGCTCAATGGATCCACAGGTATCGCAGCTTGGGGTGCATGGCTTTGTCGTAATGCTGACCGCCATTCATGCGATGCATTTCCTCGTGGCTCAGTCGGTCCTGCTGTGGGTGACGTTGTCTGCATTCGCGGATCGCTACGACCATGAATACTTCTGGGGCGTAACGTTTGCCGCCTGTCTCTGGCACGGCCTCGGCGTCGTCTGGTGCGGGATTCTTGTCGTCTTCACGATGGCTTTCATTGCGTAGATGACCGGCAGGCCACGCGCCGCGTGCAATGCCTGTGTCATTTCTCGAGCGTATTTATCAGCAATTCGGCGTTCTCGTGCGTGATCTGTTTCTGAATGGGTGCCGGCATCGCAGATTCCTGCAGCTTCAGCACGGCCGATTCGAGCATAAAGAATGGCGCGTGGGAACCAAACAGCAATCGCTCGGGTGGAAGCAACTGAATTTGCTTCTCGAGTCCTGCGAGGCCTTCGAGCGTGGCGATTTCAAAGTACACTCGGGCAGACGTGGCGAGCAGGGAAGCCAGCTCCGAGTTTGCTGCAGGGAATGCATTCAGCAGGATCACTGGCACATCGGGATGTTCTTTCATGAGCGACGGCAATGGGGCGAGCTCAACGTCTTTCACGCTCAGAAGTCGATGCTGAGTCCGTGGGTCTTCAAGGCGGATTGCGATCTGAAGCAACATTCGAAAGTCGCTCAGCATTCCCAGCAGTTCGGCAAACTCGGGATCGTCCAGACCATATCCATGACTGGACGGCAGCAGGCGAATACCTCGCATGCCGTGCGTTTCATGGCAACGTTTCAGGTCATCCTTCCAATTGGGCAGCTTCAGGTTGACCGCTCCCATCGGCCACAGCAGACCGTTGTCAGCGATCGAGCATTCGGTGGCAAGGCGATGGTTCACGGCCGCAATGTCGTTGTGCAGAATGGCATCAAACGAACCGGCCCAGGCCTGAGTCACTCCATGCCTGACCAGTCGTTCAACCAGACGCGGAGTTTCATCCAACGGCAGCCGTCGGCTGGGCCACCGAGACAGCGAAACATTGACATCGATTGTCACAACCGGACTCCTTTCCGCTGCAGTACGGGCATCATCAATCGTCGCAGGTTCTGACCGAGAATCATCTGCTTATCGGCTTCCGAAATTTCGGCACCCGTCACTTTGGCCAGTTGTGAAGCGAAACTGCGTCCGGCGACATCGCTGCCATACAGAACTCGTGATGCGCCCAGTTCACGAACGGCCATTTCGACGATTCCTGCGGTGGGATCTCCGCCGCCAAGATCCACGCTGACGTTGGGCAGATCACGCACGGTGCGAATACCGAGTTCCCAGTTCCCGCCTGTATGTCCGCAGATGAGCGACGCTTCCGGATGACGACGAGCCAGCTTCGCAAGGTCTTCAGGAGTGCTTTCGCCGTCGAGATTGCCGGTTGTCTTCAGCCAGGTGTGCTGATAAATCACCACGTTCAATTCAATGGCGCGCCGAACGATCGCATCCACACTCGCCGCATCACAGCGTTTTGCGACCCACAGTTTGATGCCGGTCATGGGGCCGTTGGCAACGCAGCGATCCAGTTCGGCAAGGCTTTCGCTTTCGTAAATCGGGTTGAGATACACAAACCCGAAGGCTCGATGATGCCAGTGGCTGATCGCCTGAAGGACCTGGTCGTTCTGGTCACGAAATTCTTCTGGCTTTGGGTCAAGTAAAAAAGGTGTGCCCATAAAGAGCACCAGCCGGTCAATCTGCATCCGATCCGCGCATTCGATCAGGCGCGCCATCTGCTCGTCCGGAGTCCGGCCAGGAATTCCGTTCAGGTGACAGTGCAGGTCCCAGATCAAATCATTCTCCTTGTCTGAGCAAACGCGTCACTTAGCATCACGCGGAAAATTACAGTCGCCTTTCGCTCTGCAAAAGATGCGAACGTAAACGCTTCTTTCGCAAAGCGAAAGGCAACTTTAAAAAGTCGTGCGATCCCTGGTCGATGCCGGCTCTACGCGGGATCGACAGGTGTCCCCAGCGTTACCGTCTGCACGGTGTCACAAGCGGTTTCGCCGGAACAGCATCCACCCGACCTGGAAAGCAGCGATGCGGCAGGTTTCACTTCCGCGTTGACGATATACGGAGCGGCAGTTTTGGAATGATCACGGCCGTTGTAAACACCGAAGTCATTGAACAGGAATCGCTTGGCGATTCGGTAGTACCAGTTCTTCTCTGGAATTTCATGGCCCGGATGATACTGCGATGTTCGCGGAATCATCGACTTCAGCTCCTGCATCGCAGTGCCGCGAGCGGTTGAGTCTTTGGCTCCGTGTTTTTCTACGAGCTGAGCCAGGAGGTCGGGACGCTCCAGAACGATGCAGCCACGCGTTGTCTGCTGAGCCAGTTCGCGAAAGTCGGCGAGATACTCAGAGGTGGTGAATTTGTCGAAGAGGTGTCGATCATCTTTTTCGTGATGGATCGATTCTTTCGAAAACTGAACGATCGGACAAGGCTCAATATCACCCCACGGATTGATATGGTGGCTGATTCCATTGGCGGCCGGACACAAGGCCTTACCTTCGCCATCGTAATACGCATCCACAATGATGATCGGCTTCTTCGCACGCATGTCGACAACAAACTGACGGGCTCGCCGCTGTTGTTCGGGCGTCAGACACAGTTCAGTCTGCGCATCGGGGCCCATGGGTCGATAGACATGGAACCAGGTGTAAAGCACTCCCATTTCGACGAGACGATCGATCCAGGCTTCCGTTAACAAATGATCGATGTTGGATTTGGCGAGACTGGTGCAGACGCCCGTCATCACATTGTTCTTCAGGCAGTTTTCGATACCAGCCAGAGTCTTGCTGTACACACCGGACCGCCCGCGCCGTTCATCGCTGACGATCTCATTTCCTTCCACACTAATCAGCGGAGTGACGTTGCCGAGCTCGAAGAGTCTACGGGCTTTCTCGTCAGTAATGAACTGGCCGTTCGTGAAGATCTGGAAATAGCAGTCCGGGTGGCCTTCCAGAATCTCAAACAATTCCGGATGCATAAACGGTTCACCGCCGACGATGCCGAAGAAGGTGTTGCCGTGTTCTTTGGCTTCCGTAATCAGTCGATTCATGGCCTTCACGTCGATCGTCTGCTGCTTGTGAGCCACGTCAACCCAGCATCCCTGACATCGCAGATTGCAGCTGTTGATGATGGATACGTACAGGAACGGAGGGAAAAATTGTCCCTTCTTCATCCGCTGCCGGTGCTTCATGACGGACAGAGAACCCTTGACGCCCATGTTCCAGACGAGCTTCCACAGAAGCCGCTTGTTCGTTTCAAAGAGGACTCTTTTTGCCATCCGAAGAGTGTACATGAATTGGGTCCGTAAATTTTTCTGTCTGACGCTTTGGTGTCTGACGATTTTATCTGATTATATCTGTACCTGATCAGTTCGCCCCCACGTTTCCGAGGCTCACCTGCAGATCGCTGCTGGAGCACTACTCCACTGGTGGCGTGCAGATTTCGCATAGTCGCCTTTCGCTCCGCGAAAGTTGCGTTTGTGCTCGCTTCTTTCGCAGAGCGAAAGCCGACTATCACAAATTTACCACCTCGGAGTGAAAGACCGCTTTAGTTTACGACTTTGATTCGCGCAAGTCACGCCGCGCACCGCCAGTTGGGCTATTTCAATTTGGTCGATAAACTCCAATGGGTGAACGGGTGCAGTGACCGCTATTTCCTGCAGATCTCGCCTTTGACTCGAGCCCTTACGTTCCGTTGAAAACCAAACACGAGCGTACTTACGTACTATTCCGCCTCGCCTGTGCCAGATACTGGCGTTTTCACAGCAGGAATCATCGTAAGCAGACGCACGGATTCTTTCAGCAGGAAATCGACATCCATAAACGGTTCGTAGCTGATGTCCTGCCAGCGGACGAGTCCATTTGCGTCAACCAGAAACGTGCCATGGAGCGCCGCTTTCTCGAAGTCATCGTAGCAACGATACTCTCGAAAGATCTGCATCTCTGGATCGGCGACCAGAGGAAATGGAAATCCGCCTTCGAAGTTCTCGTAGGCCCGTTTCAAGTTGATCTGCTTGTCCGTACTGATCGCGACAACATCCAGACCTGCTTGCTTGAATCCGTCGAACTTCTTCGCCATCGCCTGCAACTGTTCAGCGCAGTGGAGGCAACCGTAGCCCAGATAAAAGACCACCACGACCGGCCGGCCTCGGTAATCGCTCAACGAACGCGGCTTTTCATCAACATCAGCCAGAGTCCATTCAGGTGCGGACAAAGGCGACCAGCGAAACGGTCCCAGTGCATCCAGTTGCGGCCTTGCACCCAGATCCACCGGGACTTCGCGGGCCACTCGCCAGTCGGCAGCAAACCCCAACTCTGCAGCGGCGGGGGCAAGGCGAGCGATTGGCGGCACATCCAGATCAATCGTGGATGACAGCTTTCGCAATTCCTCAAACGCGGCTTTCGCTTCTTCTTTTTTTCCGGCTGTGTAAAGAATCTCAACCTGTGTCGCCAGCGAGAGAATTTCTCCCGGATTGTTACTGGAGTTCTCTGCAGCCTTCTTGATGGCTTCTTCCGTTTTGCCACTTTTCAACATCAGCAGAGCCAAAGTGTCAGACGAAATTTCTGCCTTCGTCAGCAGATCCAGTCCGCCGGCGAAATCGCCCGCATGCACGGCTGTGCGTCCGTCGATTTCCTGCAGAGTCTTTTCGAATCGCTTGAGATCAGCGGTGAATTTCCCTTCAGCATCTTTGCGATCTTTCTCGATCGCTTTATCATCGGATTTTGCTTCGCGAGCTTTCTTCTCTGCTTCGGCCATGGCCTCCTGCTGCTTTTGCTTATCACCATCCAGCTGCTTCTGAATGCGATCTCGTACGGACGCAGCTTCGGCCGTTTTCCCGAGAGTTGCGAATGCAGACCCGATGGCCCGATCGCGAAGCAGGTCTTCTTCCTTATCGCCGGTATCTTCCATCCATGTGGTACCGCTCAGTGCGATGATCCGATCTTCCAGTTCGAAGGCCTGCAGAACTTCCAGCAGTCGCTGACGGCCATATTTGAAGCTGCCCGATTTTCCAATGTGATTGTACTTCGGGTGACGCGGCATGCTGAGCATGTTTCGAGCCAGCGATTCGGCATCATGAGCGCGGCCGATGGAAATCATGTTCCGGATACACCACTCGTTGTTGTGAGCGAAGTTATGGATCTGATCAGGGAGCACTCGATCCTTCATCATATGCCCATGGTCAACTCGAGCCGACGCTTCCTGCTGATACACCGCATCGTGATAGCGGTGCAGCTTGGAATAAATATGCCCGGGCATGTGCCACATGTGGGCGATCGCAGGGGCCGCCATGCCTCCCATCGCGGACGACTTCAGAGCCAGCTCGGGCTTCTTTGCATCCCATAAATGGATGCGATAGTGATGAGCAGGATGCAGAG
>QWOO01000343.1 GCA_003669615.1 Planctomycetota bacterium
CTTTGTCCGGGTCATACGGATCATAAAAACGGCTGCGAGTGTCCGGCGTCAGTTCAATCCTTGGCACCTGCCAATGGGGATCAGACAGCTTTTCAGCGACAGCGTTGTACGAATCTTTGTCGGCCTGCTTCCGCCAAAATTGGCGCGAGCAGCCGGACAGGGATGACAGCCCCATTGATCCCAGCATCAGCCACGCCATACAGCGACGCGTGGGACGTCGCGAAAGTCGGATCAGCATCCTGCTGCCCTCCATTTGAGGACACTCGTCCATGAGCATCCTGCTTTCAAAAATGAACTCGGAATCGTCGGCCGGGTGGTGTCTGCAGGTCACCGCTTCCGGGTTACTTTGAATTTTGCGTGATTGAGATATCCACTGCGGAGGACGGGTCTGATTTCGTATGCGGTCGTGAATTCACCGATCGTCCGCAATGAGCCAGTTCCTGCCTCAATTCTCATTAGTCATGAAGTAACGTCTGTGTCGATGAGTTCGGTTTCGACACTAATGCCGGGAATGCTCCAGGTGTTTTGCGTAGTGATTGCAACGCCCGCAGAATCGTTATCTCATGCGCGACGAGACTGTTACCACTGTCAGAGTCCGATTGATTGATACAAGAGGCTTCATCGGAGAAGCCTTCGCCATCGACAGACTCTTCTTAGCCGCCGCAGCTTGCCTCGTGCGGTGAAATCATGCGATGCCGGGGCGCTGCAGCCTGTTTGCGGAAGCGAAGATCTTCAGGCTTCTATGACAAACGGCAGATTGTGCCGTTCCGTGGCCGCAAACAGATCGGCCGAGATGGAGATCTCATCGCCGATTCGGAGGTCCCGCGATTCGCCGGATAAAGCTAAAGTTGCCACGTCACCGCGTGAATGAAGCATCGCAGCGCCTTTGGGTTGGGTGCAGCTCTGCGAATTCCATGTCGACGCTACTCGGGCGGGCGCATCGACAATGCACCATTCCAGTGACGGTCGTGAGAGCACTCGACACACCAGTTCGACAGAAGACGCTTTCAGCGACGCTGTTGGTGATTCCATGAATCGCATCGGTGAAGTCATGACGGCCGTAATCTCCCCGGCTTTTAAAGCTTCGGCAGAGAATTCGAAAGCCGTTATAATCTCGTCGCACTGAATGGGATGAGATTCAATCATCCGCCGACAATGACGGGCGACGGCAAGCGATTCTGCAAAAGACGGATCGATCGCCTGATTCTCCGAAGCGGTGCCGGGACTGCGATCATCCAGAAAAATTCCGCGCAGACGAACTCTCGGCAACTGCGATATCGCCGCGGCCAGATTTATAGAATCCGGACCCGGTCGAACTCCCGTTGTTTGTTGCCCCAAATCGACGTCCAGCAGAACATCCGTCGCAGCTCCGATCGCCACGAGTGCATGCGACAACAGTTCGGCCTGTCGAAAGTGATCGACAACGACTGTGAAACTGTGTTGAGAGGTCATGCCGGCGAGAAGCTCCAGTGCATCGTTGTCGACGACCGGGCGAGTGACGATGAATGACTGAAAACCGGCAACCGCGAGGAGTTTCGCATCATTAATGCTGGCGCATGAAGCATGGCGCGTATGACTGGCAACAGCACGCATAACAGGCAGCGGCAGGCAACCATTCAGGAACGGTGCCCAGATTTTTCCGGCCGCGTTGATACGTGTTTGCAGTGCTTCTGAACGCTCACTGATTGTTTTGAGTCGATATCGCAGATAGGGAGTCATCATGGGGCTTTTTCCAGCCGCTTTCGAAGTTCGTCCGCTTTCGCTTTGCGGACTGGTGTTCCCCAGTTGGGGTGAAGCACCGAAACGACTGCCAGGATTCGCGTTGATTCTTTCGCTTGTCCATCGGCTTCGGCGAGGATTGCTAACTGCAACGACGCTTCCAGCCAGCGGTCGTCTCCGGGCATTGAGCGTTTGTAAAGAGTCTGCCAGAATCGCCGAGTTGTCGCGGCCTGATTCGCGGCTTTCACTGCGTTCGGCGTGGATGTCGAATTGATGATTTCCATCAGCGACGTCAGTTGTGCGTCTGACAGGTTTGAACGAAGCAACTCGTCCAGAGCACGCTCGAAAGCCGCCATGCTTGCCGCGGCTCGCCCGAGTGTCTGAAGGAGTCGTAGCTGTTGAAGGCGAACATCTACGTTCAGTCCGACATTTTCTACTGCGTCTTTGGGCTGGTTGATGAGTTCGATCAGGAACCTTGCCAGTGGTCCATCACCTGGTATCGACGCTCCATTGGACGGAATTTGTCTGATCAGCAGTTGAGCAACACTCAATCGTTCTGTGATCGAAAGTGAGATCAAGACTGACCGCGATTCCTGGTACTCGGTCAAATCGGCCAGCTGGCGAATTCTGGACAGCACAATCATCGCATGACACACCTGTCTTGCATGAGCTACCGCTTTTTCAAGGTCCGACTCTGATAGCTTGACGGACGTATTCTGTTCGGAGGTGTGCGATCGATCTGGAATTTTCACGACGGCCGCGAGGCCGTCCCTTGCCTGTGTGTCGATCATTTTCCAGTTCGTGTCGGATCCCATTGTCTGGAACAGAACCAGCCCCGTCTGCTGGGAGTGAAGAAGTGCTTTCTGAAACTCAGCAGACTCTGACTGCCCGGCTTCTGTTCGCTGGCATTCCTCCGCAAACTTCCTCGTGAGAGATTTCCAGCGGTCTGCGGTTTCCAGCGATGACGGTGCGATGCTCACACTGTTGACGGAGATTGCTTCCAGCAGAAAATCACCCGCGAGGCTCAGCAGATTCAAATGGTCGGTTGCTGCGGCCGTAGCCTGATGGGTCACTTCCTGGCGGACTTCCAGTTCCGCAGCCAGCGCGAGCAGCTCTTCTGCTGCCTGTTGAGGATCGGAATTGCTTAGCAGTCGTGCTCGCCATTCACGAGCCTGGTGAACCGTTGGCTGATCAGAGAACAATCGAAGATGCTCGTTGATAGCGGTCTGATAAATTTCCTCGGTGACTCCAGCGGCAGGATCCAGATTCCACTGCTGGCCCAGCACATACATACGCAGCAGATCGGCAGCGGCGGCACCTGCCCTGTCCTGCTCTTTGTTGTACAAATCTTTTGCCCGGCCGATATCGTTTGCCGCGGTGGTCCAGTCCTGCAGGCGAATCGCAAGATGGCCGGACTGCATCAGAATCGCAGCCACGTTTCGCGACTGTTGAGTTCCCGGAGTTGACAGGACAGACTGAAGCAGAACGCTCGCGCCCTTGAGGTCGCCTGATTCCACAAGTGATGCGGCTACTTCGAGCGTGTATGCGGCTTCCGGACCGACCTGCCGAACTCTCTCAAAATGGTCGATCAGGCGGACACATCTCTGTCGCCACACGCCGCTGGTCAGCTGGGTGGTTTTGTCTTTCAGCTGCTGAAACTCGTCCGCCGTGTTTTGTTCCAGATCGGTTCTTTGTTGCGAGGCGTCCAACTGGGAGAGCAGCTCCATCAGTTGCAACAGCGACTGCAGACGCAATACCTGTAATTCCTGTGTCAGCGCGAGTCCGTTTTGGGAAGCATTCACATATTCCTGCAAGGCTTCCGACGGTTGGTTTTGCTCGAGCAGCGCCCTGATGTGGATCGCAGTCACTGAAGTCTTTTCGTCCGCCGTTCTCGCGATTGATGCGAGGTTTCCGTAACGAAGTTTGAAAGCGGCAAAGTCATTTTGAGCCAGCAAAGTTTCCGCCGTCAATGTGCGAGCTCGAAATCGTAGTTGCTCATCCGTGACAGATTTGATCAGTGGTTCGGCAAGGGCATCGGCTTGCTTGATAAGGTCGGAACGTGTGGCAGGCGGACTCAGTTGAGCTTTTGCAAACGCCATTTCGGCCAGCGCCATTCGGATGCGTTCACGAGCCATTCGGACGACATCGCTGTCGATCTCTTTGCGAATCTCGTCAATCTGCTTAAGGAGTGCGTGTGAAGAAGTTTCCGCCTGTGGAATGGCGTCAAGAATGCGTTGAGTGCCGGGAGAAATCGAGCGGTTCGGAAGGTGGTGTCTGGAGTCTCTGACTGTGTCATTCACACTGGCGTCTGGCGACATATTGGAGAGTGGCGCCTGAATGATTGCCTCCATCTGACCGGCGGCCACGATAAGTTCAAGCTGCCGCACTCGCAGGCGAATATCGTGCTCTGCTGCGGGCGTGTTCGATTTCAAAAATTCGGAAATGCGTTGAGCCGATTGATGAATCATTCCCATGCGGCTGTCTTCGTCCATATGCCAGGCGTGCTGCTCCTGACACTCTGACAAAATCAGTTCCCACTCTGCACGCTCGCCAGGATTCTTCAGCGAAGAAAATTGTCGCAGACAGAATTGTTCGGCCAATTCGAACAGGCCACGATCCGACAGTTGCTGCACAAACTCTCGTGCTCCGTCCGCCAGATCCGCGCAGGCGGACGCTGCAGGAACTGCGAACAGCAGAAATGCAGAAAGAACGGTCGAAATGGAATGCCGGAAGTTCATGTTGATAGTTTACCGCAGGCAGTTTCTAAAGTCGCCGGTGCGCAGGAACGGATTTCCGGTTCCGATACTCTTGATGCAATTCACAGGCTGCCGCGTCGTGATAAGATTCAGAGGATTCGCAGGGCAACCGTGAGGCGAAAGCTATCTTGATTCTGAACAGCAGACAGAAGGACGTCTTCCGATGAGATTTCTGAATTCCTTTCGCTTGTCGATGGTTGCTGTTTTGGCGGCGAACACGCTTGCCGCCACAGTTCATGCGGAGCGGCCCAACGTGCTTATTGCTTTCGCTGACGACTGGGGTCGCTATGCAAGTGCTTACGCGAAACTGGAGCCCGGCAGTGCTAACGATATTCTGAAGACGCCGAATTTCGATCGCCTGGCCGCTGGCGGGGTGCTGTTTACTCGAGCCTTTGTCAATTCACCTTCGTGCACGCCGTGTCGCAGTTCGTTACTGTCGGGGCAATACTTTTGGCGAACGGGTCGAGGCGCAATCCTGCAGGGAGCGATCTGGGATCCTTCGATTCCGTCATTCCCATTGCTGCTGGAAGACGACGGCTATGTCGTTGGTCATACGGGAAAAGTGTGGAGCCCCGGAACTCCTGCCAATGCGCCGATGGGTGCGAATCGCACGGGCTTCAATGCGGAAGGACATCGATTCCACAATTATTCCGAAGGAGTCAGTGCTGCCGCGAATCCTCAGCAGGTTCATGATGAGTTGCTGCGGGAAGTGCGAGGAAACTTTCGCAGCTTTCTGAACAAGCGAGTCGAAGGCAAACCTTTTTGTTATTGGTGGGGACCAACAAACACGCATCGCCAATGGGTGCGTGGTTCCGGGGCAAAACTGTGGCAAATCAATCCGGATGATCTGAAAGGAAAAATGTCGGCCCACCTGCCCGACGTTCCGGAAGTGCGAGAGGACGTAGCCGACTATCTGGGGGAAGTGCAGGCGTTTGATGCGGGCCTGGGCGCGTTGCTGAACGAACTGGAAAAAACCGGTGAAGCCGACAACACTCTGGTCATTGTTTCAGGTGATCATGGCATTCCCGGAATGCCGGCGGGCAAGTGCAATCTTTACGATCTGGGGACTCGCGTTTCTCTGGCCGTTTCCTGGCCTGATCGCATTCCAGCGGGCCGAGTCGTCGATGACTTTGTCTGCCTGCCCGATCTGGCTCCAACAATTCTGGAAGCCGCGGGGCTTAAAGTGCCTGCAGCAATGACAGGCCGCAGTCTCATGAATGTCTTGACGTCCAAAGAGTCCGGTCAGGTTGATGTGACTCGCGATTTTGTTGTGACGGGCCGCGAGCGACATGTGGCCGGAGCAAGGACCGATAGATTGCCTTATCCACAGCGGGCGATCCGAACGGCCGATTATCTTTACATCCGAAACTTTCAGCCGGAACGCTGGCCAATGGGAACAGCACCCGGGTTTGGTGCCAGTGGAGAGACGATGCCTGATGCGGCCGCTCTGGATTCCAACACGTTTGCGGCCTTCGCCGACATGGACGCCAGCCCCACGAAAACGTGGCTGATTCAGGAAGGATTGAAGACGTCCGCCTATCGTTCGTTCTTCGATGCGGCGTTTGCTCGTCGATCGGGAGAAGAATTGTATGACATGAAGAAGGATCCGGATCAGGTTGTGAATGTCGCTTCACACGTCGAGTATGCCAATGCAAAAACGGAACTGGCTGAGCGGCTGATGTCCGTGTTGCAGGACACCCTTGATCCGCGCGTCGCCGAGGGAACTTCGATGTTTGATGAGCCGCCGTTTACGGATGAGCCGGAACCCGAGGCGAAAAATCGGAAAGCGCCAAAGGTCCGATGATCGTCGTCTGCGTGGTACAAACGACTCTGATATTGCGAGTTTGTAGAGGAAGTGTGATGGTATCTCGGTAGCTATCTGCCCAGCAACGCCTCAATCGCATCCGCAAATCGAACGGGCGATTTCCGGTCGTACGACAAATATAGTGACGGTTCGATCAACTCAACTTCCATGACGGTCGGTTGACCATCGTCGAGAAAAACCAGGTCGACACGAGCGTAAAGTGTTTCACCCGGCACGGCTTGCAGAGTCCGATGAGCGAACTCGATGATTGAGGCCTCTGGAACGACAGACTGGATGCGGCCGCCATGTTCTTCCTGAACCCGGAAGTCACCCGCCTTTGGTTTCTTCAGCACGCTATGGCTGTACTGTCCGGCGAAAAAGATCAGCGAGATTTCTCCGTAACCTGTCACACTCCGAACAAACGGCTGACCCAGAGCCGTGCGTCCCTGAAACGTTTCACTCGCGATTTGAAATGTCTCGGCCGAAGTTTCACGGCGCAGCCAGAACGCGTCATCCGCGTTGGCGCCCACAATCGGCTTGATGACGACGTCGTCAGAATTAAATCGATCGAACAACTCGTGCAGATCGGCCACGGAGGGACTCATCATCCACGTTGTCGGCACGATGGAAATGCCCTGCTCGCGGAGATCTCGAAGGTACGTTTTTTCCACGTTCCAGCGAGCCATCGAAAGGCAGTTTTCCAGTCGAGCGGTGGACGCATCGATTTGCGTTAATACGCCCATGAACTGATCCCACGCGGACTGATAGTCCCATGGAGATCGAATCACGACCAGTTCATACTGATTCCACTCGACGTTTTCCGCACGCCATGAGATCTCGTCTACGTGAATGGCTCTGCTGGAAAGGATGTCGCGCACGAGCCCGTCATAGGAGACGAATCCGGCCAGACTATCCATGGTAAGGAACGCTATTTTGTTCATTTCAAATTGCAGTACGAAACTCGAAACATGGAGAAAATGACACGGAGA
>QWOO01000312.1 GCA_003669615.1 Planctomycetota bacterium
ATCCTTTTTTGTCGGCATATTTCATCTGCTTGCCAATGTTCTTCGCCTCCGGATAGACCTCGGTGCCGATCCCTGCTTTCCGCAGCAGCCGGCCCATCTGCAGATAATCAGGAATACGTGCCGCATCAAACATGGTCACCAACACCGGGGCTGGCGTCGTGGCCTTCGTTGTCAGGCCCAGCTCTTCCATAGCCGCCAACATGCGATCCAAACCGAGACTGGCACCGACTCCGGGCAGTTGCTGCGAAGTGAACAGTTCCGCGAGATTGTCATAACGACCGCCGGAACACACGCTGCCAATTTCCGGCAGATCGCCCAGCAATGTCTCGTAAATTGTCCCCGTGTAATAATCCAGACCACGCGCGATCGAGACGTCCAGCGATACGCGACCGGCCGGCCATCCGCAGGCGTTCACTGAAGCAAACAACTCGCGAAGATCGTGCACGCCCTGTTCGCCCGCCGGACTTCCGGCCAGCATCGTTTCCAGTGAGCCAAGGATCTCTTCAGGCGTCCCTTTCAGCTGCGCCATGTCGAGCACCTGCGCTGCGCCGGCTGCCGAGATCCCGACTTTCTCGACCATTTCCGCGATCACAGCATCGCGGCCAATTTTGTCGAGCTTATCAAGACATCGCAGGATTCCAACTGCATGTTCAGCCAGCCCGCATTTATCCAGAAGACCATTCAGGACTTTGCGGTTGTTCACACGAATCGTGAACCGCTCGATCCCAATTTTCTCGAACAGATCATTGATCACAAACAGCGTTTCGATGTCGGCCGAGTTGCTGAGAGTGCCAATCGTATCGAAGTCGCACTGCATGAATTCGCGAAACCGGCCTCGAGCCGGACGCTCTCCTCGCCAAACCGGCGCGATATGATAACGCCGAAACGGCACACCCAGTTCCTGAACATACTGAGCCGCAAAGCGAGCCAGCGGAACGGTGAGATCGAAACGCATGGCCACATCCCGATCGCCCTGATCAGTGAAGCGAAAGACCTGCTTATCAGATTCTTCGCCGCCTTTTCCGAGCAGCACTTCGGCATACTCCAAAGCGGGCGTATCAATCGGCGCGAAACCGTAGCTGCGATAAACAGAACGAGCGATGTCGATCAGATGCTCGCGAGCCATCATCTGATCGGGCAAAAAGTCCCGGAAGCCGCGAAGCGTTTGAGGTTTGATGCGATGCGTTTTCTTGTCCGACACGAAGGTCACCGATTGTTTCAAAGTAAAAGTAGTAAACAGACTGAGACGCGATCCACACGCACCATTCGTCGGACACCTGCGCCAGCGGCAGGTTCTGTCGCTCCTGGAACTCTGCAGAGAAATCGTCCTGTGCGAGTCTTTACGAGGAACGTGTGTAAAAGGGTTCTCGTCGCAAATTCAATCAGGCCACTCAGCCGCGGTGTTGGGCTCTCAGAGCACCTCAATATTGCGGCAGTTCGACTTCCCCGCTTTTGACTATCAGGCCATCTGCAGAACGGGCAATGAAACGGGATCGCCGGGAGCTCGGCGAGGCTTTGCCGGGAGGATCGCATGAGCGTACTCCCAAAGCTGATCAGGCGTTTCAAAATACTGATCATAGACGCCGTCGTTGTCGTACTCACAGGCATCCGTCGTGTAGTCACGACAGATCTGAGGGCGAGTGTGATAGGTTCCGCAGCGATGATCGGCCTGAAGGTGCTGGCAGTCGCCGGGGATGAGAAGGTACCAGGAATCGCCGTCCACAAAGATCGAAAATGGTCCATGCATCATGTACCACCGCATGTTGTCGAACTGCTCCCATGTTGTGGGCTTGTCGATGTTCATGGCAAAGTACCGACAGCAGCGAGCCGTACAGTAACTGCAAAGAACTTCGCCCGCCTTCAGAGTCTCGCGGGTCACATGAGTTGTGGCTTCCATATGGAAATGATCCCTGCAGCCGCGGCTGACTGGTCAAAAAGTGTCGCGGTTTATTGGAGGATTTTACTTAGGGAAAGTCCCTATCAACCATGATTTGGTTTCAGCATTGTTACCGCAACCTGCAAATTCATTGGAAATTCGCAGATCTCACGGCTGACAACGAGTCGCTCGGCAGTCTAGCGAAAGAACAAGCGGGAAGCGATCGAGCCGAATTGGCCTTATTTGAATCGCAACGGCAGTTTCCGCAGGACCGCCAGAGCTGGCCGATGCAATGGATCCCGTCAGGAAGTTTGGGCGAAGTTTGACGATTGTTCTGACGATAACGATTGAGAGATCTTCCTTCAGGGTGAAATGCGCCCGTGGCGGGTCTTAGTAGATAAAGTTTAAAGTGGACGTGCTGCCAGAAATATCAGGCACCACAGGTCGTCAAAGGCAATCTGTCTTTGGCCTCAGGAGGCTGACCGCGTGAAAAATACCCGATGGAAGCGACCAACGGCGACGGTCCTGCTCGCCGCACTGCTGAGCCAGGGGTGTGCTGCGCCAGGAGCTCGACTGCAGTACTTGCTGAGCGAGAAAAATAACGTTCAGCATTATCGTGATTACGCAACAGCGATCGAGTATCCGATCGAGAGTCAGAAGCACGAAACCGATCCCAACCTGTTCCGAGCACCGCGAACAATCACCAGCATTGAAGAAGTCGACCAGCGACAGGTTCGACTCGAAGAATGCATCAAGCTGGCACTCGCAAACTCTGCGATTCTGCGCGACGACCAGTCGTTTGGATCTCCCGGCAATCCGCTGATGTCCAATCCGTCTCGCGTGCCGTCTATTTACGACAGTGCGATTCAGGAAACCGGTTACCTGTTTGGTAATCGTGGCGTCGAAGCGGCTCTGTCAGACTTTGACCCATTGTTCACAACCAATCTTCAGGCCGGTCATTCGAAGGACGCTCAAAACAGTGCGAATCTGGGTCTCCAGGCCGGCGACGTACTCGACGACAACACGGGACAATTCTCCACGCGACTTGAAAAGAATCTGGCCAACTCCGGTACGGTCGCGATTCAGCACGAGTGGAATTACAGCGAGAACAATCTGCAGCGACTGTTTCCATCGGCCTACACAGGTTCGATCCAGGCTGAGTACCGACAGCCTCTGTTGGCCGGTGGCGGCACCGAGTTCACTCGTATCGCAGGACCGCTGTCTCAGGGCGTTCGGGGCGTGAGCGGGGTGTCACAGGGTGTTCTGATTTCGCGAATCAACGAAGACATTTCTCTTGTCGATTTTGAACAGTCCGTAACCAGCCTCGCACGAGACGTTGAAAACAAATACTGGGATCTTTATCTGGCACTGCAGCTGTACCATTCGGAAGTCAAGACGTTCGAAGACATCGTGACCTTCCGCGACATCATCGCTGTGCGTGAAGACGCCAAGGACGCCGAGTTCCAGGCAGCCAATCGATTGTATGAAGCCGACGCTCGCATGAAGGGGTCTCTGGCGGACGTTCTGAGCGCCGAGCATCGACTTCGTCGTCTGCTGGGCCTGCCGTTGAATGATGGTCAGTTTCTCACCCCGATCGATCGACCGAGCGAAGCGAAACTGATTCCGGACTGGGAATCGTCGCTGCTGGAATCATTGGCCAATCGTCCCGAACTGCGCCGTCAGAAATGGGAAATCCGAAGTCTTGAACTACAGCTCACGGCCGCGAAGAATCTTTCGCGTCCTCGTCTGGACTTCGTATCGCAATACAAGATTAACGGTTTCGGCGACCATCTGCTGGGACAGGAAGACGACGACGGGCTGACCGACGCCGGATACAACAGTGCCTACGAATCGCTCACTCAGGGTGACAACACTGGCTGGGGTACCGGCCTGCAGTTCTCCATGCCGCTCGGTCTGCGACTCGCTCGTGCCCAGGTCAGAAACTACGAACTGCGACTTCGCAAAGCCCGCGCGGTTTTGCAGGAACAGGAAGTCGAAGTCGCTCGTGAGCTGAACAATGCGGTTCTGGAAATGGATCGTTGGTACTTGCTGGCTGAAAGCGGTTCGAAACGGTCTGAAGCAGCAGCCGACTTCACAGGAACCACGGACATCCGCGAAAGCATCGCGGAAATGCGAGATCCCATTTCGCTGGGCCGAGTGCTCGAGTCGAAAATCACCAGCCGCGACGCGGATCAAGGCTACCTGCGAAGTATCGTTGAATACAACAAAGCCATTACCGAGTTGAATTTCCGCAAGGGAACTCTGCTGCAGACTAATTCGATCTATCTGGCCGAAGGCCAATGGAACCCAATGGCTTACGAGGACGCGAAAAAGCGGGGCGAGGCATTGACGCATGCTTTGGATAACACACACGTGGATGCCGTGCCGTCCGAATTTACTGGCGGTGCTGCTCCAAATGCATGGGAGAACAGTGGCAATCCAAACCGTCCGCATATCCCCGGAACCGTCGATGGCATGACGCCAGTGGCTCCGCCAGCGGGCAATGTACGCGTCCAGGAATCAGCACCTCAAAGTGTACCCCCGTCTCCGATGCCAATGCCCGAAGAGACATCTGAGCCAATGCAGATTCCTTTAGAGGACGAACCACCGCGAGAAGACCGGAAGGCACCAGAGCCGCTGTTCGAAACGACGAATGTTGAGCGTCGCCCGGCCATGAAGCCGCAAACGGCCTCCCAACAGAAGCCGGCGAAAAGCAAACAGAAGAATGCCGGCAAAGCGACGCTGTAAAGTCACGGTTGTTCCAGCTGACTTTGCCTGCTGATCGCTGATGATCATCGCTTTAAAACGAAAGCCCGACTCCTGTAGAGTCGGGCTTTTTTTACGAGTCCGTTTCGCGTCGTTCGACGAACGGACTTTTCAATATTGAACAATCACGAAAGACGTTCCGTTTCTGCCAACCCGAGCAGTCAGTTTTGAAGTTGCGAGTTTGTGTCGCTCGATCCTATTCCATCGTCGCTGCAGAACCGGAAGCCGTCCGCGGGAACTTGCGATTAAAACTCTGCACCCTGAAAGCGGATCGTGCATTCGGGCAGCAGGTTGTTTAAGGCCTGAACGCCAGCCAGAGTACACGACGTATTGTCCACTCGGACTAGTCTGAGTGCCTTCTGCTTCCTGAGCCGTTCCAGCGTGTAGTCGGAAACCTGAGTCGTGTCTCCGATATCCAGGGTTTCCAGGTGATCCAGAGACGGAAGAAACTTCAGTCCCTGATCGCTGACCGCGTTCCCGCCAAGGACCAGTACCTTTAGATCTTTGAAGCCTTTCAGCACCGTCAATTTGTCATCCGTAATTCCAGCGAACCCGGCAATGAATGTCTCCAGCGATGTGAACTCACCAAGGTGATCAAATCCGTGCGAGCCAAAAGTTGTATTGCCAACGTTGATATGTCGAAGCGGAGCATTCGCGAATTTCCTGGTGAACACTTCGAAGCCGCGTCCTGTGATCTGTCCGTGATTGCAGTTAAATGATTCCAGCTTCGTCATGCCGGCAAGGTGCTGCAGGCCGTTGTCAGAAACCGGCGTGCGTCCGAGATTCAGAGTCTTCAGATTGACCAAAGACGCGAGTGCAGGCATTGCCGAATCGTCAAGCCCTGACCCTTCTGCATCCAGTTCCTCCAGCTGTGTCGCCGAACTGATTCCCGACCACGCATTGCCGACCAGAGGGCAGGCTGCGAGGCTCACTTTTCGCAAGGCCGGAAGCTTTGCCAGCTGCGAAAGTCCCAGTTGAGTCACTGGAGACGCGTTCAGATTCAGTTCGGTCACTGCGGCGTTAGCAGGTCCAATTTCGGCCAGCTTAATCAAATCAGCATCTGAAACATTCAGTCCGGTTCTTGTGACCAGTTCAGCAACGAACTGTTCGGGCGATTGCATTTCCGCCGTTGGCAGAGGGGCCGGAGTGACCACTGGAGGAACGGACGGCACTTCTGGAGCGACGTTCACCGGAGTCTCTGTCGTGCCCGGCACAGCACCAGAGGGACTCTTCAATCCCATCTCCTCGCATCCGGACTGCAACACGAGAAACACGGTCAGGCCGCACATAACCCCGCGAGAGCCAAGTCCGGAGCGTAAGGCGTTGCACGAACGGTTAAGCATCATGGGAACTCCTGGAGGAAGACGGGAGGATCAGGAACAAGTCGGGAACAACGGATGAATAAAGATAAATCGAATCAGAGTATGATCCATAAAGACACGCCAATCGATGCAAAATCAGAACAGTGAACGGCGGTCAGATAGACGCGCGTTGCATCAGATGGAAAGCACTGGCAACTCTGCGAGAACGAAGCAGGCGGTGATGTTACCCGGTCACCCGGTAGAATCCAGTGGCTGGCGAGCGTCCATTTTTTGACATGGAACGGGCGTGTACGCTGGGAGTTCGGCCGGGGATTCGCAACAATCTGGTTGGAGTCGGTGATCGAACTCGCCTCCAAAATCCCACCCGGTTCCACTTCTTTCAGGAGTCCGTCTATGAACGACCACGTCCCATCTTCACTGCCTGGTTCAGCTGCTGACTCGACCGCACCGGCATCAGTTCCCCGCCGGATGTTTCTCGCTGCGAGCGCCGCAACATTGACGGCAGCAAAGATGGCCTCCGCCGCCGAAGACGATTACAGCGCCGACGCTGCTCCTGTGCGTTACCCGGACCATCGGCTGGTTTCACTGGACGATCGCGGCAAGAAACTGATGTTGGGTAATGCGCCCATCCAGCGATTGTTTCACAGCAAAGACATGTTGTGGGCAGAAGGCCCGGCGTGGAACGGTGTGGGCCGTTACTTAGTCTGGAGCGATATCCCGAACAACATTCAGCGCCGCTGGCTGGAAGAAGATGGCCACGTCACGGTCTTCCGAAATCCTGCCAACAACAGCAATGGAAACACCTTCGATGTGCAGGGCCGTCAGATTTCTTTTGAACACCTGACTCGCAGTGTCGCTCGTTATGAAGTTGACGGCACGCGAACTGTGCTGGCAGATTCTTTCGAAGGGAAGTCGTTGAACGCTCCGAATGATGGCGTCGTTCATCCCAACGGAGACATTTGGTTCAGCGATCCTGGCTACGGTGCGCTGATGGATTACGAAGGCACACTGGCCGACACGGGATCTGTGCAGCCATTTCAGAAAGAAGCCATTTACCGAATCGACTCCAGCACCGGTAAGGTGTTCAAAATGACGGATGAGATCAACAAGCCAAACGGCCTGTGCTTCTCGCCCGACTACAGCAAATTGTACGTCGCCGACACGGGAGCATCGCATTATCCGGATGCCCCAAAAAACATCAAAGTCTGGGATGTCGTCGACTCTAAATCTCTGAAGGGCGGCAAGGTATTCGCGTCCATGAACATGGTCATGCCGGATGGCGAAACCAAGGCCG
>QWOO01000145.1 GCA_003669615.1 Planctomycetota bacterium
CTCTCAATTCCTGCCTCAAACGACTTCATTGTAACGCGTTTGTCTTCTCGTCGAGCCGACAGCAACGCTGCTTCGTTGACAAGGTTGGCGAGGTCCGCACCGACAAATCCGGGCGTCAGTTTGGCCAGGCGTTTTAAATCCACGTCATCCGACATCTTGATCCGCTTCGAATGCACGTTCAGGATGGCTTCCCGCCCTTTAATGTCGGGGCGATCTACCAGAACATGCCTGTCGAAGCGTCCGGGACGCATCAGAGCCGGATCGAGCGTTTCAGGTCGATTGGTCGCACCCATCACGATGACACTCTGATCGGTGCCGAAGCCATCCATCTCCACCAGCAGTGCATTCAATGTCTGTTCGCGTTCATCATGCCCGCCGGGAGCACCGCTGCCACGCACCTTACCAAGCGCGTCCAGTTCGTCGATGAAAATAATTGCGGGCGATCTTTGCAGAGCCTGCTGAAACATGTCACGTACTCGAGCAGCACCGACGCCCACATACATTTCGACAAAGTCAGAACCGGACAGACCAAAAAACGGGACGCCCGCTTCCCCGGCAACAGCCTTCGCCAGCATGGTCTTTCCTGTTCCCGGAGGACCGACGAGCAGTACACCGCGAGGAATACGACCGCCGAGAGCCTGATACTTCTGAGGCGTCTTCAGGAATTCGACGACCTCTTTCAGTTCTTCGACGGCTTCTTCAATACCGGCGACATCGTTGAAAGTGACGTTCACGTCTTCCTGGGCATACAACCGGCCTCGACTGCGTCCAAAGGACATGGCCGATCCGGCGCCACCGACTCGACGGAGAACGAAAATGAAGCCGCCGATGAACAATGCTGTCACCAGAAGCATTGGAATCATCGCAGTCCATTCAGACGGTGGTTCAGTCGAACCGAACCGGATCTTTTTCACTGTGAGCAATTCCTGCAGCTTCGTACGACCGTCTTCGGTAATCCATGTGAGAGGCGTGTAGAAGCGTTTCACAGACGTGGCTTTGCCAGCTCGCAAATCTTCAGCAGCTTTGTCCTGCCAGTAGATGGCGGAAGAACCGATGGCCAGTTCAAACATGGAGTCTTTGTTAAGCGTGCCGCTTTCGACCTGCTCGAGAAAGTCGCTGTAGTCGATCTTCTCGCCGGTGCGACCGCGGCTGGCCACAGAAAGAAAGACGGCTGCCAGAATGCCGATGACCAGCAAATACCAGAAGCCGTTGTTGGCCTGCCCCTGCCCTTTATCCTTACGCAGGTTGCGTCCCGGTTTTCCGGCACCGGGTGAGTTCTTGTCGGACGGTGGATCCTGTGGACCTGACATAGTGCTATCACTGACTGGTAGAAATTATGTCCATCCTGGACGGGTGCCAGGCGGAATGGTATCCGCCAGTTCTCAACTTTAGACCTGTTGCTATCGCCGGTCAACCAGATGGTGTCACTGGAGAACGTGCAGGCTGTCACGAAGTGTCAGGAATCAGGGATTTTTGCCAGAACAACGTCGATTTCTACGCTGGAATCGGAAAAGCAGGAGCAGACTGACGGAGGCGGTCGAACCCTGCGATCTGGTCGTCACAACACTTGACAGTCTAAGAACTGAGGGTAATGATCGAAGGTGATTGGAAATTCAGGCGGAAGTGTCTGTAGACTTTCCTAATATTTGTTCAGGATGAATGCTGGCGGAATCATTTGTTGCCAGGAACGTCCGCTCTCCACCTTTCTTCGTGAATGTCCCCAGGGGCATAATAGAGGCCACTTATGTCAAAGTCGGATCGACGTCTGGATATCGAAGAGATCAGCGGAGTTACAGTGGCGCGTCTGCTGGAAAAAAAGATTCTTGACGAAGCCAACATTGAGGCTTTGGGTCAGGAACTTTTCGCTCTGGTTGATAAAGATGGTCGCCGAAAGATCGTGCTGGATTTTACTCTGGTTGAGTATCTCTCCAGTGCGGCCCTTGGCAAATTGATTACGATGCACAAAAAGGTCACAACTGCCAAAGGAAAGCTGGCCCTGTGCAGCATCCAGAAGGACATTCTGGATGTCTTCAAAATCACGCAGCTGAATAAAGTGCTGACACTCTGCACGGACCTTGATGACGCTTTGTCAAAATTCTGATTCGGCTCAATCGCTTTGGGATGGTCGAAAACGTACTCCCTGCGTCCTTGTGTCGTTGTCGTTATTCACCTTTGATTTTCGATGTTGCCATGACGAAGCCGGTGCAGTTGGAAGTCATCATCCCCAGCAACACGGTGGATGGATTGTCCCTTCAGGAGCAGCTAGTCTCTCTGATGGAACAGTTCAGCTACAGCACGCGGGATATCTTCGCAATGCGGCTGTCGCTGGAAGAAGGTATCACCAATGCCATCCGTCACGGCAACAAACTCAGCCCCGATAAATCGGTAACCGTTTTCTGCGAGATCGATGAACTGCGAATGCGGGTGGTCGTGACGGATGAAGGTGACGGCTTTGAGCCGGATGCTGTTCCGGATCCGACACTTGAAGAGTTTATCGAACGGCCATGCGGGCGAGGTCTGATGCTGATGCGGGCTTATCTGAATATCTGCGAATATTCCGAAGGTGGACGTCGGCTGACTATGGAGCGTGAACGCAACAGTCCGCTGCCTGTTCTTGAAGACGACTAACGTCCTCGCTTCTTGTTTCTGGCGACCTGGAGAATGGCCATGCGATTCTCGTTTGTCTTTGCGCTCATGGCTGGGTTCCTGCTGCATCCCCCTGCCCTGGCGGCCGACAGTCACTCAGCGCGGATGAACTTTGTCTTTGTGCTGATCGATGACCTGGGCTGGGCCGATTTGTCCTGCTACGGCAGCACATTTCATGAAACTCCAAATCTGGATGTTCTCGCGAAATCCGGATCCCGTTTTCTTCAGGCCTATGCCGCCTGTCCGGTGTGCTCGCCGACACGTGCCAGCATTCTCACCGGGCGCCATCCGGTCCGAGTCAATATTACGGACTGGATTCCAGGGCAGACCGACAAAGGAGACGGCACACACCGATTACTGCCCATCGAAGATCGCAACGAACTGGCTCTTGAAGAAGTCACGATTGCGGAAGTCCTGCAGAATGCCGGCTATCAGACATTCTTCGCCGGGAAGTGGCATCTGGGCGGCGACGGCTTCCTGCCCACCGATCAGGGGTTTGATTTCAATCTGGGAGGAGCTCATTATGGACAGCCGCCAGCGGGTTACTTTGCCCCCTGGAAGAATCCGTATCTCAAAGAGCGGTTTGATGGTGAGTACATCACGGAACGGCTCACCGAGGAATCCGTTTCATTCCTCAAAAAGCGAGATCCCTCACGTCCGTTTTTCTTGTGTTTGTCTCATTACGATGTGCATACGCCGATTCACAAAGCAGAACAGCATATCGCAAAGTTTCAGTCGAAACGAAACGCCCTCGGTCCCTCGCCAACGCCCATTGATGAACGCCGCGGTGTCTCCAGTTCACGACAGGACAATGCTCAGTATGCCAGCATGGTGGCGGCGATTGACGACAGCGTCGGACAGATCGTTGCCGCATTGAAGGAAATGGATCTGGAAAATTCCACCACCATTATCTTCACGTCGGACAACGGCGGTCTTTGCACCCAGAAGACGCCAGGTCCAACCAGCAATCTGCCGCTGCGGTCTGGCAAGGGATGGCTGTATGAAGGCGGCATTCGAGTGCCTTTGCTGATGAGAATTCCGGGTGTGACACAACCCGGTCAGGTGATTGATCAGCCCGTATTGAGTACTGACTATTTTCCCACAATTCTTGAGCTGGCCGAGCAGCCTGCCATGCTGGATCTGGCTTTGGATGGGGAAAGTGTCGTCCCACTTTTTACAGAGGCAGCCGTTGGATTGACTCGACCTCTTGCGTGGCACTACCCGCATTATCATGGTTCCTTGTGGACGCCTGGTGCTGCTTTTCGAGATGGCGACTGGAAGCTGATTGAGTTCTACGAATTCAGCGATGCGGAGCTGTACAATCTTCGTGCCGACCCGGGCGAACACCGGAATCTGGCATCCGAGGAGCCCATTAAATTTACCGAATTGAGAGCAAAGCTGCGGGCCTGGCAGGAATCCGTGAAGGCCACCATGCCGCAACCAAACCCGGAATGGACTCCGTAATTCGCTCTGCTGTTCGCCGTCGATGAATAAAAAAGCCCGACTCAAATTGAGTCGGGCTTACAGTGGTTTTGTGGATTGCCGAGCACTGGCTTATTCCGGAGCACCGCTTTCGAGGAAGCGGGCCAGCTTGTGGAAGTCGCTGTTGTGCTTGATGAATCGCACGACGGTGACAAGTGTTTTAGGGTCGACCAGCTTTTCGAACGGTACGAAGTGCAGGTCAAGTTGCCCGGACACGGAAACCATCGCCCCGTTCAGATTCTCTTCACACAGGGCTCGGTAAGCACCAACACCCAGTTGAGCGCCCAGCATCACGTCGAACGCGTGCGGTCGAGCACAGCGGCATTCATAGCCCAGCTGCAGGCCGGTGACTTTGCGCTTCAGACCGGTCTGCTTTGTGAACTCAGCCATGATCCGCCTGGCGAACATCTTGCCAAGGTCCACGTTGGCCACGGAGATGTGTCCGTGATCATCGCGAGGCACGTCTTTCAAAACTTCATCGGACAGGAATTCTGCAAGCCCTTCTGCCAGCACAACGACGCCGTATTCCTTGCCTTCTTTTTCCTGGCGATATCGCATCATGCGGACGATCTTGCCGACGACTTTGTCGATGTCCATCACCTTGCGCTTGGGTGTGGAATCGGCTGTCAGAAATTCTTCGGTCATGTCTTCTACGCTGAGCACCATGTTGGCTTCGCCGGAGATCGCAGCTCCGTACGCAAGCCAGCCTGCACTGCGTCCCATGCTTTCGACAACGAAGTAGGCACGAGCCGCTTCGGCGTCGGCGTGCAGATTGCGAATCTCAGTGCCAAGTGTTTCAACGGCGGTGAAGTAGCCGAATGTGAAGTCGATGCCCATGTAATCGTTGTCGATCGTCTTTGGCACATGCACAACCGGCATCCGCTTCTGACCCTCAGGCAGGCGATCCTGATACATCTTCAGCTTGTTTGCGGTTTTCAAAGTGTCATCGCCACCGATCGATACGAGTGCGTCCACGCCGATCGACCGCAGTGCTTCATAGACTCGCTTGAGCGGCGCGGATTTCTCGGCATCGTCCAGATGTTCGGGAGCGGTAATCTGCTTGCCCGGATTGGCTCGCGCGGTCCCGATGATGATGCCTTCTTTGCTGCGTGTGCGGCGAAGAGATACCTCTGTCAGGTTCTTGTAATGCAGGCCTTCCACCAGCGGTGTGGCGGGCGAATATTCCATCAGGTTGGAATAGCCGTATTTAATTCCGACGACTTCAATCCCGTTGCGAATGCAGGAAATCGCGCACGTGGAAATAACAGCGTTGGCACCCGGAGCCGGGCCGCCTGCAAATAGAAGAGCGACGCGTTTGATGCCGTGAGACATGAGTTGATCCTCTGATGGGATGAATTTGATATTTGAAATTTCAGATTTGAAATGCGCAGCGGAACTGCGATGGATCAAGACGCCTGCGAACGCGAGCGTTTGCAGAAAGATGGCTTATCCAGCGGCTGCTTAGTCTCAGAACGTGCGTTCCACGAAGGTCGTGTCGATGTTGAAGTCCACGAAGTCCGCGTGGCTGAACATCTTTCTGGCCAGCGGCAAAGTTGTAGCGATCCCTTCGATGACAAATTCACGAAGGCAGCGACGCATGCACTGAATGGCTTCCTCGCGAGTCGGCTTATGCACAATCAGCTTGCCGATCATGGAGTCATAATACGGACTGACGGTGTAGCCTTCGTACACATGGGAATCGAAGCGAACGCCGGGACCACCCGGCAGACGCAACTTGGTGATTTTACCAGGACTTGGACGGAAGCTGTTGTCTGGATCTTCCGCGTTGACTCGCAGTTCGATTGCGCAGCCTGTGTGGTTCACCTGGTCCTGAGTGAACGGCAGTTTTTCACCCGCTGCGATAAGAATCTGCTGCTTGATCAAATCGATCCCCGTCACCAGTTCTGTAACGGGATGTTCGACCTGAATACGAGCATTCACTTCAATGAAGTAGAAGTTGAAATTCTTGTCGACGATGAACTCGACTGTGCCCGCGTTGGTGTACCCGGATTCACGACCAAGATTCACTGCGCAATCGCACATCTTCTTGCGAACATCCGCAGGCAGTTTTGGTGCCGGACTTTCTTCGATCAGCTTCTGGTGGCGCCGCTGCATTGAGCAGTCTCGTTCCCACAAGTGAACTGCGTTGCCGTGATTGTCGGCGAGGATCTGTACTTCCACGTGACGAGGCCGCTCGACATATTTTTCCAGGTAGACGCCGGCGTTCTTGAATGCCTTCTCTGCTTCGGCGCTGGCAGCCTGCAGACCAGCACGCAAAGAAATTTCATTGCCGGCAACTCGCATCCCTTTACCGCCGCCACCAGCTGTGGCTTTGATCAGAACCGGATAGCCAATTCGATCGGCAATTTTGACAGCGTCTTCGACATTGGAGACCAGACCATCGCTGCCGGGAACACACGGCACGCCGGCGCGAAGTGCAATTTCCTTGGCGCTGACTTTGTCGCCCAGCGCCTGCATGGCGGCCACAGGAGGACCGATGAATTCAATGTTGCAGCTGCGGCACACTTCGGCAAAGTGTGAGTTTTCTGCAAGGAAGCCGTAACCCGGATGCACAGCCTGCACATTCCCGATCTCAGCCGCGCTGATGATGCGATTGATCTGAAGATAGCTTTCCCCGGCCTGAGCGGGTCCGATGCACCACGCTTCGTCAGCCATGTCCAGATAATGAGCGCCGCGGTCCGCTTCGCTGAAGACGGCGACGGTTTCGATACCCAGCTCGCGGCAGGCCCGGATAATACGAAGGGCGATCTCGCCTCGGTTCGCGACCAGAATTCTCTGAAACATGGAGTACTCAATTCAAAACGATGGGCACTGACAATGGGTCGTGATGAGTAACAAACGCTGGACGCCATGCGGAGCAACGATGGCGGGCTGTTCCCGACAATCTGCCACTCGTTGTGCGACGTCGTTGTTGTGATCACAGGAAATTCGAGCGGATGCCGTCCAAACACCTGGCCGAGCCTGAGGGCATCGGCCAGGGAAAGATTGGAACCGCCGTGTTGTCCGTTAAGCCTGCGTTATGCATTAAGCCTGCGTTATGCGGGCTCGATGCGAAACAGTGGCTGGTTGAATCCTACGGCGTCGCCATTTTCGACAAGGATCTC
>QWOO01000262.1 GCA_003669615.1 Planctomycetota bacterium
GGATGCGTTGCAGGCGGAAGTCGATGCCCTGAAACGCCTGCAGGCCGAAACCACCGCCGAACTCGACGCCCTCCTCCCCGCCATCCTCGACCGCGCGTTCAAGGGAGAACTGTGAATGTCACTCGGGTTACTCACCAAAGGCAATCCTCGTCTTCGCATCAGGATCACCCATGTCTGACGGTGCTGGCTCCAAAGTCTACTTCTGGCCGTCTTCCCCGGTGGCTCACGCACACCGGCATGGGATGTGTCGGCCCGCCGGGCCTGATTCGCAGACAAGTCGACTCACGGGGTTCCCGACGAAACCAGAATCTGCCATGTCCAAGGGCCATCGACTATGAAACTATCGTAATTCTGCCATCGATCATGTCTGCTCGCCCTGCCAGACGACTTTGCTCTTGCTCATCAGATCGTGCATTGCCTTCTTATCCGCGCGGAAGAAGCACATGATAAAGCCGATGTAAAGTGTCAGCGATGTGACAAACGCTGATGCAGCACGAGCAAACGCCTGTTGCCGCGTCTGTGGTTTGTTGTCATCCCGCAGGACGATCAGCCCAATGCTCCACTTGCCCAGAGTCGCTCGAGCTGATCCTGATTCTCCTGCTGAAAAATAGAATCCCCAAAGCCCGAGCGTTGCGACGATGCTGACACCCAGAGCCAGTTGATCGGCGATACTCCAGCCGTAGAAATTGAAGAGCAGACCGAAGAGCGTTCCCACAAAGAATCCGGCACCGGCAAGCAGCATCATGATGATGTTGTCAACCAGATAGGCCAGATACCGAGGCCCGAAACCAGCGGGTTCCAGGTCAGGAAAGTCATTCACAACTGCCAGGTCAGCGCGGAAGTAAAGCCCATACAGCCCGATGACACGCATCATGAACACTGCCGGAAAACTCATGAGCGAACAGACAATAAAGAAGAACGTAAACAGCACCGAAAACACCAGTGGCATCTGATAGAACAGAAATCTCAGATTGCCTTCTCCAAAATCCATAACGTTGGCCTTCAGCCATTCCAGTACCGCCGCCTCCTGAGTCAGCAGCCACAAGGAAATTTTTGCCTGCATTACAGCACCGGCAATGGCGACGCTGATCGGGACAAGCAGAACCAAAAACAAATTCATCGCGAAAATGTACATGGAAGGCGCAATTGTCTTCCAGAAATCTCGAGCCATCCATGTCAGCAGCCAGGCGCGATACGAATACTTTTGCGCCATGTGGACTACGGCGGCTGGCAGAACGAGCAGCGGAACAATCATCATTGAGGTCGCAATGATCGCACCGGCCTGAAGGTTGAACGGCACAATGACCATCGGAATCACCAGAAGTGGCAGCGTCAAAATTGTCGGCCATACATAAAAGCGAAAGCCCATGGTCAGGTTGCCGAAGAAATCGAGCGTGAAGCGTTTCACTTTCTTCTCGCCGGCCATCGTCACTCCTGCGATGGTCGTCGCCAAAGTCCACGCCCAGCCGCCGAAGCCCAGTTGAAAGACCAGAGTCATTCCCATCCAGAACAGGGACGGCGGCTCTTTTCTCGCCTGAATCTCGGGTATTGGCAGCGTGATCGTAGTGCCTTTCGCCGTGTAATAAGTCCCGTCGTAAACTACGTTGGATCCGCCTTCTTTGGGAACCGTAACCCGGACACTGCCGTCTTTGATTTCAATGTTCTTGCCGCCGGCCTTCACCATATCATGAAGCGACTTTACGCGGTTCGTGACGTAATAGTTCAGAGCAAACAGGCTGGTCATCGACATTGTAAGACAGACGGTCCAGACGAGCGCCGTCTGGACACCAAACTGCCAGTGCTTCTTCAAAAACTTCCAGCCGTTGGGCCAGACCGTCGAATAAAATTCTTCTGGTGGTGGCCCTTTGCGTTCGACACGTCTGCGCTGTTTGTCACTCAGCGATCCCGTTGCGATGGTGACGCCACATTTTGGACATTCGACATCGTCGTCACGAACAGGCCGCGCACACCCCGGGCAGACTTTTCGCTTGGCATCTTCCGCTCGATCAAGATCAAGCCCTGAAAAAAGATCGTCAGGATTCTCGGAAGCAACCTTTGCTTTCGGACGTGGTCGAGTCGCTGCGGGGGAGTCCCCGGACGGAACTAACACTCGTCCGCCACACTGTTTGCATTTCACGGCTTTTCCGGCAGCCTGATCAGATACATTCAGGACCGTTTGGCAACCTTCACAGCGAACCTTGATCGGCATTTTCAGTCTCGTGTCAGCTTGACAGCAATTCATCAGTAGGACGGCGCATTTTCCGCAGGCAATCTAACAGACCCGTCCGGCCGAACAACATACCGCCAAAAGAAACGTGGAGGGAGCTTTTTTTCCTATGCAGCGAAGGTTCCTTCGGGAATCCGGAACAACCTTTCGCAAAAAATAATGAGAAACCGACAGATGTGCGGGTGCGTTCAGCCTTCAAGCCGTGTTTGATAGAGGATTAACATGCCATCATGGCGACGCACCCTGGGGAATCTGGCCGTGGTGAATAATCCTTCCGATACGGAATTGATCAGCCGAGTCGCCCAGGGTGACCAGAACGCGATGGCGGAATTGTTTTCCCAGCATCGCGATCGACTGTGGCGACTGGTCACGTTCCGCATGGATCCGCGACTTCACGGCCGCGTAGATGCCGACGACATTCTTCAGGAAGCCTGGCTTTCCGCAGCCCAAAGAATTGACCACTTCCTGATTGATGCGTCTCGGTCGATCTTCGTCTGGTTCCGACTGATCACCTGCCAGACTCTGGTGGATGTCCATCGTCGACATTTGGGCACGCAGAAGCGAAACGCCGGAAACGAATTCTCCATAGACCGGGGCTGGGCATCTTCTTCCACTTCGTCTTCACTTTCCTTCCATCTACTGGATCATCTTACATCCCCCAGCGAGGCGGCTGTTCGCGAAGAAATGTCGCAGCAACTTAATCTGGCGCTGTCCGACATGAAAGAAATTGACCGAGAAGTCCTGGCACTTCGTCACTTCGAACAGCTGACGAATCGCGAAGCCGCTCAGGTGCTGGGGATTTCCGCACAGGCCGCCAGTGACCGCTACATTCGCGCGCTGGGCCGACTGAAAACTGCCATGACTTCGCTTCCGGGTTTCTCTGCAGATTAGCGGCAAGCAGTGACGGTGACGTCAGCCCACTGAGTGGCTGAGCTACGTAGAGAAGTCGCTCTGTCGGCTTGCATGCGGCCATCGCGTTCCTCGATCAACCCGCCACATAAAACTCAACACAAACACCCCAAATTCACCTGATTGAGGCAATTGGGGAAGACTGTTGGACCTTGCCGGTTGAAACTGGCTTGCGGTGGATCGACTGGACGATGAACGATGGAACTGCCGCCACAATCGAGCCATGGAAGGCGTCGTGGCTGGACAGAACTCCTTCGTTCGTCGCTCGAAGCCGGCTGACATTGCCATATTGAGGCCTACCAATGGTCAAAGTTGCCCTGGACAAACTGGATTCCCCTGAAGCGGCCAGCTCGCAGGAAAAACCAAAACCGGCGCCGCGGAAATCGGGTTCCGGCTGGCTATTAAAATTGATCCTGCTGGGCATCGTACTGGTCATCACCGCCCCAAGTTTGCTCACGGTCAGCGGACAAGCGCCAGCGTTAATCAGCAAACTCAATCCGCAGCTCGCTCAGGCCATCTCATGGCAAAGTCTGAAGATGCACTGGTGGTCGCCCGTTGAACTGACACAACTGAAGGTTCGCGACCTCAGCCGTGTGGATGACGAACATCCAGGGACCGACGCGCCTCTGCTGTGCGAAGTCGAACGAGCATCGACGGTGGAGCCTCTGTGGCGAATTGCCATGAACGGCGGGCGTGGGACAGGCATTCTGATCAAGTCGCCGCAGCTCACGCTTATCACTGATGAAGACGGTACAAACCTGGAGCGAACCGCTTCCGCTTTGCTGGGTGAATCCAAGTCTGACACAACGTCTCCGCCGTTTCCATTTCGCATCACAATTGAAGACGGCACCGTGGAACTTCAATCGAGCTTCGCCACGACAACAACACCGCAGAATGCGGACTTAAATACCGCCAGTGACACTGCTGATGGCATCGCGCCTTCGGCCAATCCAAAACCGATCCCGGTGTCTGCGAAAGTGTCGTCCATCACCGCCTTTTATTCGACGATGGATACGGAGCGATGGCTGCCTGAGATGAAGTTCACGGCTGAAATCGACCAATCCGGATCTCAGCCTGTGGCATCCCGAACTGTCTTACGTCCTACGCGTATAGCGGCAGGGCTGGATGACGTTGTGAATGACTTTCCGGATGTGCCGCTGGAAGAACTGACCGGCGTAAACGAAGCCGGGGAGTCCACTGGCGCGCGGATCAAGATTCATCTCAAGCCACGTGCCGACGAGAAAGGTCGCCAGACAATTCAGCTGGGCGCACGTGATGTTGATCTGCGGCTCGTACAGCCGTTCCTTTCTATGCTGGGCCTTGATGTCTCCTGTGACGGCATAATCTCCTGCGGCATTGATGCACGTATGGCGGGGGCCACACTGAACGAGGGACTTGTCGGTCGTCTGAAGCTGATCGGCGATAACGTCCGAATCCGTCAGCAGTCGTGGGCAAAGAATGAGTGGCTGCCGATGGGCAGAGTCGACGCGAAGGGCGCGGTTGCGATCGCAGAGGACGGTCTTTTGATCGAGGACCTGCTGATTCAGTCAGACGTGGCCCAGGTTATGGGCTCCGGAGAATTGCGACATCGTCCAGGTGCGGAAGGCGATTCAAACGCAGAATCGCGTCAGAAGATTGAAATCAAAGGCATGGTGGATCTGGCTCATCTCACCTCGTCATTGCGAGAAACTCTGGCTATTCACAGCGACGTTACGATCCAGCAGGGGCGTCTCACATTTGGCCTGCGCGGCTCTGCCGGTTCAGGTGATGAAGTGGCCAGCGATGTTCCCACTGTGCCGAACGTCCCGGCTCAAACCGCTGTCGTAACCAATGCAACACTGCACAAGGCGTCAGCGTTACCGTCCGGAGTCCCTGCAGTCTCGACGAGCATTCCGAAATCGGATGATCGCCCCACCGGCGGAGTGCATACAGTCAGCATGCCGACAGCGGCTCCCGCGAACGGCACATGGCAAATGGTGATTCGCACGGAAGAGTTTGCCGCCATTCGTGCCGGTCGCCCCTTGACAGTAGATCCTACTCTGCGGCTCGACGCGGCCGGTCCCTTTTTGAACGGGCTTCCTGAGTTGTCTAAAGCTCGACTGACCGCGCAGTTTGGTACGATCGACTGCATTCCGGATAAATCGGCCTGGAAGGTTTCGGGATTGGTTCAGCCGACGGCATTGTGGGAGCAGCTCCGGCAATTCGCGGATGTTCCTCAGCCCGGCCTGCGGGGCGATGTGAGTTTTCAGTCACGGATTGCAATGAAGAAGGAAACCATCCAGCTTACGGACCTTCAGCTGAGCTCCGCGGATGTGAAAGCCAGCAGCATCGCACTGGACATTTATCCGTCCCATGCACTGACGTCAATGCTCGACGGAACCCTGCATGTGGAAGGCTCCGGCGCTGCTCTGAGAACCCTGATGTCCCCATGGCTCGATGCGTCCTGGCTGGCAGCTCAGTCCCAGGTCGTCGGTGATCTGTCCGCTTCACCAACGAGAGAAATTCAGCTCAAGGTTCGCGTGTCTCCGACAGGGGTCGCGAACGTACAGCGACCTGGAGTTCTTGCAGTATCGCATCCTCAAAACAGACGAACGGCTGTCGCTCGCACAACGACATCCGATTCTTCTTTCATCGTCGATGAAGGAGACCTGGACCTGACGATGGTGGCGAAAAATGGCGGGCAGCAGTTCGAGATTCAGAAGGGTTCCGTCCAGCTGCCGGGAATCGCCGCGCTGGTCACAGGGACGATCGATGTGCCTGCGGGCGACATGCTTGTCGACCTGGCAGCCGATACAAGTTACGACCTCGACATTCTGAGTCGTCGGCTGTTGACCGCGGATTCCGGACTTCTCTTTTCCGGTAAAGGCCGCGACACTTTTAAACTTACGGGAGCTCCATCGGCTCTCTATGGAACTCCTTCCGGTTCCGCCAGTTCGAAAGGACAGACACCCGCATCGCTGAAAGGATCAGGCACAGTCCAGTGGACTTCCGCGAGCGCCTGGGGATTGCAGGCCGGACCGGCGTCGATCCAGACAACTCTGGATAATGGCTTACTGCGATGCTCGCCAATTCAGTGTTCTCTGAACGGCGGCGAAATGAACATCATGCCTCAATATGATCTCGCCAATTCGCGGCTGCAGCTGGGGACTGGAAGTCGTGTGCAAAATCTTAAAGTGACTCCCGAACTGTGTCGCGAGTGGCTGGGTTACGTCGCTCCAATGCTGGCGGACACGGCTCAGGTGGATGGCGATGTCTCTGCCCGTTTCGAACGGTTTCTGTGGGACTTCAACACGCCAGAACATTCCGACGCGCTGGGGCAGTTGACGATTCATCGGGCGCAGGCAGCCGCCGGATCTTCTCTGGCCACAATTTTGCAGGTGATCGATCTGCTGCGAAAATCCAGCGACAGCAGCCAAAGCCTGGCAGAGCGTACGCTTGTGCTGCCGGAACAAACCGTTCCCATCCAGATCCGTCAGGGGTTTGTGGCTCACAAAGGTTTAATCATGGAATTGTCCGGCTACCGTCTCGAAACCAGCGGCGCGGTCGGCCTGAATAAACAGCTGCAAATGACGATCGACGTTCCTCTGGAAAAATCGACAGCGTCAGCAAACGGCCGCAGTGTGAAGATTCCGTTGCGAGGCACGATCTCACAGCCTCAGCCGGACACAGGCGCGCTGCTGCAGAACCTGGGGGCTCAAAAGATTCAGGAGAAGATTGGAGATCAGGTCGACAAGAATCTGAACAAGCAGCTTAATAAACTGTTTGAGAAATTCTGAGTTACGGATCAGAGCATGGCAGCGTCCCGCTACCGAGGCACCGTGTAGATTTGCCACTCGCCACTCTTCCAGATGGGCGGCGTGTCAAATGGGCCAAGGATGCGTGTGAGCACAAAATCGACGTTCGTTTTCTTCTGCAGAAGTTTCAGATCACCAGCATCGTACAGACCATCGGAAGAACTCTTGAGCGTCCAGTCGTGCAGCATCCACAGCCGACTGTTCCACATCAAAATGCCGGCCGTGTCCTGAGGGCAGTCTTTGTAACAAACGAACTCGGCTCGTTCTGCGAACCACTTAAAAGCGTATGACTCGCGCGGCGTTAGAACCAGCGCATCACTCGGCGTGTTGATGCGAATCCATTCACATGCAGCCTGCCAGTCCGCAAACTGCCGAGCCGTGTAACCGGCCGGAGTCATCTCTCGCTGGTACCATGCCAGTTGCAAGGGAACCAATGAGCCCAATATGCACAGCCCGACCATGCCCAGGGTTCCACGCCCAGTTCGTATTTTGGCCACTCTTCGATCCACCAAACTGATGAGCATCCACGCCACTGTGATCGGCAACATCGCATCGAAGCAGCGGAATGGATAAAACTTCAGCAGCGACGCACGCCATTCCCAGCCATCCATTTTCTGAGCAGACTCGGCGTGCCAACCGATGACCACTCCGACCATGGCGATCGCAGCGGACATGGCAAAAATTGCCAGCAGACAATGAATGCCATCCGGCTCAGTTTTCGAAGCACTCGCGTTGGCGAATTCCTGGCCGCGCGTATTTGAATTGGATCTCGAACGGAGCAGGGCGGCCCCGATAACAATTGCAACCATCAGCCCGGCGTAGGTCCATTGTGATGCGAGCAGCTCCGTCGGATCCAGATGGTGCTTCAGTCGCCAGAAGACCTGATAGAACGTGGCCAGTTCTCGATCTTTTTTCGCCTGGCTGTTGTCGAGAACCAGCTGCAGCGCGGGTATCAGGCCGGGCAACGACACGATCACAGTCGCAGACGCGAATCGCGAAAGCCGGGCTGCCGCGAGACTGAACGGCGTTCGATGTTGGCAGTCGAGGATTACACTGGCCAGGCAAACACAGACGGCCACCCAGCCACCGACAACAGGATGCAGCGCACACGCGATTCCGCACGCAACTCCCGCGAGCCATATTTCCCTGACTCGCATTGCGGACTGAGCGCGAATCCACAGGCTCAGGGAAATCCACGCAAAGCCCCACGCCGGAACTTTGGATTCAAATCCGCCCAGCAGCCATTCGCCGGAAAAACTTCCTCGCAGACTGAGCGTGGCAAACAGGCATGCGGCAAGAAATCGCAAACTGGCCCGCATGGCGAATGAACTGCCCAACATGTTCCAGCCAATGGCAAGGATCAGCGACGATGCGGCTCGGCCCAATACTGCAATGGCATCGAACGACATCCACTGTGTCAACGTGCCGACCAGCCAGAAGAAGCAATAGTGCGCGTTGCGGGAGGTGAGAAAAAAATCTCGGGAGCACCATGTCGGGTCCTGAAAAGTGCGAGCCTTCGCCAGATAATGGGGCTCATTCACGCCAGGTATGGGACTGCTCAACAGCGAGACCGCAAAAAAAAGAGCGGCAATAAACAAAGTCGACCACAGACAGGTCCGGAAAGACGGTGTCTGTGGTCGCCATGATTCACCCGCATCAGGCGGTAATCGACTCACTTCTTCTTAACTGCCGTTTTCTTGGCAGCCGTTTTCTTAGCAGCCGTCTTTTTTGCGGCTTTCTTCGCTGCTTTTTTTGCGGCCACTGGCTTCGCTGATGTAGGCTCGCCCCCGCTGGCCTTCTTCTTTCCTGCACCTGCTGCAGCCTTGCCACCGAACGCCTGATCCCAGTTCTTCCAGAATTCAGGAGTCGTTCCGGTCCGAACAATCGGTCCGCTCATATGGTCCAACCTTTTTCCATTTGTAAACTTACCAGTCACATCATCTGAGGATACTCGCAGCGAGAATTACTGCCCGGCGAGCCCTCACAAGTGCGGATCTTGATGGTCTTGACCCCAATCGTCAAGGTGGCCGGCTTTCGATGCCTGACTTCACGGCAGTGCGAACCTCACAGACGGATGAATCTGCCTGGGTCCGTGGCTCGAAGATCGCCGGTCCGTTACCATACTTCTCCCGCCGCCATCCTGCTCCATTCAACGCTCCCACGGTTCACGCCCACCTGCAAACCATCGGCATCACTATTCACAGGAAACGCTGACATGATTGCGATCCGCACAACAGTTCAACGACTGGCCTTTCGAGTTCTTTGCCCCTTTGTTCTGTTGGGACTGGCCGCTCCGGCCGCCGTCGCAGAATTCAAAGCAGGGGCCGCTGTCATTGATGTGACTCCCGACAAGCTGCCCGTTCTGGTCAACGGCGGGATGACCAGTCGCAGCATCGACAAAGTCAAAACTCGCGTGCTTGCACGAGCCATCGTGATGAGTGACAGCAACGAACAGCTCGCGATCGTTGTCGTGGACAGCTGCATGATCGGACGCGTTCTTCTGGATGACGTCAAAGCTCTCGCGAAAATACGGACCGGGATCCCGACCGACCGAATTCTGATTTCTGCCACTCATTCGCATACAGCACCGGCTTCGATGGGCTGCCTGGGAACAGACGCAGATCCTGATTACGTCCCTTTCCTGCGAGACAAGCTGGTCGAAGTGATCGCCACCGCACAAGCCAGTCAGGAACCCGCTCGCATCGGCTTTTCAAAAACCATGGCTCCGGAATTTACGGCCCTGCGACAGTGGATTCGCCGACCGGATCGCATTGAAGAAGATCCATTTGGCAACAAGACCGTGCGAGCCAACATGCATGCCGGAGCCAACTGGGATGACGCCGTGGGTGAGGCCGGTCCCGAAGATCCTGACCTGTCGCTCATTTCACTTCAGTCGCGGGACGGTCGACCATTGGCAGTGCTGGGGAATTTCTCAATGCACTACTTCGGTGACTCTGACATCAGCGCCGATTACTTCGGTTTGTTCTCAGAAGGGCTCAAACTTCGAATTGCCCCGGACAGCAAATTTGTCGGCATCATGTCGCATGGCTGCAGCGGAGATATCTGGCGTCGCGACTACACGAAACCGGAATCGTGGAATCCCAGCTTAACGATCGACGCGTACACGCAGGGACTGCTGGACATCGCGATGAAAGCGTATGAAGCCATTCAGTACCGGGACGATGTGACAATCGCTATGGCCGAGCAGCGAATGACACTGAAGTATCGAGTTCCCAACAAGCAGCTGCTGGAATGGTCTCAGCGCATTGTCGCTGAAACCGGTGACCGTCTGCCTCAGACGACAGCAGAAGTTTATGCACGTGAACAGATCCTGCTGCACGAAGCACAGCAGACCGAAATCGTTGTTCAGGCACTTCGAATTGGTGACATTGGAATCGCCACAACTCCGAACGAAACGTATGCCATCACCGGCCTGAAGATCAAAGCCGCAAGTCCGCTCGCGCACAACATGGTGATCGAACTGGCCAACGGCGGAGACGGTTATATTCCGCCGGTCGAACAGTATCCGTTCGGCGGTTACAACACGTGGACCGCCCGATCGGCAGGGCTGGAAGTTCTGGCCGAAGCAAAGATCACTCAGGCCGCAATTTCATTGCTCGAAACTGTCAGCGGAAAGCCTCGAAAAAATTACGCTCTGCCCGCCGGCCCAGCTTCGGAGGCTATCAGATCTCTCAAGCCCCGCGCCTGGTGGAGACTGAACGAATTCACTGGACCGATCGCACCCGATGCCAGCGGACACAATCATCAGGCCGCCTATGAAGCGGCAATCACTTACTACCTGGAAGGACCGCAGTCCGCCGAATTCTGTGGGCCTGAATCCATCAACCGCGCGCCTCATTTTGTGGGCGGACGTTTGCGTGCTCAGACGGAGACTCTGCCGAAAGCATATAGCGTTTCGGCCTGGATCTGGAACGGCATGCCAAACGACGGACGCGATGTCAGCGGCTGGTTTTATTCACGCGACTTCGACCACGGGCTGAGCGCTTTCGGTGAGCATCTGGGTGTTGGCGGAAAAAGCGGGCACACCGGAAAGCTGATCTTTCAGTACGGAAGCTCCACGGAAAAACTTCTGGCTGGAAAGTCCGAGATCCCGCGCTGGACATGGAGCCATGTGGTTCTGACCCGCGATGCGGAAACTGTAAAAGTGTATCTGAACGGAAAGCTTGAAATCGAAGGCTCTGCCCCGGCCGTGGAAATCAGTGAACTGATGCTGGGCGGACGAAGCGATAACGATTCCAACTGGGAAGGCCGCCTGGATGAGATCGCCGTCTTCGATCGTTCCCTAAGCCCCAAAGAAATTGGCACGCTGCAGGCCCAGTAAACGCCTGTGTCGCACGTGGCTAAATTTCAGATTTCAGATTTCCAATAGCCACTCCCTAAAACCAATCCTTATTCTGACCACGCACGCGGTGCTGCTGGCCGGCTCGGGCTGCATAGCTGCCAAGGGCCGCACCAGCCGCATTGGCCATGGTCTGCAACAGAATCTGAGCCATCGGACCCTGCAATACAGCACCGGCCTGATCGGCAACGGGGGAATCCAGATGCTGAACGCGATACAAATTTTGATAGGCGGTATCAGGATCCAGCGTTCCGACCAGCAGAGCCTGCAGTTGTGACTCCAGATCAAACCGATCGTCAAAAATGCGCCGCGGATGATCGAACTGCGCGCGTCGACACTTGGAAGCCAGTTCATTAATGCGAGCCGTGCGTTTGGCAGCGGCCTCGGCAGCACTGAAGAAGCGATCCAGCTCGCTTTTTTTCTCATTCACCTGGTCATCAATGTACTTTAGCCGAGCCACCACCTGATCATCGGTGAGCTCGGTTGTCTGAGCAGCGCGAGCGGCGACCAGTGAGCGTTCGGTTCGCTGAATCATATTCTGAAACGCTTTCAACGCGTCCTGATACCAGGGGCAGTCGGGCGATTCGAGTTCGGCCAGTTGCTGACGCGCCAGTTCTTCTCCCTTGCGAGCGGTCTCGGCGGCAGCTGCGGCGCTCTCCTGTTCTCCGCGAAGCTTCGCTCCTTCTGCCTGTGTACGCGGCAGTTCCAACGCATTGGCGGCCGTCATCTGTCGACGTTCCACTTCTTCCATCACCGCCTTCACGGCCTTGTGCTGTTCGTCAATCAGCTGCCGCATCTGCGATGGGGCCGATGTAAGAAATTGATACCCGGCCGCCGCGCGAGGATAATCGATCAGTCGCGAAACCCAGCGATCCAGCCGTCGAGTCAACCCGCGACTTTGATAGTTTTCCGTTCCGAAGGCATTGTTCCACAGATATTGAAACAGTCGGCTTTGTTGATAGTTTGGCAGCTTCGCTTTGGCATCACTTTCGACCTGCTGGAGATTGGCCTGAGCCTGCTCCAGTCGCGCCTGTCCCTCCGCAGCTTCCCGTGACAGTGTCTGGAATTCGGTATCCGCGGCCAACTGATCGGAAAGCCGCTGGGCCAGTTCATCGCACTTGACGGTCAGCTCATTCAGACGGCTGCACAGAGATTTCCATCGCTCGTCCGTAGACGCTCGCAATGTGGTCGCCTGTTGAAATCGTTCGGCCCGTTGTCGACGAGCGTCCTCTTTTCTCAGAATGATTGTTTGAAGAGTTCCCTGCATCTCCGACCAGCCGTCACGGACGACATCATCATCAAGCCGCGGAAGATACAGCTGAGCCAGTTCACGAAAGGAATCCGATTGACTGGTCACAAGCCGATCGATTTCCGAAGCGGCTTCCTGAGCCGACGCGCGGGCCTTCTGCTCGGATGCACTGGCCGACGCCGCGAAGTCCACAATTCGTCGAAGAATGTCCTGTCCGGAAACTGGCATTAAACAACTCAGAGATAACAAAGGAAAAGTTTCAGACGTACTGTCACGAGTTCCGGGGCAATGCCCGCAGTTGCAACGGCAATTCGCCTGTCGCAAGGTATCACCGGCATTTTAAAACATCAGTCGCCACATCAGTACGATCACCAGCACCACGCCAACCATCATAGCCAGCGACATCCGACGGATATACGCATGAGCCAGAAACACTCCGAAGGACGACGGCGGATCCTGATATGCGTGCTGTGTCGAAAAATATTGCTCAATGGCTGCGTCAACATCGGCCTCACTCATTCGATCACCGGTGATAGCCGCGGCCTCCAGCAGACGCTTCCGCATCACCGCACGGATCTCGGTCCGTGCCAGAGCTACCTCGGCCTGCGCACGTCCCTGCTGCATCCCGCGAGCGACCTCAAGGACTCGCAGAGTTTCCGACAGCGTTAGCTCGGGAGCCACCATTTCATACCCCGATTTTCGCAGTCCGGCTTGTTCGTTGATCATCGAGGCATTCCTTCGCAGCGGCATTGCGGTCCGCAGGAAGTTTGATAAGTTGAGTTCATAACTTCCTGTATCCACATCGACTGCTGTCAGTAACGTAAAGGTTATTGCAATGAGTTCCGCAACCCCCGCTTCCCCTGAGCCGTCCAGTAACACGCAGCTCACGGTTGCCGACACATCAAAACCGGCATCCACGATGCGTCATTATCTTGATCGGGCGATCAAAGTATTGCAGCGATTCGGTCTGTCGACAACAGGCGATTCCGGTGATGAACTGATTCAGCTGCTGGAAAGTGTCAAACATGTGGACGAAGCACGGGCATTGGCCATTGCTGATGTGATCAAACACATGAGCACGTTTAATCGGCTGGTGCGTGAGAATGTAGAAAATATCCGCATCGGAAATCGCTATCTCGAGATTTCCCAGATGTTCGATTCAGTCCGGGAAGATTCGAAGATGCTGATTTCGCAGCTGGCCGATGGTCAGATCAGCCGCACCGAACGCTTTCAGAACTGGTGGATGAAGATTCGCCGCGGCACACCCAGCGACCGTTTCGAGACGATCGCCGACACATACAAGGACGTCTCCAAAGATACTCGCGATCAGCTGGATCGTGAAGACGCCATCATGGATGCCTACATCGACTTCCGCTTTGCTCTGAAGGAAGCCGAAATCATGGCCACGGAACTTTACGAAAAGCAGCAGCCGGTTCTTGAAGCGGCCAAGAAAAGTCTGGCCGACGCGCAGAGCGCCGCCGACAACTTCAAAGGCACCGAGGCGGCTCAGCGAGGTCGCCTGCAGTTAACTCGTGATGAAACCCAGATCCGCTTTCAGAACGAAGATCGCACTTACCAGCTACTGAAGGACATCTCCGAAAACCTGGCCATCGGCTACGACGTCGGTGAAACCCTGATCACAAAGCTGAAGCAGACGCATGATGTGAAGGACAGTGTCTATCGCCGTGCGGTGACGTTCTTCACAACCAACGAACACGTCTTCACTATTCTGGGCACCGTTTACACCAGCCAGCAGGGTCTGCATGAAGTCACGGCCGCCACAGAAGCGATGAAGGAAGGCGTCAACAAAGGTCTCGAAGACATCGCTGACCTGGGCCGTGAACTCGAACGAGCCGCGATGAAAGCGGGCTACGGTTCTACAATCAAGGCCGAGAGCGTTCAGAAGCTGGTTGATGCAATCACGTCATTCCAGGTGGAATCACTGACGATGATTGCCGACCTTCGCAAAGAGAGCGAACAGAACGCCAAAGAAATCCGCCGCGTCGTGGAAGACGGCAAACGCCGCTTCCAGGAAACTGCCGCTCGCTACGTCCAGGGTACGATCGCCGAATAGCAGGGACCGTGCTCTTCGTATCCTTGTCTGTGTCTCATGGAGTGCCCCGCACAGCTGCGGCGTAGAAGAATTTATCACGGGATTCATTCCTCTTCGACGGGGCATGATCATTCAAAGAGACCGCGAGCTATGGATCTGAAGGAACCGATTGCCGTCTATACGGCAGGCACAAATCTGGAAGCTCATATGATCGCCAGTATGCTGAACGACAACGGCGTACCTGCGTTCGCCGTTGAGGATCAGTCTGGTGCCAGCCTCTGGATGTTTGGCACTATTGGTCAGATACACAGGCCGAAAATCTGGGTCGACAAACTCACCGAAGCCGCAGCCCGACAGCTGATCCTGGATTTTGAAGAACGTCGCCGCGAACGAAAAAATCGCGGTGCTGGACGGGAAACAATTTCCGTTCTTTGTGAGAAATGCGGCCAAACGTCAATGTTCCCAGAGACGCAGAATGGCACGGTTCAGAATTGTCCGAGCTGTGATGCGTATGTTGACGTTGGCTCGCTGGACTGGGATGAGGATTTTGAAGAGACCAGCGATTCGTGACAATCGGGCGCTACCAAAGCCGCTGCTTGCGGACAGCAAACGCCCGCAGCGTGTGAGAGTCATCAATCCGCAACTTCTGCCTGAAATTGCTGCGGCTCATTCAGAATCAGGCAGCGAGAGTACGCCGTTTTCACAGCCTCAACGTTGTCGCTGGTGACCCATTTCCACGGCTGCGTTCCCATGATCGCCTCGCGACAGAGTCCCCACGGGGCATGGTCGTCGACCCAGACAAATCGACCATCTCGATCCAGAAGTGCAATTGATTCATTCATGGAAATCGTTAGCCCCGAACATCCGATGTAACAAATCACGTGATAGAGGAAGCCCCAGACAGATTTAAAATAGTATCCTTCCATCCGCTGCCTGCAAACCTTCCGGGTCCGACTCCTATGATTACTCAAGTCCCCAATCACGCAACGTTTCTCTGCTCCGCCCCCGATAAAAGCCCAACCGTATGGGCCACCGGCGTTCGCCATGACATGGCCAACATCCTGACGGTCATTCATCTTCCTGCCCAACGTCAGCCGGGCACATCAGGAGGCACTCGTTGAAAGCATGATCATGCATGCGAACGTGGCAAGGCGATCCTGGCATCCCGACAGACGCATTCGTAAAATCGCCATCGCCAGGTCGCACGACAACACTTCACCTAAGGCATTTTGTTTCAAAACAGCGTCAATCGTATTCGAAATTCGTCGCCCGTGGGCGGCCGCACAGCCGCTTGAAGAGTCCAGCCTGCCTGACAAAGCAACCAAACGCTGAAGTGTTGAGGTCGCATATATTGCAGAATTTCAACCCGAAACGTTCACAACGGATCGCTTTTCTGTGGTTGGCGATGCATGCCCCCAAATGCCCCGAAGCCCTGCCCGGCAGACAGTATCTGCTCGATTCGGGAATACAGCCCGCGGGATTTCGAATGCGGGCAGACTTTGACTGGAAGCGATCTTCCGCCATACTCCGACCACACTGAGTCACTGCTTCGGTATTCCGAGCATTTCATGTGACGCGGAGATCGAACACAGAACGTGCTGCAGACGAGGCAATGACCCTAAACTCTTCAACGGCGTCCCCCGGAACAATCCGTCAGTCTTCCACTGCGCCTCGTGCGGCTTACGAAAATCGGCTTCGTGAGGTCACCGAAGACGTACGCGAATTGTCACAGCGAGACTCGCGATTCGTGCAGTTTCGAACGGCCATTTTTCTGGGCGCTCTTGCTCTGGGAATTCTATGCATCGGTGAATCAGAGCATATCTCCTGGTTCTGGATGCTGATCCCTGTCGTTCTGTTTCTGAGCTTGTTGCCATTTCACCAAAAGTGCCTTCGCAAACTGGCAACGGCCAAAGCCATCTGCCGTTTCCATGCAAGTCGGATTCAGCGACTGGATCGCCACTTTGGCACCGAAATCGCCGACGGATCTGAATTTGCCGACGAACTGCATCCATGGACTCAGGATCTGGATGTCTTCGGTCGCGGCTCATTGTTTCAGATGCTGAATGAATGTCGCACACTGCCGGGACGCCGACATCTGGCTTCGTGGATGACACAAATTTGCGAAGGCGAAACAATTCGCGTCCGGCAGGCCCGCGCTCAGGGGCTGAAGCAATCGCTGAAACTCAGAGAATCGCTGGCCTGCATTCCTGACTCCGCAAACTGGCAGACAGCCGAGCTCTTGCTGAAGAACTGGGTGCAGGACCCATCTCAGCCCATTCCTGTGTGGGTTTTGATCTGGTCATCAATGATTGGACTGGCGGCAGTGCCCGTCATTTCGCTCGTGATGCTCGACATGCTGTCGCTCAAGTATCTGTTGATGATGATTGTTCTTCAGACACCCGCCGTGATTATGACCAGGCGGCAGATTCGGCACACTGCCGCACAAATGGACAATGTTGATTCAGCATTGCGTCAGTTTGGAAATGTGATTGAAGTCTTTGAACAGCATCATGTGGATGAACCGGCCGTCCGCGATCTTCAGAATCGCTTTCATTCCGAATCGGAAACGGCATCCCGCGCCATTCATCGCCTGAGTCGACTTACGGAATGGCAGAACAATGCCATGCGCAATCAGTTTTTTGCACCGATCGCGTGGGCCTGCGGACTTTTTGTACTGCTGACGCATCTGCTGGAATGCTGGCGCCGTCAGCACGGTCGCGACGTGCCTGACTGGATGGAAACAGTCGCATGCCTGGAAGCCACGGTGTCTGTCGCCGGATATTCGTTTGACCATCCGGACGACTGCCTGCCGGAAATTTCGGACAATGAGCCAATTCTGGTCGCAGAAAATCTGGGACATCCGCTGCTGAAAAATGAAGCGTGCGTCCGAAACAGCGTCTCGTTAACAATGACGACTCCATTGCTTCTGGTCAGCGGTTCTAACATGTCGGGCAAAAGTACGTTTCTGCGCAGCATTGGCAGCAGTGTCGTACTGACATTCTGCGGCAGCGTAGTGCGGGCCAGTCGATTTCGAACGTATCCGTTTCAGCTGGCAACGGCGATGCGAGTCAGCGACTCGCTTCAGGAAGGCCGTTCGTTATTTTTCAGTGTGGTTCGTCGACTGAAAACTGTCGTGGATTTGACCGAGTCACCTCGAATCGTCCTGTTCCTGCTGGACGAAATCCTGCATGGCACAAATTCGCATGACAGACGTCGCGGCGCGGAAGCCGTCATTCGATCACTTGTCGCCCATCATGCGCTGGGAATTGTCACAACCCACGACCTGGCGCTGACACAGATTGCCGATACGATGGCTAGTCAGGCCGTCAACAAACACTTTGAAGACACGATCGTCGACGGCACAATGACGTTCGATTACACACTGCGAGATGGAGTTGTCGAACGGAGCAATGCAATCGCACTGATGCGGATGCTGGGCCTGGACGTCTGACGCGACAGGTGCGACTCAACCAGTCTCGAGATTCATTCTCATCACGGCATCGCACAGAATGTCGATGAGATTCTCTAAAATTTGCTGGGGACATACGGGAATACCGAACGGGTCTATGCGGCCGAGATTGTCGAATTACAATTCGTATCGGTAATGGTGCCATGGAGTGACTTGAAACCCCACTGGCGTCATCGCATAGAATGCGTAACAAGAGATCACCGCTCCTCATAACCACGGCTGTCAGAGCTTTAGTCAGGCAATTTCTGTGCGCTGTCCCTACTGTAAACACGACGAAACCAAAGTCATTGACTCCCGAAACAGTCAGGATTTTTCGATTCGTCGACGACGGGAATGCCTGGGTTGCGAACGTCGATTCACAACGTACGAAAAAATTGAAGAATCTCCCGTCCGTGTCATCAAGAAGGATGGAACTCGAGTCCCGTTTGATCGGGAAAGAATTCGTTCGGGTGTTGAGAAAGCCTGCTACAAACGGCCAATCAGCCCCGAACAGATCGATCTGCTGATCGGTGAAGTGGAAGCCGTAATCTACGAAGACGGCGAACGAGAAGTGCCGTCGCGGCTGATTGGAGAACTCGTCTTTAACGCTCTGCGAGATCTGGACAAAGTTGCGTTTGTTCGTTTCGCTTCGGTGTACCGCGAATTCCAGGACGTGCATGATTTTGTGGAAGAGTTGCAACCGATTCTGGACAATCGTCGGCGTGAATCGTGAGTTCTTTTTAGGCAGCCAATCGAACCATGGAAACCCAAAGCAGCCCTTCGCTGCCACTTAAGGTTCCTCGGTCGCTGGCTGTCGCCGCTCTTCTGGTCAGCGGCATCTGGATTGGTGATGCACTGTCATGCACGGCGGTCACCGCGATGTTCGGCAGCAGTCTCGTGCTGAGTCTCATGCTTGTCGCCGCGCGACAACATTGGCGAACCGTCGAAAATGTCGGCCTCACACTGTCCATGATTGGGCTGGGTGCCTCTCTGTGGGCCGTTCACCGTTCGACTGAAAATGGTCTCGACATCGGACAGCTGGTCGAAGACGAACACATTCGATCAGATTCTCCCGTCACACTGACAGGCATTGTCTCCAACATTCCGGCGCTCGATACGACCGCGGCCGCAGCGTCCCTGACGGCATCTCGACTGCAGCCACCACGTACTCTGTTCCTTTTGAAAACGACATCACTTCGGTTCGAACCGGCCCCGGTTTCTGTCCACGGCATGTGCCGCGTAATCGTAGACGGCGATGCCACTAAGCGAATCCAGTGGGGCGATTCTGTGGAGATGACCGGCGTTGTCGATCGAGCCAAACCACCCATGAATCCGGGCGAGTTTGATTTTGCTCGGCACCTGCAGCGAAATCGAATCTCTGCCATGATGTTTATAAAGCACCCGGCCGCCACAAAGGTGCTGAGCGCGGGCCGCTGGCATCCCCGCGCGCTGCTGACATCGTTTCGCCAGCAGACCGTCTTTATGCTGCAAACACATCTTTCACCAAAAAATCGCGCCACTGCGGAAGCGTTGCTGCTTGGCAATCGCGGGCATTTGGCTCCTGATCTTGAACGTGATTTCGTCACGAGCGGAACGATGCATTTGCTCGCGATTTCCGGACTGCATGTGGGAATTCTGTATGTGTTCCTTGTGCGGTTGCTGAATGTGCTGCTGGTGCCGCGAACACGCGCTCTGATTTTGGCAGGTTCCGTCTGTGTGCTCTATTGTCTGCTCACGGATCTTCGACCATCCGTGCTGCGAGCCACTGTTTTTATCGTCTTGCAAATTTTCGGACAGGTCGTCTGTCGAGAGCAGAAGATGGGAGCCCTGATCGGCACGACGACTCTGCTGCTGGTTGTGGCTGACCCGTCTATCGCCTTCGATGTGGGCGCCTGGCTTTCATTTCTGGCCGTGGGAGCGCTGGGATGGGTATCGGAACATTCGCCGACTCGGCCCGATCGTCCCGTTCCGCTGGAGGTACTGTCGTGGAGCGATCGACTGCGAGATTTCAGAAGCACCGTTCATGAAAATCTGTCGTTAAGTTATCGACAGATGATTGCCGTGACTCTTCTTTCGGCTCCGCTGGTCGCGACGCAGTTTCACATGGTGTCCGTCACCGGTATGGTGATCAATGTTCTGCTGATTCCTTTGACCTCGCTGACATTAATCGCGGGATACGTGTTTATCGCTATCGGGCTGACGATCCCGCCCATTGGGATCGTCCCCGGATTCGTTTTTGGCGTCTGCCTTTCAGCACTGAACACAGCGGTTTCATTTTCTGCCGACTTTCGACCAGGCTACATCACGATTCCGGATTTGCCCGCATGGTTTCTTCCGTTGTACTATGTTTTGCTGGCAGTGTCCGCCGTCGCATCACAGACTGTCGTTCGTCAATGTTTTCGTCTGGCCCTGCTTACACTCGTGGCCGTTTCGCTCTGGCTTGCCCGCTGCCCCCCGACTGCTGACGGTCTTGTCTGCACCGTGTTGAGTGTGGGCCACGGAAATGCTGTGGTCGTCGAGACACCGAACGGGAAGGTTCTTCTTTTCGATGCCGGAGCGCTGAATCGAGGCGACCGCACGGCCGACCTTGTCAGCCGTTTTTTGTGGCTCAAAGGCTATCGCATGATTGATGCGATTGTCATCTCGCACCCCGACATGGATCACTACAACGCCGTCGCCGGACTGCTCGAACGCATGCCGGTTGGCCAGCTGATGATTACCTCGGAGTTTGCTCAGTCCGAGGTCGCGGAAGTGCATCGGGTTCTCGAAACAGCAGCATCGTTCAACATTGACTGCACCGTGGTGCGGAATGGAGACAGCATCCTGCTCGACGCACTCACCGTTAATTTTCTCCAGGCTGATCTCTCTGATTCGCAGCACAAAGCCGACAACGCCACAAGCCTCGTCGCGATTCTGAACTTCGACGGCTGTAAGATCTGCCTGCCCGGAGATCTCGAAGGAGAAGGCCAGCAACTGCTGCTGCCTTCTCTGCCGACGTGCAATCTTTTGGTGAGCCCCCATCATGGAAGCCTGGCGGCCAATCCTCGCAGTCTGGCAACGCAGCTTCAGGCGGGTTCTGTTGTCGTGAGTAGTCGCGACACGAAACTATCCGACAGTCTGAAAACCGTTTTTGCGGAATCTGATGTCCTGCTGACGAGTCATGTTGGGGCAGTCAGCTATCACATTCGGCCGAACGGTCGGTCATCTGTAACGCCTTTTGTTCGTATTCCTTCCGCGCCTTAGAGAATGCTATTCCGAAAGTTATCTGAGACTGGACCGCGAGGGAGATTGACACTCCCAGGGCTACCAACCAAACTCAAGCATCCTGTCTTTACGGCATCGTTGGATTTATCGCCGGTGCCTTTTACGCCTTCATTTACAATCTGATTGCGGGAATGACAGGCGGACTTGAGATGGAGTTTGGAAGAGACTAACCGTGTTTCCCACATCACTTCCTGCATCGTGGCAACCGTGTGTTGCTGAACAGGCTGCTAAGCCTTACTTCCAGACACTTCGGAACTTCGTGGCAGCAGAACGCCAGGATCATCTTGTCTTCCCTGCGAAAGGAGATGTCTTCAACGCGTTCTGTCTGGCTCCGCTAAGGGATGTGAAGGTCGTCATTCTGGGTCAGGACCCCTACCACGATGACGGACAGGCGCACGGCCTAAGCTTCTCAGTCAGACCGAGTGTAAAGCTCCCGCCTTCGCTGAGAAACATCTTCAAAGAGTTGCACAGTGATCTTGCAATCACACCCGCTGGCCACGGGTGCCTTGAGGCGTGGGCGCGTCAGGGAGTCCTGCTGCTGAATACCGTGCTGACGGTTCGCGCTCACGAGCCCATGTCTCATCGCAAAAAAGGATGGGAGCAATTCACCACCGGAGTGATTCAATGCGTGAACGAGCTGCCTCACGTCGCGTTTGTCCTGTGGGGCAGTGCGGCTCAGGAAAAGGCCGAGTTGCTTCATGACCGTCATCTGATCCTTCAGAGTGCTCACCCGTCTCCGCTTTCTGCGCGACGTGGTTTTTTTGGCAGTCAGCCGTTTTCGAAGGTCAATAACTGGCTGTCGCAGCACGGCCTTCCTGAAATTCAGTGGCAGCTGGAATAGTCGCGAGGACCGAAAGTCGGCCGCTTAGACATGAAAGCAGACGTGCATCAGGCTACTATAAAGGATGTTGCGTCTTCATCAACCGGCTCGATCTGATCGCCGGTTATGACTTGTTCTGTCGACGAGGTCCATCCCGTGCTTATTCGTTTGCCACTGATGCTTGCCATTTTATGGCATTTTTCCACGCCTGCGTTCAGCCATGATCGCGTGACGTTTAATAGAGATATTCGGCCGATTCTGTCGGATAAATGTTTCTTCTGTCATGGTCCTGACAGTGCAAAACGGGAAGCCGATTTGCGGTTGGATGAGCGAGAAGCCGCAGTGACTCACGGCGCGATAAACCCTGAAGACCCGGCCACAAGCGAAATGCTGAAACGGGTACTGAGCGAAGACCCTGATCTTCAGATGCCACCGCCGTCCGCCAAGCTGGCACATCTCACCGAGCAGGAAATCGCACTGCTGCGGCGATGGATCGAACAAGGCGCTGAATACGAAGCGCACTGGTCGTTTATCTCATTGCCGGCAGAAACGGTCGCTCAGAAAAACACCGTCGCACAGACGTCCGCGAGAATTGATGAGCTCGTGCGATCGTGTCTAAAAGATCGCCATCTTCACCTGCAACCTCAAGCAGACCGCAGTACTCTGATTCGACGCCTGAGCTTCGATTTGACCGGCCTGCCTCCGACACTCGCGGAGGTCGAAGAATTCGTCGCCGATGATGCTCCGGACGCTGCTGAAAAGCTGGTGGACCGATTGCTGGCGTCTCCTCACTACGGCGAACGAATGGCTGTCGACTGGCTGGATACGGCGCGCTATGCCGACAGTTTTGGATTTCAGGTGGATCGTGAACGAGAGATGTGGCCCTGGCGCGACTGGGTGGTGCAATCGTACAACGCCAACATGCCGTTCGATCAGTTTCTCACCTGGCAGCTGGCAGGCGACTTGCTGCCGGATGCCACGGACGAACAGATCCTGGCAACTGCATTCAACCGTCTGCATCAACAGGAATCCGAGGGCGGCAGCGTCGAAGAAGAGTATCGCGTCGAATATGTCAGTGATCGAATTCAAACCGTGGCGACGACCTTCCTTGGCCTGACTTTTGAATGCGCTCGGTGTCATGATCACAAGTACGACCCGATCACGCAGAAGGAATACTATCAGCTGTTTTCCTTGTTTCAGAATATTGATGAGGCCGGGTTGTATTCCTACTTCACGATGTCTCCGCCAACGCCTGCCATGACGCTGGCTGATGCATCTTCGAAAGAAACGTTGCAGTCACTGCAGGACAAAGTCGCATCGACCGAAAATCGGTCGGCCGAAGTCCGAGCATCACAGCAGCTGGCTTTCGACACATGGCTGAATGCAAACGGCCGCGAGGCGCACGAGTTCAAACTTCCGGAGCTGGCTCGTTTTGACTTTGAGACTCTGGACGGCGACAAACTGGCAAATGCAGTTGTGCCTGCCAGTCCGGCCGTGCTGCGAGGTGAGAACAAACTGGTCGCAGGTCTGCACGGTAACTCGGCTCTGTTTACCGGAGACGATCCCATCGATCTGCCTGTTGGCAATTTCCGCCGCGAGGAACCATTCACGATTTCATTGTGGCTGAAAACTCCGGATGTGAAAGAACGGGCTGTGGTATTCCATCGATCACGTGCCTGGACGGATGCCGCCAGCCGTGGCTACGAATTGCTGATTGAAGACGGACATCTGAAGTGGTCGCTGATTCACTTCTGGCCGGGCAATGCCATTTCAATCGCTGCGCAAAATCCGCTACCCGTCAATGAGTGGGTGCATGTCTCCGTTTCATCCGATGGCAGCAGCCGTGCGGCCGGTCTCGAGGTGTACGTGAATGGCCATTTGGCGAACGTGGAAGTTGTGAAAGATCACCTGTCTCGTGAAATCACAGGCGGTGGCGGCGACACGATTGCTCTGGGCGAACGCTTTCGCGATCGCGGTTTTAAAGACGGAATGGTCGACGACTTCACCGTATTTAATCGTCGTCTGAGTTCTCTGGAATCACTGTCGGTCTTCGATCAGGCCGCAGCGATCTCGATTCTGAAAGCACCGACCAAGTCTCTCGACAAGCAGCAGCAGGAAGAACTGTTCGACTGTTTTCTGGCAAACAATGAAGCATGGAATCAGCACCTGTCCGACCTGCAGAAAGTGCGAATGGAACTGGCGGCGTTCAATGATGGCCTGAAAGAAATCATGGTCATGCAGGAACTTCCGGAACCGAAGAAAGCCTACGTCCTGTTCCGTGGGGAATACTCGCAGCGGCGCGACGAAGTTGTCGGCGGAACGCCCGCCGCCTTGTCGCCGTTCCCGGAGAACGCGCCAAAGAATCGACTTGGGTTCGCGCAGTGGCTGACAGATGCTCGCCATCCCCTGACCGCTCGGGTGACGGTGAATCGGATCTGGCAGAGTCTGTTTGGTCGAGGCCTTGTCCGAACGTCCGAAGACTTTGGCAGCCAGGGTGCTCGCCCCTTGTATCCGGAAGTTCTGGATACGCTCGCGGCCAGGCTGATCAGCAGCGGCTGGAACATTAAAGATCTGGTGCGGGCCATCGTGCTTTCAGAGACGTACCAGCAGAACAGTCTGGCCGATTCGAGGGTGATGGCGGATGATCCTGACAATGAATGGCTGGCACGCGGGCCTCGGTTCCGATTGCCGGCGGAGATGATTCGCGACAATGCGCTGGTGGCTGCCGGTCTGCTGAATCCGACCATCGGCGGAGGACCTGTCAATCCTTATGAAATGACGGAGTCTTTCAAACCGTCTGCGGCCAGCGCCGGTGATGCCGTCTATCGCCGAAGCCTCTATACAAACTGGCGTCGCACCGGCCCGCCGCCCGCAATGATTGCGTTTGATGCGCCCCGTCGTGCAGTGTGCACTGCCAAGCGAGAACGAACGGATTCGCCGCTGCAGGCATTGATTCTTCTGAATGGCGTACAGTACGTCGAAGCCGCGCGCGTGCTGGGTGAGTCTCTGCATGTAGCTTCCGGCGGAGATCTTTCCAAAATGATCGAGCAGGGCAGCGTGCGATGTCTTAGCCGCCGCCCGGATGAACGTGAAGCCAGCATACTTACTCAGCTTTATCAGGAGCAACTGCAACACTTTCAGGCGCATCCGATGGAGGCCGAAGAATTGCTGAAGATCGGACAGAAGGCTCGAGACCAATCCATACCGGCCCCCGAAGCGGCCGCAGCCACGGTGCTGGCTCAGGCACTTCTCAATCACGACGAATGCGTGGTCAAGCGATAGTTGTGATGGTCGGCATCAACACTCGCAATCAGGAACGGAATTCGGAAATTGAATCCGGCACGTTCGACGAATCTGGCTGCGAGGGGGAAGTTGACTGTTGCCGATTTCGAATCTGCGTCAACATCAGAAGTACCGCTAACAACACAACCACAAGATAGCCGGTGATCATAATGGGCACCGGATACTGAGCGTCGTGAGGGCTCCAGTTCCGAAAGAAAATGATCAGGAAAACCACCACGCTGAAAGCGGGCCCGGAGAGTCCAGGCAGAAGTCCGGTGAGAACGCTCTTTCGATAACTAAAAATCGCCAGCAGAATCCCCAGAATGGAGAGCACTGGCCCTGTGCCGACGATACTGTCAACCTTCCACGACGCCACACCCAAACCCACAATGACGGTCAGCAGCTGCAGCCACATTCCGAGTTCCACCCAGAAGTAACCGCTCCGAGGAACTACGAATCCAGGCTCGGGATCCAATATGACGTCTGGCGCTCGATAAGGGTTGTCACAGTTCTCGGAGGTCTTCATCAGAGTCCCCAATTTCATCGAACAGGTTCGACATTCTTCGGACGGCTCTTTGTCGTCTACTCCGGGGCCGGTTCGATCGTCGCGGACATCGAACCCTGCGAATGGGCGACCAGCTTATCGCGACCATACGCCTTGATTTGATCTCGTTTCAATTCGGCATGCTCCATGGTGGTTGTGAGACAAATGACTTTGCCGGCTTTGTCCACTTCCGTTGCCAGAGCAAATCCTTTGGAACGAGGATGACCGAACAGATCTTTCAACATCTGAATGACGTAGTCGTACGAATGATCGTCGTCGTTCCAAAGCACGACGTGGTAGCGAGGCTGCCGTTGGGGACGCTTGTCATCTTCAGGCCGAATAACCGGCACGGCTACCGGAGTTATCACAGTTGTGTCGCTCTGTTCCATCGGAGACGTCCCTCACCAAACTCGACACCGTCTGAAATCGGACGGTCGATCCATTCCACTTCCATCATAACCGGGCACTGGCGTTTCCCGGACCTCCCAGAACTTAGAGATTCTGAGAGGAGTCTCGCGATAATTCAGCGTTGTGAAGGCGGGAACCGGAAGTCCGAGTAAAGTATTTCCAAGTAACGCATTACGGTGTCTTTGCCTTCGGGTCGGCTTCTTTCAGAATGTCGCCCGCTAAACTTCGTGTCACTGGCAGAAAGAAACGGACAACCGTTTGCGTGGTCTGAGGAGCGATCGTCTGGCCATCCAGCTGAAGCTGTGTCAGTGGCAAATCCACGGAACCGATCAGCATCGCCGTATTGAGCTGAACAGTGTCACTGACCTCATCTTTTCGAAGGTAGTCATCCTGCAGCCGAACATAAACTTCACCGCCCGCAAGATTGTACATTGAGACCATGAGCAAAATATCGAGCGGGTTAGAACCGCCTGTGTTGTAAAACGACTGAATCTGCGTCACAGCGCTGGACGTCGTATCACCTTTCTTTCTCTCTCGCGGCACAAGTCGAACTCCACGCAGAAAATCGCGGACTTCAGAAACTCTCACCCCGCCTGATCCTCGAGACCACGGCTGATCCGGCTCTATCTGGCGGAATTTTTCGTCTGCTTTTTGAGATGGCAAATAGACCCGATTTCCAAAGACAATCGCCCAGTCTTTGATAGCCACCGGCAAGTGGTGAACGAAGGTTCCTTCCAGAAGTCCGCTGGGCGGCATTTCCAGATTGGACTCAAACGCCGGCAACTGGCCAACCTCCGCAAAAGATTCCGCGATAAATGCCTGCGACCCATCCACCATCAGCGGAACGGACGTAAACTGTGCGTCTCCGATCTCGGTTCGTCGACTGACCTTCTGACCCAGCCCGGCGCCACCGGCACGATACAGCCCTCCATAAACATCTTCCGCACGCCCGTGCCAGGTCAGTGTTTGTTCTGACACGTTCAAAGTCTGTCCGGCGACCGTCGGCAGCGGCACTGCGTTCACCGCGGCATACCGAGAATCCGATGTCGACAGACTGCTCCATGTGCGAGCATGAATCGTCTGTCGCGCACGATCCTGACTGACATCCAGCAGGCTCAGTTCACGCACAGTTGCCGTTGCTCGCTGACCGCTGGACCACCAGAACGTCAGCCCGCAGGAGATGGCAACAAGCAGAGGGAAGGTGAGCCATGTCATTTTCGGACGACGCAGAAGCCGGACCACCAGCAGATAATCCAGAGGACCAATAATCACCAGATAGACAACCATCATCAACATGGCATGCCAGCTGGACCATCGTTCTGCTGCAGGAATCGCATCGGACACATTGGCCAGTTGCGTCGACAGATCGGTGACACCACTGGACGAAATACGGCCAGCACGGCTGGTCTGCTCCGTCGAGGTATCGCGAAGGCGATTGAATAAAAGAATCTCATACAACTGCGACA
>QWOO01000171.1 GCA_003669615.1 Planctomycetota bacterium
GAATAGATGTCCGTTCTCGTATCAAGCTGCGATGGACTTCCGACCAACTGCTCGGGGCTCATGTAAATCGGAGTTCCGGGAGACAGCGACTTTCCCGCTCCCGAAAAGTTCTCTGTGATTTCCCATTCGTGATTAGAACTGTCCAGGATCTTCGCGATTCCGAAATCGATCACCTTAACGACCGGCCGGCCGTCAATTCGTGTCACCATCACGTTGTTCGGTTTAATATCGCGATGAATAATCGCTTTCTGATGAGCATGCTGGATCGCGAGACAGGACTCCAGAAACAGCTGCAGTCGTTCTGAAACCGTTGTGGAATTGTTCCGGCAGTAATCCGAAATACTGCCTCCGTCGATATACTCCATGACGAGGTAGGAATGACGTCCCTCAGCATTCGCCGCATCAAGAACGCGAGCAATATTCGGGTGCTCAAGTTTCGCCAGCGTTTGCTGTTCGCGATGGAACCGCAGGAAGACGTCGTCACTTTCGCGACCGAATCGAATCTGTTTGAGTGCGACAAGCCTCTTCACTGGCTGCGTCTGCTCAGCGAGGAAGACCGAACCCATTCCTCCTTCACCCAGTGTTTTCAGAATTCGGTAAGGGCCAATTTGCCCCGGGATGAGTTCCCCCAGAATCGTTTTGAAACCTGCCCCTGTTTCAAACAAAGGGCGATCGAGGATTGAAACGGTTTTGGCAGCGGCGATAAGTGAGCGTACGTCTGCCAGCAGATCAGGGTCATGTCCGCAGCTCTTCAAGAGATAGGCTTCAAGATCCGTCGCAAAAACGATGGCCAGAGCTTCATCCAGAATCTCATCAATGGTCGGTTTGCCAGACAAAAAATTTTACTCCCACTACCTTATGTTTCTCTGTGGTGACTTCCATGCTTTTTGTGATCCGTCTGCCTCGTTACTCCTGCTGAAGGGAGGCAAAAAGTCGCTTCGATGCGTTTTGAGGAACATCGGCCGAAACATCGCAGCTTATGGCTTCGGATGTTTAAGCTCACGAGTCAGCCAGGCTCGAGCGAAGCTCCAGTACCGATCGGCGGTTCGTACGCTGATTTGCATAATTTCGGCACATTCCGGAAGGCTGAAGCCCACAAAGAAACGAAGCTGAACCAGTTTCGCTTTGTCCGGGTATTTAGCCGCAAAACGCGTCAAAGCGGTTTCAAGATCCAGCGGGTCTACGTCCTGAAGTCCTTCAGCAAACGCATCCAGACGTTGGGCGAGCTGTAAGGCTGGTTCGTCGGCAATAACTTGTTTGTCGACGAGCCCCGACCGCAACAACATTTTTCTCCGACGATGGACTCTGGCATGTTCGATCAGAACGCGTTGAATCTCTCGAGCAAATACCAAGTAGAGATCTTCTCTGGTTGTTGCGGGAAGCTCTGATTGTGCCTTTTGCAGACGTGTCCAGACTTCATGCACAACGGACGTGGGAGAAAGGGGGGGATCCAAATGTTCGCTGGCCAGGTACTTCGCCGCCAACTGCCGAAGCTGAGCATACTCCGATGAAAAGGTCTCCGTGTTGTTCTCATCGCCCTCGCCCATGGTTTGAGACTTACCCAAAAACATTGTTGAAACGCCTGACAAAATCGGGACTGGCATCCGCAGAGAGTCCGAAATCACTGAGACAAGAGACGGCCAGGGGGACCAGTCAGGTTTTTCTTACTGCCTCGTATTCGAACTGCGTTCATTGTCGGCCAAATATCGGCACAGCCAAGTTCATGCTTTCCATTTGGTATTCAAATAGGGGTTCTTCTATGTCCGATCATTCGAACAGGAACGCTTATTCGAACATGAGCGTTTCGCGGACGTTGCGAATGCGAGTCAGTGTTTTGCTGGTGCGAGCCTGCAAGAACAGGTCTCGATTCCGATCAAAACCCGTCACGGTGACATCAAAGGATTCGGCGATCGGGTAGACGATCAGCCGGTTTGGTTCGAGAATTTCGATCTCAGCCCCATGGACGTCGATCTGCACGGGTGCATGGTCCAACTGAAAATCGGTGATCGAAAACTTTCGCAGTGCACTTCCGCTGCGACGGTCGTAAGCCACAAGAATTTCAATGCCACGATTGAGTTCCGATGCCTGCGGGCGGCCAGCAACGCGAAAACCGCCTTCGCGACGATTGAGTCTCCACGAACGTGGCCGGCGAGATTTTGCCTTGAGTGAACGAAGACGCTGCTGGCTGTCGACGGATTCCTCCGTGGCCCTGCTTGTCATCGAAGAAAACTGTACTGCCCGGTGGGCGTCGTTGGCCGCAGAGCCACCCACAGAGAACACGTCCAGCAGAAGCTCGGGATCTTCATCTTCCCCGGCTTCCGTCAGCATCTGACAGAGGTCGGCAACTGAATTGCGAATGAATCGCAACGTCGCTGCGCCGTGCAGGTACTTGCCTTTAAAATGAGACGACTCTTCATGCCATTCCGTGTGAGCCGGATTTTCTGCGTCGCCAAGAAACTCCGTCAAAGCCGCATCATCAATCGTTACGATGGCATGCAGATCACGAATCAGTCGGCTGCGAACATCCGAGATGATGATCCCGTCACGAATAAACATGGGACGATTCTGAGCGGAGCCTTCCGATCGCTCAATAAACAAATCGAAACGCGAATGACGAGTCGTTCCGTGTCGATGCTGAACGTCAACGGGGACTCGCACCGCCACACGGCCCCCATCCTGGAAGGATCGGCGAAGTGCTGCAAACACATCCGCCGGGATCGATTTGGCAGTCCACTTTGAAAGCGAAGCAGCAGAGTTCGTTCGCAGCGTAATTTGCGACTCCGACGCGTCTTTCGAAATCGCCCATTCGGTCAGGTTCAGCAGCGGCTTAACGTGTTTCCGGATGGAGTCTCCGGCTTGATCGACAATGCCTGACAATGTTTCTGAATTAATGACCGTCTGCGAATCGGAGTCTTCCACGGTGACGATCAATTCGTCTCGCAGGATCACATAAAAGTAATCCTGAATCACCGATTCCACAACGGCTTCCGGCGTCCACGAGAGATCACAAAATGGCACAACGATGGAAAGCCCCGGATCTCGTTTTCGCTCCAGGCAAAAATCCGACTCGAACTGGTTGATGAACGCCACATCATCCACCGGCGCTGCGGCTTCGTCTTTGTCCGGCTTCTCTCCGAACCATCCATCGGGCGTGTAACTTTTTTCTTCGATGTGATGCGATCGCAGAATGGATTGTCCAACCAGCAGACGTTTGCGGTCGTCATGCCGAACCGTCAATCCAAAGAAACTTCGGATGGCGCTGCTGCGTGGAAACACGAACTTGCCCAGTCCCCAGCGGCCGCGGCCAGTTTCCAGTTTGTTTGACTGTCCCTCTGCGCGAAAGAAATAATAAAACGAGTTTCTAACACCCGGCACTTCATGAAACTGTTCAACGTCACCCGTCAAACCGGTCGTGCCGCTGTCTTCGTAAGCGATAAACGGACAGTGATCGTCCTGGCCCGGAGCTTCTCTGAGTCCGCTGCCGTCGGCATGGAAATGGTCCCAGCCACCGCGAAAATATGGTTTCGCGTTCGCCGCGTTGAGCGCCGCTTTCGTTCCCGACACAAAGATTCGCACGGCGACCGGGCCGCTGGCACCAGCCCGTTTGGCGTCGAGCGAATTCTGGATGGCTTCTCGAATGAATGCCCGCAGCTCGGTGTCGTTCGAAAAGAACTCCCCCTGAGTCGCCTCGCGGTTTTTAAACCGGGGATTCACCTTGCTGAAATTCCACGCGAGTTTCACAAAATACCCTGCATCCAATGACGAAAGAATACCAACCGTTAAATGCACTGACCTGCAAATTTAGCCTCCTTGTGCGACGGTTCAAGCAGCAAACGCCAAACGAAAGGGGCTGAGCCAAAATGCTCGGCAACCGGCTTGCAAACTCCCCCATTTTCAGCGTTCTGTTGGTGCCGGGCCGTGTTGCGTAAAATTCTCGTTTCCATTCTTTCCGCCCGTCCGCTACTTTCGACGCAGCCTGCAAAGGACGTAAAGTCGTCCGAGTAGGCATTTCACATTGTCCCGGCCACGATGCGGGAACAATTGTTCGATGCGTTTCCATTCTGAATTTGCAGCCCGGCCGAACAAGCGGCCGCTGACACTGAAACATTAAGGCAGCCTGATGTCTGTTGACCGTCGAACATTTTTGAATTCTGCCGCATTGACTGGCTTTGGTGCGGGACTCGCGGCACTCAGCAACTCCGCTGACGCCGCCACGTCCACGAAAGCGATGCCCATCAGTCGCAACGACTCCGGCTTTCGCTACTGCCTGAACACGAGCACAATTCGCGGTCAGGAATTGGGAATCGAAAAGGAAGTGGATATCGCCGCATCAGCCGGCTACGGCGGGATTGAACCGTGGATTCCGACGCTCCGCCAGTTCGTTGAAAAGGGCGGTAAGCTGTCGGATCTAAAGAAACGCATTGCAGACTCCGGCCTGACTGTCGACAGCGCAATTGGCTTTGCGCAATGGATTGTCGACGACGAACAAAAACGCAAGGAAGCTTTGGAGGAAGCTCGCCGCGACATGGACATGCTGCGCGAAATCGGCGGGACTCGCATCGCCGCGCCGCCCGTGGGTGCTCATCAGAAGGAAAGTCCGGTCATCAATCTCTTCTCTGCGGCTGAACGCTTCCGAGCTCTGCAGGATTTGGGTGACAAGCTGGAAATCATTCCTCAGCTGGAAGTCTGGGGCTTTTCGAAAAACCTGTCACGACTCGGCGAAGTTCTGTTTGTCGCGGGAGAAACGGGACATCCGCAGTCGTGTTTGTTGCTGGACATCTATCACATCTTCAAAGGTGGATCTGATTTCAATGGGCTGCAGTTAATCAGCGACAATCCGCTGCAGGTCTTCCACGTAAATGATTACCCATCCATGCCCGCGCGGACTGAGATGGATGATTCTCACCGAGTCTACCCGGGCGACGGAATCGCACCCATGTCGCAGATTCTGAACTCTATCGGAGGCCATGGACGCAGCATCACGTTGTCGTTGGAACTGTTTAATCGCGACTACTGGAAACAGGATGCACTGGAAGTCGCCACAACCGGCCTGTCCAAAATGAAAGCCTGCGTCGCCGCTGCTCAACAGGTCTAAGGAACAGCCCTGAAACAAATTCCGGATCTGCACAACTCGAAGTGGCAGTTGAGGAGGTGCGCATTTCGTTAGGGATGGAAGCCCTAACAGAAGACGCAACTTCAAGAAGACGTCAGCGAGGGATTGTGTTTTTCCGTTTCGGGAGTGCGGTTGATCAAGCTGCGAAAACAGTGGGATAGTCGCAAACTCCCGGCTTTAAATATGTGTCAGCGGCGTCACTGTGGCACCGGTGCGAGTGACTATCGGAATTTGGCTTCGCGCATTTCTTTGCGAGCGTCCTGTTCTTTCAGCTTCTGACGTTTGTCATGAAGCTTGCGACCTTTGCAAAGTCCGAGTCGAATTTTGACGAAGCCCCGTTCGAAAAACACGGCCAGAGGAATCATGGTCTGCCCGTCGTTATCGGCGGCTTCGATAAACTTCGTGATTTCACGGCGTTTCAGAAGCAGTTTGCGTTTTCGCTGACGCGCGTGATTGAAGATGCTGGCCTGAGCGTATTCGGCGATATCGCAATCAACAAGCCAGACTTCGCCATCATCGACTCGAGCATAAGCTTCTTCGATGGAGATCTTGTTGTTGCGAATGCTTTTGACTTCGCTGCCGGAAAGGACAATGCCGCAGTCGATTTCTTCGAGCACATCGTACTCATGCCGCGCGCGGCGATTGGAGCAGACCAGTTGTCGTTCCAGGCCGGAGTCTTTCGGTGCGGACTTCTTTTGATTTGGCTGAGCCATGAGGAAAACGTGCAATAGAAGGCAAGGGGATGATTGAACCGGCAGTCTATTCGATGAACACAGAAGATGCGTGTTACACGATCTGCGATTGTGTCCACCAACACTAAGAAACACCAGCAGCAGCCGACATGAAGCAGTCGCGAATCAATGCTCTCATCACGCAGGCCTCACAGGATTGTACCAGCAAGAAGAAAATGCGTCTGCCGTGGATTTTGATGGACCTGAGAATATCCGTCGATGAGGGAGGACAATTCGTGTCATCCCGGACGCCAGTCAGGGGATTGCGTGGTCATTTCGCGGCAAGAAATCCACACACTGTTGAAGAAACGCAGCAAAGCACGCTCCAGTACGTTGACTAGAGGTGGTAGAGACGCGAATAATCCGCGGTTCGAGTCCATGTACATGGTGATTTGGACTCTGAGGATCAGGCGATTTCCGGAACGTGATTGGATTAAGTCCCGGACTGATCGACTGTTCCTCGTTTTTTTGGCCTGACGGTCGATTGATTTTTCAGATTCATGGGTATGCTGGTTTGTGAAAGAGCCAGTCGCTCATCTTCTGAGCAGGAGTCGAACTGGCAGGGCGCGTCAGCGGTGTGCTGACGATGCGTGTGTCTCACCACGGAGGCACGGACACTCGTTAATAACTGGGAGCGGAATTGCTCCGCCATTGAATGCTGGCGACACGTGTTGCGGCAAACGATGGATCTTTGGAAGGGGAATCGCGTGTATCGTCTGGATGCGGGATTGAAGGCGATCATCGAAGAGGGTAAGGAACGAGGATTCGTCACAGTGCAGCAGGCTCATGCCTGGTTGCCGGATGAAGGTGGCGACCCTCAAATGGTCGACACGCTCATCATTACGCTGGACGAATTCGGTCTCGATTTCATCGAAGATCCGGACATCTGTCTGGAGCCGGAACCGGTTGAAGAAGAAGTGAAGCAGGCGCAGGCCGAAAAGGCCGCTCGCGCATTGCTGGGTCCTGAGACGTCGGCATTGTCGTCTCGTGACCCGATTCGCATGTATCTGAGCCAGATGGGAAACATTCCTCTTCTGAGTCGCGATCGCGAAATCTTCCTGGCCAAGCAAATCGAAATCACTCGCAAGCGTATGCGTCGGCATATGCTGGAATCTGACTTCGCGCTCACAATCGCAGTCGAGACCATCGAAAAAGTACGCCGCGGCGAACTGCCTTTCGAACGGACTCTGCGAACTTCCGAAACGGAAGATGTCCGCAAAGAACAGATCGAAGGCCGAATGGAGCACCATCAAACTTCCTGGTGCTGGACGAACCCACCAACGATCTTGATCTTGAAACTTTGGATCTGCTGGAAGAAGTGGTCAGCGATTATCCCGGCACGGCCCTGGTGGTCA
>QWOO01000078.1 GCA_003669615.1 Planctomycetota bacterium
CGAGAGTCTGTTCCATCCCGGCGGTAAAGCCGAGGTCCACGAGGTTCGGGAAATGGCTTTCCAATAGCTTCGTCACCGCCATCGCAGTAAACGTTGGCACCAGTTGATTGCCGTTCTTGCGGACGTAACCGCGGTCCTGAATAGTGCTCAAAATGCTCGCATAGGTACTCGGCCGGCCAATACCTTCGGATTCCAATGACTTCACCAGCGTCGCTTCAGTGTAGCGCGCCGGAGGCTTTGTTTCGTGGGAGATTGCTTCTACGTTCGCGCAGGCGACAGCGTCTTTTTCAGACATCGGAGGAAGCGGCGAGTCCTGATCTTCGATAGCGGCATCCGGATCGTCGGACCCTTCGACGTAAGCGCGGAAGAACCCCGCGAACTCGACAGTACGGCCGCTGGCTCGGAACTCGGCATCGTCAACGGTAATTGTGACGGTATCGAATCGCAGCAAAGCGTCGGCCATCTGCGTGGCCATCGTGCGTTTCCAGATCATCTGGTAAAGCTTGTATTCCCCACCTGACAGGCCGATTTCGTCGGCCGTTTTCATTTCCGTACCGGCCGGACGAATAGCTTCGTGCGCCTCCTGGGCACCTTTGGCTTTCGTTGTGAACTGGCGAGGAGAAGGGCTGAGATAATCCTTTCCGTAAAGGTCATCCACCTTACCGCGTGCCGCAGTGATGGCTTCACCGCTGAGGCTCACACTGTCCGTTCGCATATAAGTGATGTGCCCATCTTCATACAAACGTTGTGCGGTTTGCATGGTCTGACGAGCGGTCATGCTGAGCTTGCGGTTCGCTTCCTGCTGAAGCGTACTGGTTGTGAACGGAGGATATGGGCGTCGGACCTGTTGTTTTTGTTCGATGCTGGACACGATCCAGGGCTGCGTGCGGATTTTCTCCTGCAGTGCTTTTGCCTGAACTTCCTCCAGAAGCAAAACATCGGAGCTGCCCTTCAACCGGCCCGTGTTTTCATCAAAGTCACGTCCGGCTGCAATTCGGCGGCCACCCAATGTCTGCAGGACGGCATCAAACTGCCCGCCCGCTTTGGCCTTGAGCGCGGCCTTCAAGTCCCAAAATGTTCCACTGCGGAACTTCATACGCTCCACTTCACGCAGCACAAGCAATCGCACGGCAACGCTCTGCACTCGCCCTGCTGAGAGCCCACGTGCAATCTTTTTCCAAAGCAGCGGGCTAAGAGTGTAACCGTAAAGTCTGTCGACAACGCGACGTGTTTCCTGAGCCTGAACGAGGTTTTCGTCCAGCTGGCGAGTATTTCTGATGGCCTCCAGAATCGCCGGTTTTGTGATTTCTGAGAATGTCATGCGACTCACGGGCACAGTTGGCTTCAGGACCTGCACCAAATGCCATCCAATACTTTCGCCTTCGCGGTCTTCGTCGGTCGCCAGAATCAGTTCGGCAACCTGCTTCAGAGAATCCTTCAGCTCTGTGACCAACTTTTTCTTCTCAGTCGACACGACGTAGAGCGGATCAAAATCACTCTCCACGTTGACACCAAGCGTTGACCACGATTCCTTTTTTACTGCCGCAGGGATTTCCGAGGCACTGGAAGGAAGGTCGCGAATGTGTCCCATGCTGGCTTTGACGATGTATTCGTCACCCAGAAATCCGGCTATTTTTTTGGCCTTGGCAGGTGATTCGACAATCACGAGGGCCTTTTTCTGCGATGCCATGAACAACAAATCTTTGATTTTAAGAGCAGGATTGGAACGACAGGCTTCAACGGGTGTAACGCCGTTTGAGCGAGCCAAACACGGGATTTGGCCCAGATTCAGAACGATTTCGAGCGAAAATGACAGGCTGCTCGTGGGTCTTGGGACCCGGTCGAGCGATAGAAAGGTGGACGGAACGTGACAGTCTGAGACTCAGAAGTCAAGAAACACGACCGTACCCAATTGAAGAAGTCTGTGAAAGTCGGATCCCAAAAGGACTTTGGTGAAGTGGACGAATCTGCTGGGGTATTTCTGTTGGGACGAGCTACCCTCCGACAACCAACTGCCTGACGCAAATCCCCCGTAGTCCACCATCCTTTCGGCGGCAGACGGTACAGAATGACGCTCCTGGAGCAACTCGCCGCCGCTTGTGCGAACCCAGAGTGTTTCGGCCATGCCGTAAAGTCAAACCTCAGTTGACCTTGTCTGACATCGGGTGACAGCTAGAATCCGCGACTTCCGCTGGCAAAGCTGTACGGTTCAGCAGACTTCTGCACCCACCGCTTCCTTCAGATCTGCTGGCGGCATTATTGGCTGTCTCGCGTAATGGGATAAATGATCCTTCGGACCTCTGTCAAGTGATGGAGGTGAAGGACAGTTTAAGAAACCTCCAAACGGCACGAGCGTTCCGACATGAGTTCTCCATTTAGTTTCTTCCGTCGTAATCAGCATGTCACCATGGTCGGTGTCGTGATCCTCTCGATGATCGCCTTCACAATTGGTGATATGTTTTCGGGCGAGGGTCAGCACTACGTGCTGCTTGGCCTGATGATGGGCGGGATTATTTTTGCCTTCGCTGGTGTTTCACGCGGGCGTTGGGTCCAGTATGGGATCGCCGGGGCCGTGCTGGGTGCAGTTTGTGGCTGGGTGCTGCCATCGTGGATCAGTCCGGCAAACGCGGTCGTGCGTTCGTCCACACTGGGGAATTTTGATGAAAAACGAATTAGCCAGCTGATGCTGCAGCGAAGTGTCGCTAACGTCTTTATGCAGCAGGCGTTCGAAAAGACCATTGGCGCAGGCATGGGCCGTTTTGCCCCTCAGTTCGAATTCTATCCGGGGAATGCTGAAGACGATCTGACGTTCGGTGAGCTGATGCGAGCCGAAGCGGACGATCTGGGAATCGTCGTCACGGACACCATGGTGTCTGATTACATCAATAAGAGGACTCAGGATAAACTGACGGCTTCTGCGTTTGCGGAGATTCGGACGAATCTGAACCTGCGGGGTTCCGTTGTCTCTGAAGAAGAACTGTTCGACAGTTTTCGGAACGAGATCAAAGCGGTAATGGCTTATCAGCATCTGAATCCGCATTTTGGCAGCGTCCCGCAGGGGCCAGAGGTTTTCTACGAACTGTTCAAACGTACGAAGGTCAGTCAGCGACTGAATACAGTCCGTCTGGATGTTGATGCGTTTGTGAGTGAAGTTCCTGATCCGTCAGATTCAGACGTGTTGCAACTGTTCGATGAAAATCGACTGAAGTTTCCTGATATGGACGAACCGGGTTCACCTGGATTTCGTCAGCCACCGAAGGCCAAATTGGCTTATCTCGAGCTGGGTTACAAGGCCGTCGAGAAATCGGTCGCCGTCCCTTCCGAGGAAGAAGTTGCGGCCTACTACAACGACAACAAGGATCGGCTCTATCGAAAGCCTGTGGAAGCGGAAGCTGGAGCAGCCACACCTTCTGAAGGTGGCAGTACTCCGGTAAAGGCAGAAGAACCAAAGGCAGAAGAACCGAAGGCAGAAGAACCGAAGGCAGAAGAACCGAAGGCAGAAGAACCGAAGCCAGAAGAGCCGAAGCCAGAAGAGCCGAAGCCAGAAGAGCCGAAGCCAGAAGAGCCGAAGCCTGAAGAGCCGAAGCCTGAAGAACCGAAGCCTGAAGAACCGAAGGCTGAAGAACCGAAGGCTGAAGAACCGAAGGCTGAAGAACCGAAGGCTGAAGAACCGAAGGCTGAAGCTCCTGCGGATCAGTGCCTGCCGTTTGCCGATGAGCAAACAACGACGCCCGAAACTCCTGCAGCTGAAACGCCTGCGACTACTCCTGCGGCTGAAGCACCTGCGGCTGAAGCACCTGCTGCTGCGCCCGCTGAAACGCCATCTACGACTGCGACACCCGCTGCCGGAGAGACTCCTGCGGACAGCACGAAGCCCGAGTTTGTCATTCCGAAAATCGAATACCAGCCACTGGATGATGATCTGAAGAATGAGATCCGCGACCGTTTGCTGGACGAAAGAGTGCGCAAGGCACTTGATGAAAAGCTGGTCGGTGTCATGCAGGAACTGAAGTCTCTGGAGAAAGACCGCGCCAAGGCACGCAAGGCTCTGGTGGATGCGAATCGGAACATCACGGATGAGGAACTCTATGAGAAAATGCGTGAATACGGTCCAAAGCTAAACGATGGAATGAAGGCCCTCGCGGAGAAGCAGGGATTCACTTTTGTCGAAACACCACTTGTGACGTTCCAGGATCTGAACGAAGGCGAAACGTATCCAATTGGTGCGGCCACTGAGCCAAGTGCAAATCCATTTATGCAGTCGGGAGCGAATGTCGCTCAGCAGGTCTTCAGCACATTTCCAAACCGGATTACAGACGACACAAACCTGTTTGTTCGTTATCAGTCAGTAAAGAACGCCTTTGATCTGGACGGGGGTGAAGTCCACTTCGCATGGTGGATTGTTGAATTTTCCGCATCCCACGTTCCTAAGTTGGAAGACTCCGGAATCCGTGATCAGGTTGTTCTCGCATGGAAACGTGCCAAGGCAAGAGAACTGGTTGCCAAGCGAGCTGAAGAATTGGCTCAGATGGTGCGTGATGGACTTTCTAAGCCAGAAGCTGAGCGAAAAGAGATTGGGGCGGTAATTGAAGGTCAGACCGTTCTTGGCAAGCCTGAATCACCCGCACTGACCGTCCGCCAGACTCAGACATTCTCGTGGATGGAGCAGTCCATCAATCCACAGATGAATTTCATGCAGCAGCGTCCGTCTCTGAAGCGATCGGAAGTTCGTTTCAATGACGAAACCGGCGGCAGCATTCGGTACGCGGGCGATCGCTTTATGAAGAAGGTGTTTGAAGAAATCGAGAACGAGGCTGTGGGAGTTGTTTCTTCAGATGATCTGAAAGTCTTCTATGTGGTTCAGCCCCTTGAGCGATCGGCCGATGATGAGATTCTTCGTCAGCAGTTCCTGACGGAAGGTAAAGCTGGCGGCTTCTCCAACGGTCCGGTTGCTCAGATGCTGAATGCAGAGGTCAGCAACCCGGCTTCTATCGCGTGGGAACGCAGCATTTGGGCAAAGTACGGCGTTGATCGCGAGACGCTTCCAGAGGAATAGTTTGTTCGAAGAATATCGTTTCGCTTTGACAGAGCCAGCCCCGGTCATCACGCCGCGGCTGGCTCTTTTTATGTCGGTATTACCATCATTGAATAACTTGCTGAACGGCGGCGGAGAGCAGACCGTCTTCTTCCGGCTGCACACTGCGCAAATCTATCAGGACTCTCTCCTTCTGGATTCGTGGGACAACAGGAATGGTTCCTGCTCGAAGAGAAGCTGCAATGTCGTATTCGTTGATACTTCGATGGCCGATCGAAATTGCGATCGTCTGCAGCTTCAGTCCCGGCAATGAGCCTCCACCGACTTCCGCATCGTGTTCTTCGATTGCAATCTCCCATCCGTGGGATGGCTGTAATTGACGAACAATCCGATTGGCACGATCAACGAGCTGCTCCAGAGAGGTGGTCAGCATCTGAAAGATCGGCAGTGTTTCAGCTCGGTCTGCAAGGTACTCTCCAAGGGTTGCAGACATCGCGGCCAGAGCGAGTTTATCAACGCGAACTGTTCGAGCCAGCGGATGTTTGCGGATCACCTGCAGAAGGTCTGCGTTTCCGAGGATGATTCCGCACTGAGGCCCTCCTAAAAGTTTGTCGCCACTTCCAAGCACGACGTCGGCGCCTGCAGCAATTGACTCCTGAAATGTCGGTTCGCGGGGCAGTCCGAACCTGGTAATGTCATGAAGGCAACCGCTTCCGATATCGTCAATCATGATGAGATTGTGGCGATGAGCGAGTTCTGTGAGCTGCTGAATTTGAGGCGTCTCAGAGAATCCAACGACTTCATAATTCGAAGGATGAACGCGAAGAATGGCGGCTGTGCGCGAGTGAATAGCGGTCGCATAATCTTCAATGCGAGTTCGATTTGTGGTGCCCACTTCTCTGAGTTTTGCGCCGCTGAGTTCAAAGATGTCCGGCAATCGAAAAGAACCGCCAATTTCAATCAGCTGTCCTCGAGAAATAACGACTTCTCTTCCGGCACAAAGGCTCTGCAGCGTCAGCAGAGTAGCGGCAGCATTGTTGTTGACGATCAAAGAATCTTCACAGCCCGCCAGTGTCTTCCAGGCAGGAGTCAGCTGTTCCCCGCGCACAGCGCGTTCCCCATTTTGCAGGTTGAGTTCCACATTGGATGCTCGAGCACAGCTTACGATGGCATCAATTGCAGCATCACACAGGCTTGCTCGTCCAAGCCCCGTATGAAGGACGATTCCTGTCGCGTTAATGACGCGTTTGATCTGCCCGGTCCGCCATCTTGTAGCGAGCAATTCGATTGCCAGCACAACTTCGTGCACAGCCGCTTCTCGCGACCGGAGCTCTGTGTTTTCCAAAATCAGGATGCGTTGAGCGGCGACTGCTTCACGAATCCAGTTCAGGACCAAACTTCTGGAGAACTGTTTCGTAAGGCTTACAATTCGATCGTGGGCAAGCAGACTGGTTACTGACGGCATGGTTGAAAGATCGGCGGCCATCAGGCTTCTTCCCGTGGTTCTTGCTGGCGGAGTTCAGGGTCGGCGAGGAATCGTAAGTCGCCTTCACGCCGAGTGAGTCCGCAGGAATCAAAATAGGCAATCAGCGGCAAAGCATGCCTGCGAGTGATCGCCCAGTGATCTCGCAGCCGGGCGACAGTTGCAGATCCATCGGCAATCAGAAGACTGATGCACGAGTCGCGCGATTGTTGTACTGCCGTGATTGAGAAATAAAAGTCCGAGTCGGCACGAATTATCTGTCCATCTTCTACGGCAAGATCAAGAAGGATGGCGGTCTGTTGGAGCGTCTCTTTTACTTGTTCAGCCAGTTCCTTCAGCGAAGGAGGCGTCAACGCTGCCTGATGTACCAATTCCAGGAGACGATTCATGCATTGTCGCTGGTGCTTTGTGATCTGCAGGTTAGTTCCTGGCAGTGTGAACTGATTTCCGAGCGGCAGAAGCGATTGCGATTTAATCAGGCCGGCGACCAGCCATTCCGTAAGCTTTGCATCGGCTAGTCCGCGGCAGCACTCATGAATTGTTTTGATGGACAACGAACGTCTGGGACTGCGTCGGCCGATCTCCTGCCGAGCCAGACGGATCACCGACTGCTGAAGCCTCTGAATCTGCTGCTTATGCAACAGGACAGGCTGGTCATACGTTGTTA
>QWOO01000233.1 GCA_003669615.1 Planctomycetota bacterium
GATTGTTCAGATCGCTGTGATCATCCCATGTTGAATGATAAAGCTGCACAAATCGCACTCCGCGTTCCACCATGCGACGTGCCAGCAGACAGTTAGAACCGAACGGGCGAGTTGCTTCATCGTTCAGGCCATACATGTTTTTCGTTGCCTGCGTTTCCTGAGCGAGGTCGACCAGTTCCGGCGCGGCGGACTGCATCCGCCAGGCCAGTTCGTAGGCTTTGATCCTGGCATTAATCTCCGGATCACCTGTGCGTTCAAAATGAGCCGCGTTCATTTGTCGAACAGTATCAATTCGGTGTCGCTGCATTGCCTCGGTCACTCCTTGAGGACTGGACAGATGAAGGATCGGATCGCCTTCGTTGCGAAATGTGACCCCGCGGTAATTCGACGGCAAAAATCCATTGCTCCACAGCGCCGTTCCTCCGTCCACTCCTTCGCCGGAGTTGGATAAAAGAACCACAAAACCTGGCAAATTTTGAGATTCACTGCCCAGTCCATACGTCACCCACGAACCCATACAAGGATGACCAAACAGAACAGAGCCGCACTGCATTAACAGTTGGCCGGGATCGTGATTGCTGCTGGTGGTATACATGGATCTGATCATGCAAAGATCGTCGGCACAGCGACCGAGGTTCGGCAGGTAGTCCGAAAACTGCATGCCGGACTGCCCATATTGCAAAAACTTACGGGGACTCGAAAAGCACCGCGCGTCACCTTTAATCACGGGATCCGCGAGCGACTGCAGAAACGAATCGGGGACCGGCTGGCCGTGAAATCGAGTCAACTGGGGTTTGGGATCAAACAGGTCGAGATGGCTGGGCCCACCTGACATGAAGATGAAAATGACATTGCGGGCTCGCGGTTGAAAGTGCGTCCCATTCGGCAGCGGTGTTGTGGAAATCAACGGCGACGCAGTACCTGATCGAGCGGCCTCCTCCTGCGCCAGTAGTTGACTGAGGGCGATGGATCCGAGTCCAAATGCGGAATGCTGAAGCAAAGAACGTCGGTTCAGGGCAGCAAAAACGTCCATCAGGTTTCTTCCCTCTCAAGCCATCAGCGTCATGTCGTCCGCTTGATCCATCACATTCGCATTTAGACTTAGCGATCGTGAGCCATTGAAAACGTCCGGTGACTCCCATCGTCATCGTGCATTGTGTCGGTTTAGCTGCCGGTCGCAACTATACGGATGTCCGACGCGGTCAGAAAGAGACTGTCGGCAGATCGTGGTGGGTGCCGATCGCGATGTCCAATGGTTCGGAACGACAAGTATTTTTGAATCCCGATCCACACGAGCCGCTGGACGAAGGATTGCTGAATTCTCTTGAGGAGTTGCGTGATCGTTCCGGGGACAGGCAGCTGGTGCTGGAAGTTCATGAGGAAGCGGTGCCTGACGCGAAGTCGTCTGGCCGGTTTGCATCGGCGTTACGAGACATGGATGTGCTGCTTGCCTTTGACGAGTTTGGAGCTGGCCAGTCACGTCTTCTGGAACTGGCTCGCATTAAACCCGATTTTTTAAAGTTTGATCGATCGCTGGTGAAGGATCCGGGATCGCCCGAAGCCAGCCATGTGAATCTGGTGAAGAGTTTGCACGACAGTGCAGTGTCACTCGGGATTCGAACACTGGCAGAAGGACTTGAAACTGCGTCCTCCATTGCCGCGTGTGAACAGATCGGCTTCGAACTCTACCAGGGCTATGCGTTTGGTCGGCCAGCACCTTTGGAGAGTCTTCTGGACTGACAGCGCTCTCCATGTTTTGTCCGGCGAGCAATCGTGCGGCTTCTGCGTGTGGCAGGCATGGGTAATCTGGCCCAGGGGTATTTGCCTGCGTGTTCAGGGGATCTCCAGTTTGGGGGTGTTACCAGTGTGAACCGATGAATGCCGGCAAGTCGATATGCAAACGGCCGAAAACAGGGCTGCCTGTATTGCTTCGATTGATCACGTCACTCCACCCCAACTAAGCGAGCCGCAGGGCTCATGGCAGCACTTCATGGTAAATCCAGCGTCGAAGATCCATTTGGTTGTCTTCACGAGTGAATACACCGGAAACAGCGAAACCATCGCGACCGATTTGGCGTCCATCGTGAAATCTGCGAAACGTAACAATGAGAATCGAAATCTCACCGGTGTGATCTTCTACCATCATGGTCGGTTCATGGAATTCATTGAAGGTGAAGCGAAAGATGTGCGCAGCTTGATTGCGCGAATTTCGCATGATCGCCGGCACCGAAATATACAGTTCCTTTTTAATGAGCCCATTCAGGAACGAGGATTTGAGCATTGGCATCTCGATATCTTCAACCTCGCTGAAGATGAACCTCTGAATATCGATATTCTGAAAGTCATCGGCACCGCCTACCGCAAGAACTTTGTGACCGCCTCTGACATGCTGCTGGAAGTCTACAAAAGCTTCCTTGAGAATCATGTCGTCGCCTGACGTGAACCAAACTGCGAATCCGTCCGAGGCATTTTATGGGCGGCAGCGCAGCTGATTGAGCACAAAAGACGCTTGATCGCTGCCTGTTTAAACCTTTCTGGCGGGAAAATGGATTCGGCTGTTTGAGGGAACGGGCAGCTTCTGGCATGCTTCGCGAAAGCGAACTCTCAAGAAAGCAGGTCAGGTTCATGTCCGTACGCAAGAAGGCCGTGGTTCTCGTCAGTGGTGGTTTGGATTCGGCCACCGTCCTGGCAGTCGCCAAAACCCAGGGATTCGACATACACGCCATCACATTCGATTATGGTCAGCGTCATCGATTTGAACTGGATGCTGCGCGCCGTGTTTGTGATTCCCAGGGCGTGGAAGAGCTGGTGGTATTCAAGGTTGATACCAGCATTTTTCGAGGATCGGCACTCACCAACGATATTCCGGTCCCGCACAATCGTGATGAATCGCAGATGTCAGAGGGCATCCCGGTGACTTATGTACCGGCGCGGAACACGATCTTCCTGTCGGTTGGACTGGGTCTTGCGGAATCAGTCGGGGCTAATGATCTGTTTATTGGCGTGAACGCAGTCGACTACAGCGGATATCCGGACTGTCGGCCGGAATTCATTCGTGCGTTTGAAGCAATGGCCAATCTTGCGACCAAGGTCGGTGTGGAAGGTCATCGTCTGACCGTTCATACTCCGCTGATTCTGCTGTCCAAAGCAGACATCATTCGCAAGGGCCTGGCGCTGAATGTTGACTACGGACTGACTCACAGCTGCTACGATCCTCTGCCTGATGGATCCTCATGCGGCGAATGCGACTCGTGTCAGCTTCGACTACGAGGATTTCGCGAAGCCGGAGTTGAGGATCGCATTCGATACGGTCGGTAAGAAGAAGTGACGTTGTAAGACGCTGCTGTATCTTTGTGCCTCGCCCCCTATGGATTCGACACAGGACGGCTCTTCGGAGCCGTTCCCGATTCTGCAGGCGTAGCCGATGGCGTGTCATTGAGCAGGCGAAACTGGTTGCCCGGTTTCCCCTGGACGGCTCGCTGAGCCCTCCAGCTGACCACCACATCCGGCTGATCGGCAAAAATCCCGTCAACTCCCGCATCGACGGCCAGCCATTCCAGAAGTTGTTCGCCGGAGGCGGCAAATTCCGGAAGTGCGTCTGTTCGAAAAGTCCAGACATGGACTTGAAGACCACTGGAATGTGCCTGTCTGACGAGTTCTGTAATCACGGGCTGCTGGTCAGCGGCGTCGGCAACAACGAGAGTCAGCATGACACCCAGTCCGTCGCAGAACGTGGACGCTTCCGCAATTTGCTCCTTTGAAGGAGCTTTGCCCATCAGATAGATCAACGGAAGTCGGCATTTCAATTCGTGCCGAATGCGGCGACACTCGGCTTCGTCAAAGCACTGCAAAAAGATCGGATCGTCGGCCGTCGTATATTCATACTGCTGCAGCACTTTCAGAATTTCGACGGACGCGTCGAGACCTTCTTCACGATGTTTTTGCGGTTCCTTTACCTCCACATAAACACCGGCCGTGCGGCCTCGTGACAGGTTCAGTCCCTGAATCAGTTCCAGATGCTCGGCCAGGGTGGAAATCTTAAAGTGGCCTTGTTCGAGTGGAAACCGCTGGCCTTTGTTCTTCCAGGCGCGTCCCGGTGAACGGCGTTCGGTAATGCGCAGCAGACGCAGTTCGGCCAGCGTAAAATCAAACACATACCAATGTCCGTCCGACCGCTTCCGGTCCGGAAAAACTGTCGCAACATTGGTGAGATCATCCAGAGTAATATCGTGCATCACAATCGGAACGCCATCACGGCTCAGCACGCAGTCCTGTTCGATGTAATCGCAGTCCAGAGCATGCGCCATTGCGGCCGATTCCGTCGTATGCTCTGGTAAGTAACCCGAAGCCCCACGATGTCCAATTACAATCGGCTGCATGATTGCCTGATCCATAAACACAACTCCGACAGGAGCGTCATCGAAAGCAGAAGCGACCGTCGTGAGACAACCGGTCAAAACAATGGCTATCAGCAGGAATGCACGCACGTTCGTACGGCTGCGCATCGTTTTGAAACGTGGCATAATCAGGCCTTCAGTTCCAGTTGAAGCCACGTTGATGGATCGAAAGCGATCGGAAAATCATCAGCGATACTCAAGGGAATCTCTCCCAGTTCCGTATCATGCACGACACAGTAAAAACCGATTCGGCCGATCGATGGGGCTTCGTCGAAACCAAACATCTGAGTTTGCGGAATCCACAATTCCAGCGTGTAACCATTGGGATGTGTATGGCATTGCAGACCACATTTCCGCCCGTCCTGATCTTTTTTTGTGGCCCTCTGCTGAGCAATCTCCGCGAAGACGACGGCCGGTTTTTCATCGAAGTCTTCATCCACCGGGAAAACATTCAGCGACGCGCAGTATTCTGTCGCGCGATGAACATTGGCCGTATGGCGAGTATCAATGAAGATGCTGATATAGTCGGACGTTTTCAAGCTGCTGCGACGCCCCGCCGGCGGAAGCTTTTTGCCTCGCACATCAAACTCAATTCCCAGGCCTTCGGGATTCCATGCAACCTTCAGATCGAACGAAGCTTTGGAATCATTGAGCCTTCCGGGAACAAATATTCGACACGCGTCATCCAGTTGCAACAGTCCACCCTTCTTGCGAGGAATGGAATTGACCTGCGGCGCTGCCATGGAAAACTGAAACAGGAACGACGGTGGAACAATCTGATTCTGCATAAGAGATCGACCTGAAGTAAATCGTCAGGCTGGTGAACGTGAAGCGATGCCGCTTCGGGCGTTCACCAGTTCCTTTGGGCCTTGAGGATCAGCCTTCGTATTCAGCGAGGAACCCCATGAACTCACGACGATGTTCTTCTTCGTCTCCCAGAGCGGTAATGCAAAGATCCTGAGTCACATAATCCAGTCCATCGCACAATTTGATCAGTTTGTTGTACTGCGCGATCGCGGAATCTTCCGCCTGAATCACACCCTTGATCACGCTGACCACGTCGGTATTCTTTTTAGGTGGCTGAAGGCTCTGCTGCTTTGCTGAAAATGACATGCTGCCAGGAACGGTTCCGCCCAGAGTCTTGATGCGTTTGGCCAGCAGTTGTGCGTGAGTCAGTTCGGCCTGAACGTCTGCAAGCAATGAGGCTTTGATCTCTTCGGCTCGAACGCCGTCCAAATTGATGGAGTTGGAAATGAAGTTCATCACAGTTTCCATTTCCATCCAGTACGCGACCGCGAGTTCCTGAATGATGGTTGCTCGTTGTTCCAGTTCGGACATTTTTTAAAACCCTTTGTTGTGTGAAATTTAATGATTGGAAATTTTAAGCCAACGAATTGCCAGGAGGACGCATGCTGCCTGAATGTTTTGGAACTGATGCAGATTGGACGCGATGTCGACTGACTCGCTGGAAAAAGTTCGCTTTGGCCGTGGGATTATAGTCGCGTGGCGATGTTTTTCGAATCAACCGGCTCAGGAGAGCACATCTGTCTGATCCAGCCAGTTCGGGCCTGTGGTGACGTCGACCTCCAGCGGCACCGCAAGAGTCATCGCATTTTGCATTTTGTCTCGAATCAGGTTAATCAAAGCGTGAGCGTCGTCCTGGTGACATTCAAACACCAGTTCGTCATGAATCTGAAGCAGCAGCGTGGCTCGCAAACCGCTGATGCCGAGTGCTGCATCTGCTTCCAGCATCGCTTTTTTGATCAGATCGGCGGCTGACCCCTGAATCACGGTATTGATCGCTGTCCGTTCGGGCATATTGCGATTGATACCTGTGGTACGACGAATTCCGGAAATTGCGCGCCGGCGATTGAGAATCGTGCGCGCAAAACCTGAGCGAGCCGTTTCCGTCAGGACCTGTTCGCAGAACTTTGCGACGCCCGCGTACTTTTGAAAATAGTTGTCGATAAACGCGGCCGCTTCGTTCTTGTCGATTCCCAGTGCGGCGGCGAGTCCCCACGGAGTCTGGCCATAGATCACACCAAAATTCACGGCTTTGGCGATACGCCGAAGATCAGACGTCACTTCATTGACGGGTACGTTGAACACTTCCGAAGCCACAGCCGTATGAATATCGATTCCCTGCCGGAACGCTTCTGTCATTGCTTCGTCGCCGCTGAAGTGCGCAAGAACGCGAAGCTCAATCTGCGAATAGTCCGCACATACCAGTATCCAGTCCGCATGCCCCGCGCGGAATGCTCGACGCACCTGTTTCCCTTCCGGAGTTCGGATAGGAATATTCTGCAGGTTGGGATCGCTGGAGCTGAGCCGCCCTGTGGCTGCCACGGTCTGATGAAACGTCGCATGGATACGGCCAGTCTGGGGATTCACCATCGCTGGTAATGCATCCAGATAGGTTCCTCGTAACTTGATCAAGTGTCGACGTTCAATAATTTTCGCGGGCAAGGGATGCAGCACAGCCAACTCTTCGAGAACTTCCTGATCGGTACTTGCTCCCGTTTGTGTCTTTCGTATCACCGGAAGCTGAAGGTCCGTGAACAGGATGGTGCCCAGCTGTTTGGGCGAATCGATATTGAAGGAGCGACCGGCCATCGCATGGATCTCTGCCGTCAGTCGATCAATGACTTCGCCGGCCACCAGGCTCTGCCGCTTCAGTTCCTCCACATCCACACTGATGCCAGCGAATTCCATTTTCGCAAGCACACGAATCAGCGGTGATTCCAGGTCTTCATAGAGGCTGGTCAGGTTGTCGTCAGC
>QWOO01000159.1 GCA_003669615.1 Planctomycetota bacterium
GAATATCAGAAGTTGAAAAATCCAGACGCGACTGAAGGACTCGCGAAATCTCTTCCTTCGGTCTGCCGGCCAGCTTCATTTCGAAGACGAGAACATCGTAGATCCACGGCACAGCCTGATCATTTCGGATCGCGCTTAACATTCCTTCCACCGCGACGTTGTAATGCTGATGCTCGTGGAGGTAGGCGACCGCATCGGCAAGCTGGCCTGCAGAAACAGCTTCTTTGGTAAACAGATCGTCCCACATCGCGGCCGGCCGCTCGGGCTGGGTGAGCACCTTCTTCGCGATCTGCGAACCCGACAACTCTTTGGCATCAGCCTTATCCCCATCCGCCCCGGATGTTGCCGCCTTTACCGGAGCCTTTGCCGGAGCCTTTGCCGAAGCCGGTCCGGGCGGTTGGGCAACGCAGGGGAATGCACGACCGTCAGCAAAAGCAGGACGAGAACGAAAAACGGACAAGCCGGCATCTCTTGATGATGCGGACTTGTCCGTTGCAGATTGTCGATTCCCCCCGGTTGACCGAGGCAGAACTACTTCACTGGTTTTTTTTTAACAGGGGCGTTCTTGATCTGAATGCCCTGATCACCGGGAACAAGTTCCGGAGGCAGGCTCATGAATCCGCCGCCGCCACCGAACTGGCCGCCGCCACCGCCACCCATACCGCCACCCATTCCACCGCCCATACCGCCCTGCTGACCGCCCATACCACCTTGCTGACCGCCGCCTTGCTGAGGAGTCGTTGTCACAACAAGGTCCGCCACGTCGTAGATACGAGTGATGAGGTTATCTTCTGAATTGGCAGTGTCGACTGTCGTCACCATCATCACTTCGTTCTTGATCAGGAACGTCAGGCCCGGATCCTGATTCTTCACCTTTGCAAAGATCAGAGTCAGCGCATTTCGCAGAGTGATGCCTTTGAGGTCCACATCGGCAACGGTCGTGGTGTCGAGGAACTCTGCATCGGTGCCGATATCCGGATCGGATTCGTCCAGAATAATTCGCATTGTGAACGGACCAAGCTCCGTGTAATACGATTCCAGAAACTGCAGAATCTCTCCCAGAGACGTGCTGTCGCCAGGGTAGTTCAATGCCGGAATCGGTTCATCAAGCATCTGCTCAAGCCACAGCTCGACCGGCTTCTCGGATCGCAGAGAAACCGATTCATACTTCTTCTTGCGGCTCAGCGTCAGTGCACGCCAAACGTCGGCTGGTGGATACTGAATTGGTGGTTCATCAGGAAACGGTACGTGAGACAGTTCTACTTGATAAAGCGTTTCCAAAAAGCGGTCTGCTCGCAAGTGGACGAGTTCATACGCTTTATGCAGCTGACCAGACGATTCGGCCATGACGACTGCGGCGGAAGCCGTTCCATTTCCCGGTTCCTTTTCAAGTGCCAGACGAGCGGCGGTTTCTGCTTCTTCATAAGCGGCCACATCGCCGTGACGAGCACGGTCGAGCAGACCACGAACCTGAGAAATCAGAGTCTGCAGACGCTTCTCTTCGATCTCAGTCTCTTGAAGAAGTCGATCCATAGCTTCACGCGTGGCTCGTTGTTCCGATTGAGCTCGCTGCCGAAGCTGATTCGTCTGACGCGACAAATTTACATCGGCATAGGCATCAATGACGCGGCGTTCCAGTTCATCTCGTTTTTCCGGAGCAACATCGCGAGACGCACGAATGGTCTCGAGGACATCTTTCAGAAGTGTCAAAGCATAATCAGGCTGCTCAGAAGCAACTCGATTGGCTTCATCAATCGCAGCCATTGCCGACTGAACGAGTTGCTGCGTGCGGATTTGACCACGAGCAGCCGCATCTTCCAGCGGATTGCCATCTCCAGCGGCCGGAGGACCAAGTCGGTCATCCCCGGATTCAATCCCCGGCTCTGGAGGAAGCGGGGCCGATGGCAAATTCTCATCAACGATTTCCACATTGCCGATAGCGTCGTCCTGAATAGCAGCGACAAGTCCGGTCAGGATCGGGTTGCCAGCGTCCAGCAGCAAAGCCTGGCGGGCCACGGTCAGTGCTCGTTCATTCTGACCCAGCTTTCACAAACGCCTGGCCACGGCAATTGACTGATCCACTGCTGTTTTAAATTCAACAGATGACTGCATCAGACCATCAATGCCGACAACCGCAGAATTCAGACCGCCGGATTTCTCGGCACGCTCAAACAACACATGCAGTTCTTCTCCCGCCTCTTTTGTCGCGTTTGCGGGAACATCCCAAGCGAGAGACTTTCCGTTCGAATTCTCTCCGGAGACATGAACTTGGTTCGACGGAGCGCCTTTGCCAAACACCACTGTATGTCGATCCGAACGCAGGGCGACGGAATCGTGTGCAGCGAGAACAAGAGACTGCCCATCAATTTCGAGGTTTCGAATGATTTCCGGAGCAACAGTGAGTTGCATCGCAAGACGTTCGGCAGACGCCTCAACGCTGATCGCCTGAGAATTTTCGAAGGTGCCGCCTGTCTGATTTGCCAAAATGCCGGTCAGCTGAGTATCCACTTGAGGACCCAGCAGAAACGCATGGAACGAAACACTACGGCTGATCATGTCATCAACAAGTGCGTCGAGACTTTCCGCCGACAGCTGGTCAGCAGCACTGATTCCGTCGCCTATATAGAGGACGGACATCGGAACAGCAGGATTCTGAGAAAATGTATTCCGCAGAGCCGCAGAAAGGTCCGTCGCTCCCATCGGGGTGCGAGCCGACAGACGAGAGACGGCCGATTTGAGTTCTTCGCTTCCGGTCGGCACAAATCCGTCAGTCAGGGATGCAAAGTCTGAGTCGACAGCTGCAACCATCACGGAGTGGCCTGCGGGCAACTTATCAAGCACTGCCGCAAGTGTATTAAGACTGTTGTCTCGGAACTTGCCGATCTGGCTGGCGGAAGTGTCCACCAAAATCACGTGCCTCTTGATCGATTCCGGCGTACCTGCGGATCGAAGGGCGAGTGCAAAGTGCTGAGGACCGGTTCCCGCCGAGGTGCGGAACACGACCGCATCCGGGGCAGAAGCCTCCGGCTTTGAATCAGCGATTACAGCGTGACAAAACGCTGAAACACCGAGCCCTAATGAACAAAATGAACCTGCCAAATGCCGCATGAGAATTCCCCTGAGGTTCCGCCAAAGCAGACCGTCCGATGGACGTGACTCGCAATGCTATCACCGTTCCGACAACGCCGCGCGCAGTAGTCTACAGTCGTTCTCGGATGAGCAGGAAAGGAATTCCCGGTAAAAACAGGCAGAAGAAAGAGGCAGGGCAAAAGTCCCGAAAACTGACCGTTCGAGGTGGTCAAGCCCTCAAACTCAAACACCTCAAAACTGGATTATTCGGAGCCTTTTGCAGCTTTTCGCATTCGAACCCTGTCCGAAACCGGTGACAACAGCCGGGGAGAAACAAATTCTCGCCCAGCAAAACCGGTTCAGATTGAGTCAATTTTAACGGTTGTGACGCCGATAGTCTCTTGCAGCGAATGGCGGAGTCGCACAACAAAGCAGTGTAATATTTAGCCGGATGCCGCCTGGGTGGGGACCTTCAATGGGGCGGTTATCCGGCTTTTTTATTTGGAGCGCCACATTTCTGCTGGCAGTGTTCTCCGTGTGCCAACTTCCGGATGAACTCACTTACAATTCAATGCCGCTCGCCTGCCGCCGCATTGAAGCCACGGCTCAAAACGTCGATGTGCGATTCGCTGAGATGCCTCAGAGACATTCTCGCGACGCCGAAGCTGCCGGGCCTGAACCGGATCAAGGCGTAGTCTGCCGGATTGTGGCGCCCGCAGGATGTTTGATCGTCGTTGGCAGTGCCGATGTTTCCGGAGCCGCACATGAGGTGTCTGTGGAATCCCGCCGATCCGCCTCCTGCTGCAAATTGCCCGCAAGCGTTAGCGATGCAATCCCTGTGACGGCCGAGGTATGGAAGCTCGATTCGCCCGCTCGTGAGACTCATCCCAACGGCAACATGAACGCCCGCAGGAACAGTTCGTTCAGATTGCTGACTGAAGCTAAGGCAGCGTCCTCGGATCGTAAAAGTCGGGATGTTTCGAACATCGCGAAAAATACTGCGAGCATTAATCAACGACGATTTCTAATGCCTCACTTCGAAGCAGATGCGGTCCTGCAGGAACCTGCGCTGGCCACCGCGATCTGCGGCAGTGAACATGTCACCGTTTTCATGGACGACCAACTATTCTCTTCGGAAGGCACTGCGAACGAAGTCAATGGGGGTGTTCGTCGCGAATCGGTGGACGCAGAAGACACAGTCGAAAATGCGACCCGGATCTGCGACATCATTGAGACTCAATTGATGGACACAATTTCCGACTGGATCCATCCTGTTTCGGATCTCGACAACGATGGTCGACTGGCAATCGTTATGACTGATCTGGACCGCCGCAGCGTTTCCGGAGAAACACCTGTTCTGGGATGTGTGCGTGAGAGAGACTTTCAGGAACATGCAACTGCAGATTTCGCAGGAGACATTGTCTATCTTGATTACCGCCTGCCGCAGGGGGACGAGCTTACCGCGTTGCTGGCCCATGAACTGACTCATGCAGCAATCGCATCACTGCATTTGAAACTCAGTGCTCAGCCAAATCGCCGGCCCCATCGAATACCGCCATGGCTGAATGAAGCAGTCGCTCATTGGGTGGAGCTGCAATTCTGTGAAGAACCGACAGGATTCTCCGACCGCGTGCAGCAGTTTCAGGCCAACCCTGCCGCTTGCCCGATCGTCGCTCCCGAAGCCCTTGTGCCGTTGGCGACTCGCAGAGCCGGAAGCCGCATTTCAGCGGTTAGCTTCCTGCAGCAATGCATCAACGAACCGCGAAACATTCACCGACTGTTGCGGAGTGAGCGAGCCTTCGATGAGACGATGAGCCACATCAGCGGAAAGCCATTCGAAGCCATTTTTCGTGCATGGTCTGTCGAACAGGGCCTTCAGTTTCAACAGTCAGCGAGTCGTTACTCTCATCCGCGTCTGAAAGACGGGCTCACGACTACGACCACCGTTCATGGCACTTCTTTCGTCGTGGTCGGCGGAGGAGATACTGCCTGCGACGTCACGGTCACCGCCCAAAGCAGTGCTCAGTTGCAGGTAACGTTGCTGATGTCCGACTGCGAAGATGCTGCCGGACATCAAGTGACCGCAACACCTGTTACCGCAGCAAATGTCGACTGACAATACTCTGCATTTCGTCATGAACAAACGAATTGGAAGCGAGAATGCTGGTCTTGCTGATCGGCATTTCTGAACCATCGCAAGTCGTGACTTTCCCGCCGGCCTCTTCCACGAGCAGTTGTCCGGCCGCGTAGTCCCACGGTGACAGTTGATATTCGAAGTAGGCGCCGTAAAGTCCGGTCGCCACATGCGCAAGATCCAGAGACGCGGTTCCAAATCGGCGTATCCCGTGAATCTGTTGTCGGAAGCAGTCTCCGATGGCAGAAAGCGTAGCCTCCATCATGGCACCTCGGTCATAGTAGAAGCCGGTGCCAATGAGACATTCACTCATTTGGTTCTGCTGGCCCACATGAATGGGCTTGCCATTATGAGTCGCCCCGTGTCCTCGGCGGGCCACATACAGGTCATCATGAATCGGATTCCAAATAACGCCGCACTCTGCCTTGCCCTGAAACATATACGCGATGGAGACAGCAAAATGCGGAACACCGTGGGCAAAGTTTGTCGTGCCATCAAGAGGATCCACGACCCACAGATGTTCGGCGGAACTCTCCCCGGCATTTTCTTCTTCGCCGAGAATCGCATGGTCCGGAAAAGCTGCGTGAATCACTTCCACCACTCGCCGCTCCGCAGCCACATCCGCGTCAGTGACAAGATCGGCCACACCTTTGTTACGGATAGTGAATCCCTCTCGAAAATAACGTGAGAGTATCGCACCAGCCTCAAGTGCCGCTGCATGAGCCACATCAAACGTATTCAACATGAAAGATCCTTAAAATTGCCCTGGCGTTGTTTATTCGTCTTCTTTCGAAAGGTTTTTGTCTGATTAAATTTAACAGGAATGAAGGCAGACCCCGGATTCACTGGGCCTGGAATTCCCACAGAACTGCTTTCAAATCTGCTTATCCGGGTTCGAGCCGAGCGAAAACCTGTCGGATTGCGGCTGTTTTGCCAATTCATCCACAGACACCCAATGGAAATGCCGATAGGCCGGTTCAGGATTGAATCGGCCGAAAAATACGATAGAATCCCGTCTTGTCGCCGAGGAAAATGTTTCCTGGCAGACTTTCCATGGTCACCCAACACGCGTTTTAGGGCATCGTTTGCAGGTTACTGCTGGGATGTTCCCGCGGAATGGGACTTAAACGAATTGTAAACTATGCCGATTGCTCAGGATCACAAGGCGAAAGTGATCGCCGAATTTGGCACGAAGCCGGAAGACACAGGATCTCCCGAAGTGCAAATTGCAGTTCTCACTGCAGACATTCAGGCCATCACTGAACATTTGCAGACTCATCCTAAGGATTATTCAGGACGCCGTGGTCTGCTGGCAAAGGTTAGTCGCCGTCGCCAGTTGCTGGACTATCTGAAGTCAAGAAGTCTCAACAAGTATGTTGAGATCATTGCGAAGCTGGGAATTCGAAAGTAATCATCAAGGCGTCGCTGTGGAACATCCCGGCGACGCCTTTTGCTTTACCTTCGACTCTGCCGGCTTTAAATCGGTTGAATTGAGTGTCGAGCGTCGGTCTATATCGAGAGTCCTCTGCCTGCTTAGCAGGGACTCATTGCCCGCGGCCGCTTTCAAAAAGCCCGGGTGAATACAGTTCTGGAAGCATCGTTGTTGTTGTCGTAAGTTTTGTCTGTCGTTTCGTTTTAAGAAGAGTTGTTGACTGCTGCCGCAGGTTCGTAGCGGATTGCCGCATCCTGGGGCGACTTTGAGTTGTCGGAAGTTGCAGGCCTGTTGTCTGACGTGAGTGATCTGGTGGTCTTAAAGCAGTGTGTTGGATGATCGCATCGCGATCTTGTCACTGTCGGCCCCTCACAGGAGACCGATTTGGTCTGCAGCGAATTGGACTGATATCCCAGACGCCCTGATGCATGGCATCTTTTCGGGCGGCCGTCGAATGCGGTTTTGGGCAGATCTGAATTGCTGCATGCTTTCCTGATGTCGTGAAGTTGCTGCACGAGC
>QWOO01000128.1 GCA_003669615.1 Planctomycetota bacterium
ACATTCTGGGATCGTGTCGCTCTGTATCGCATGAGTGGCGACTGGCCGACAAACTGGTGGTTCGCAATGGCGATCATTGCGTGTCTTGAATTGTTCATAGTGAAGCAGGCTGCGTCCCGGATTTTGACGGAACAATCATTCCGGCAAACGGCCATGATTCCACTTTCCGTTTCGACGGGACTGACCTTGGCAACGTGGTTCACTGTATTTCGAAGATGGGGTCGGTTGGGATATGAGTCACTCCGCCCGGCAACGCGTCGACAATGGGTTTTGGAGAATGCCGCCGCAATATTGATGAGGGTAGGGCAGATCCAGACAGTATGGCTGCTGCTGCAGGGAGCCGTGTTGCTGATTTATTTTCCGGAGTTCCAGTTATCTCCCGTTCTGCTGGAGATGTTCGGCTGCTGGATTGGCTGGCAAATTCTGATTTTCGGAGTGAGTGCCTGGATCGCTTCCTTCGCCTCGTATGCTCTGAAGATGATCAGCATGGGCGCAATGCTGGGTTTGATGTGGACAGGCTGGATTCCGCTCGGTCTGCTTAACGTTGAACAGGGAAGAACACTGTGGCAGATCACGGCGGTCGCGACAGGAACAATCGGACTTGGGATGTGTGCCATTGCCTATCGAAGATGGTGCCGGATTGATTTCGTGTGATGCTGTCCGATGACGGACTCAAGACTGCAAATGAGTGGTTGCGGATGATTGTCGAAGTATGTCCTTTCTGCCGGAAAGGATCTTCGCCGGAAGGCGAACCGTGTCTGCAATCCGCTTAAGATCGCAGCCGGCATTGTGTCATTACCTGCAAGCTGGTCGCGGCAAGCCGCGAAGTCCTGCCCAGCAGGCAAGACCTACCGAAATTCTCGACTGAACTCGCAGAACAAATGATCCTTGAAAGTGATTGTGATGACTCAATCTCGATTTCGATTTGCAGTTGCGGCATGGCTCACCGTGTCGGTCGCCATCTTTATGTTTCGGCTGATCCCGGCCGTAGCGAAGTATCGCCTTCAGGGACTTGAACTGATCAATCAGGAGTTCGAGCGAAAGCATCCTCCGGCATCCGTGATTGATCTTCCGCCCGATTCTCCGTGGCCGACGTCAACGATTGGCATGAAGGGTTATGCCGTCAAAGGATTCGATGAAACCAACCTGCCCGTGTTCTCGGGAGTGTTTCATCAGGAGATACTGGCATTGGCGCATGGCAAGGTGTCAGTGATTGAGGCGAGGCAAAAAACACAGCCGGAACTGAAGAAAACGTTCCCCACAAGCTCAGACGAACGCATCTTTCAGGCGGCTGTTTCCGGCGACGGAAAAGTGATTGCGACCGTGGGGGAGTTCACGGTCATTCGCTTTTGGGATGCGAGTACCGGCGAGTTGCTGGAAACGATCGAAGATGATGCGCCAACTATTGCAGCGCAGCCTGATACCAACGAACACAGTCGTAAGCACTCGAACAAGCTGCGATATTCGGACACCGGATCACGTCGCCTTGTCGCAGCGCCCGGTGGATGCCTGTTTGCCATCGGAAAGATGGATGGGTCTGTCGAACTGTGGGCGGCTAGAGATCAGCCACTTCCCGACAGAGATAACGATCTAACGACGTCACGGTTGCGATTTCAGCCAGCGCCTCGAAAGTTCCATCGCATTGCACGCAATCAGCTGCATCAGGGAGAGGTCGTCTTTCTTGAATTCACTCTGGACTGCCAGTCGCTGGTTTCTGTTTCTTCGTGGACCGTCACTGGTGTGGAATCCGTTATTGCAGTTCCCGGTCAGCCTGCGCGTCTGAAGCGATCAACGGGAGACACTGCTCGACCGGCCGTGATGCGGACGAAGGTTCCATCGAGCGAGATCGAATGGAGCGTGCCGCTGGCTGAGATTCCGACTGCCTTTTCGATGGACGCGATGTCTCAAAATGTTGTACCTGTCGGGAAATTTGGATCCCTGCCGCGTTTTGCCGTCGCCGACTCTAACCAGGTCTCCCTGATGAGTCTTGAGGACGGGTCATTGTTGAAGGCATTCGCAGTAAAGATTGAGAACTCTGTCTCCAATCCGGGGATCTCAACCTCCAGCCTCGCTGCACTTTCCTTTGGCAGTCTTGGAGGCGAGCCGCTCTGGACTGTTGAGCGGCGTAATCTGCACAACCCGTCCAGCAAAGACCAATTGATGGTGTCTGTCAGCGCATGGGATACACCCCGTGGCCGGAGAATTGCTTCGGCAGAAATTCCGGGGCACCTGCTTTCTGCGACCTGGTCTGGTTACGGGATGAAGCTGGCGCTCGTTCGCCTCCACGAGCAAGGGCAACAGACGCGCACCATGACTATGCCCTGGGAAAGTCCGCCGGCATCTCCGTTTACGTTTCACATCTGGGACGTGAGAATTCAACAAAGATCAACCTCGTTTCCACCGAAGGCGATCAGCCATTGAAGTCGTCAAAGTCTTCGCGAGCGTTTTCTTTGTTCGAATCCGTTTGCCTGCAGCAGCAAGAAGAATGTCGCGAATCACAACAATCGAAAGTCAGTAAGAGCAGCAGAAATTGCCGATAGCTTTTTGAACCTGCTATTTCCGACAGTTCAGAGCCCGATGATGGGTCGCTGAAAATGTTGTGAGCCGTTGCAAAGGGAGCGGAATCAGATGCGATCGTGGCTGCTTGCTTGTGGAATTCTGATCTCGTCGCTCAATGCAACGTGCCAGGCTCAGCATGCCGGCTGGCAATCCGATTATGGTCAGGCAACCGCGGTTGCCGACAAAGACGGACTTCCGGTTCTACTTCACTTTCATGCCTGGTACTGTGGCCCATGTCAGCGAATGGACCGCGATGTATTTCCCGATGACGAAGTTCAGCGAGCCCTCGGTAACGGCCTTTCTGCTGTGCAGATTGATGTGACTCGTGAACCTGAAGTTGCATCGCAGTACGGGGCTTCTACGGTTCCTCGTGACGTGGTCGTTTATCAGGACGGCACTGTTGAGACGCTAAACGTTGGCTACATGAGCAAGTCTTCGTACGTTTCCATGTTGCGAGGTATCGCGGCGAAAGGTGAGACCCGTCGAAAACAGGAAGTACCTGTTCCGAAGCCTGCAGATCCGGGTCGTCAACCAGAACCAGCACCAGAGCAGCTTGTCCAAAAAGAACCAGTCGCCACCGAAAACACGACGCCCGAACTTTCCAAAACCGAACCGGCGATCCTGGGACTGGAAGGATATTGTCCTGTGCGACTGCACGACAAACGCGATTGGACACCGGGACTCAGCAGTATCACGACCGACTATCGAGACATCCGCTATCAATTTGCGAGTGAAGCCGATCGCGACATTTTTCTGCAGAATCCCGCCGAGTACGCGCCGCAGGATCTGGGCTGTGACCCGGTTGTCCTGACATCGGACAGCAAGGCTATCACAGGCAGTATCCGGTATGGAGCGTTCTTCGATAAGCGACTGTATCTTTTCCGATCCCCGGAGAATCGGGATCAGTTCAAACTCAACCCGCTGAAATACGTTCATATCCGAAGTGCTCTGAAAGTGGACCAAATGGAAGGGACACGTTATCAGTAAAGTCGTTCGCGCGGGCCGACAGATCGCGATCTGAATGTTGATGGAACCCCAGGCGACAATGGCTGGATGCCCAGGGAATGAATCGAACACCCCCCCCCTGTCGAGGTGCAGACGCGATGCGATGGGTTTGAAGTCTGTGGCAGCAGCAGAGATCGATTGACGATTGTATAAGATTTTGCGAGGCCTCGAACGTCGGTCCGCGACTGGATCGACGGGTAAATTACGCGTGTCGTAGTCCAGCCGATGGTTAACGTCGCCACGTCACTCATTTCGATTGAACGTTTGCGAAACAGCCCTGTGGTGCCCGATTTGGCAGCAGAATCGAAAAACTCGGCGAAATCGACTCAGAAAATGTTTCCACAGGAATCGCACAGTTCAATTGACACGGATTTGAGATCCGCTAATACTTAGAGACGTCAGTCTGCTTTTGGCGCTGACATGTGTTGCTCTTAGCGGCGACGCCCGGTTTTGTGTGATGCCCAGTTTTGTGAAGCATTATTTTTTAGTGCTCAGTGGAACCCTCCTGAAGCTTCCATTCGCTGACTGAGCTGTCCGGATTGGTAGCCCAATCTTCTAACGGTCGCGTGCAGACCTTAGTGTTCCCGGATGGTTCTGGCTATGAAGGCTTGATCGCTCCTCGACAGCATGCAAGTGTGACCTCTCTGAATTCGTGATGTGAATTCAGGGCTCCTGATGAAATTCTGGTCTGGTTTTACAGGCTTTTATTTCAGGTTGGTTCGCATAGCTGGACTGAATGGAACGATGGGATGTTCCTCTTCCGACAGGATCTCAGGTCGGTCCTACATTACTGCAGTCGCAGTATCCATCTCAATTTTGTGCCCCGTTTTTTTAGGGTACGTCTGTGGAATTTTGTTCATGACTCTTTCGGTCGCTGTGCAGCGAGCAAGGTGCTTTCTGCCAAACTATTTTTCGCGGCTCAATGCCCGAAATCGCAGAGTTTGCTGATACCGCAAGAGTTTTCCTGAGGCACAAGACGAGCGTCGTCTGCAGTCTCCCCAATTCAAGGTCATGTCAGGTTATCATTTATGCCCACCAGCAGTTCCGATTCTGAAGGAACAAGCGAACGTCCTCGCCGACGTCCCTCAACTCGTGCAGCCTCCTCGACACCGGCACGTCGCCCCTCGACGCGAACTCGTCGAGCCGCATCCGACGATGCAGAAGCTCCCGCGCCAGCCGCCACCGACGATGATTTCGGTTCCGGTGTTGAGAACGAAGTCCGACCGGCTCGTGTTCCTCGCGAAAAACGGGCTGTCGCACCAGAACCCGAAGTAGCGGCCGAACCGGCCAGTGAGCCTCGCGCACCACGTGCTCCTCGCGGAGAACGGCCTGCACGTCGTGCACCTCGAACACCAAAGGCCGCTGTTGAAAGCGTTGAGCCACCTGCAGACGAAGAGCGTCTGGAACGTGGGGAACGTACCTCCAGCCGCTTCGAACGAAAAATTGCTGACGTCGAACCACAGACGGGCATGCAATATTTCAGCACTGAAGAGCTGGATTTTGGCGACGATGACGGGCCGCCAACTCCAGTTCGAGAGTCATCTGCTCCTCGCAGCTCAGGTCCTCCCCGAGGTCGTTCTCGCTATCGCGATGACGCAGATAATGACCGCGCTCCGGCACAGGACCGTGGCTATTCGGCAGATCGCGGCTACGTTGACGATCGCGGCCCCGCTGAAGATCAGGGCGACTTTGCCGATGACGCAGATGGCGATGATTTTGGCCCAGGATCGGATACCGAAGGTGGACCTCCACGCGAGGGTGAACTCTTTGACGGTGATCGTCGACCACGTCGCCGTCGCCGTCGTCGTCGCCGAGGACCTGATGGTCCAGTGGGCAGCGACGGTCCTGGACGCCCCGATGGTCCGCCCCGCTCGGATGGGCCTGGACGGAACGACGGACCTGGACGCAACGGTGGCCCCGGAAGAAATGACGGTCCCGGACGCGCTGACGGACCGGGGCGAAATGATGGACCGATCAGGAACGATGGTCCTTCACGAAACGAAGGCCCACCAAGAAATGACGGCCCGAGCCGTTACGATGGGCCAGGACGGAATGACGGTCCGAGCCGCAATGATGGCCCGGGACGGAATGACGGTCCAGGCCGCAATGATGGCCCGGGGCGGAATGACGGTCCAGGCCGCAATGATGGCCCGGGGCGAGGAGACTCCAGTCGGTACCAGGGTGGCGGTCGGTCGGATGGAAATCGTGGACGCAACGACGGTGTTCGCAATGACAGTCGTGGGCGTCGCGGCAGTTCGGTTGGTGGTGGCGGCGGTCGCAACGACAGTCGAGGACGTCGACCGGACAGCGGTCCGCCACGTGGCGGACGAGATTCTGGTCGTGGCCGTGATATGGGTGGTATGCCACGTCGTGGCCGAACCATTCAGCCATCGGGCGAAGTGGTTGAAGGCACCTTTGATGGTGTGCTCGAACTGCATCCGCGCGGTTACGGCTTCCTGAGAGACCCGAAGAGAAATTATGCAGCGGAAGATTCCAATCCGTTTGTTTCCAGTTCTCTGGTGGAGAAATACAAGCTTCGCCCGGGCGTTCTGATCCGTGGCGATGTAGGGCAGGGGACTCGCAATCAGGGTCCGCGACTCAGAGATGTCGAACTGATCGATGGATTCACTCCTGAGGAATATCTCAGTGTGAAAAACTTCGACAGTCTGACGGCGATTAACCCGTTCGAGCAGATCAAACTGGAAATCGGCCCGAAGCCGCTGACCATGCGGGTGATGGACTTGCTGTGTCCAATTGGCAAGGGTCAGCGAGCATTGCTTGTAGCACCGCCGCGAACTGGCAAGACCATGCTGCTGCAAGATATGGCCAACTCAGTTAGCATCAATCATCCGGAAATTCACCTGATGGTTCTGCTGATTGACGAGCGTCCTGAAGAAGTCACAGAAATGCGACGCAATGTGAAAGGGGAAGTGATTTCCTCTTCACTGGACAGCGATGTCGAAAGCCATATCCGTCTGAGCGAACTCATTATTGAGCGAGCCAAACGACTGGCCGAAGAAGGTAAAGACGTCTTCATTCTACTCGACAGTATTACTCGCCTTGCACGAGCCTTCAACAAGGCCAGCAGCACAGGTCGAACAGGAACAGGCGGGCTTGATATTCGAGCTCTGGATGTCCCAAAGAAACTGTTCGGACAGGCTCGCCGATTTGACGAAGGGGGATCGCTCACCGTCTGTGGAACGGCGTTGATTGATACCGGCGGACGAATGGATGAAGCAATCTTCCAGGAGTTCAAAGGCACGGGCAACATGGAAATGGTGCTCAGCCGCGAACTGGCTGATCGGCGTATTTGGCCATCGATTGATATCACCAAGTCGGGTACTCGGCGAGAAGAAAAGATTCTGGCTCCCGACCTGCTGGAAGGCATCACAATGCTGCGACGCAGTTTGATCAGCCTCAATCCGGTTGAGGCTATGGAACAGCTGACAAAGACGATGGACCGATTCCCGACGAATCGTGAGTTTCTGTCGAGGATTAAAGCAATCCTCTAGGCATGATTCTGAATTGGATGTCCCCTCAGGCCTCTGCAATCTCATCGATTGCAGAGGCCTTTTTTGTTTCTGTC
>QWOO01000055.1 GCA_003669615.1 Planctomycetota bacterium
AGAACTCTTCGTCAGGACGGCTGGCTGAAGGTGGCTCGCGGGATCACAAGTATCGAAGAAGTCCTGCGAGTGACGAAGGCAGAGTAGCGCCGGGGCAAAGCAGCACCGGGGGGGAGTAGTGCCGGGGCGGTGCAAAAGACATTGTCAAACTTGCTCAGCGATTCTCAAACAGTGTTTCAATAAGTTGGCAGGGACGACGGTGCCGGAGTTTGCTTACATCGCCAGAACGATGGGCGGTCAGGATGTGAAAGGCCTGATCTCGGCAGATTCGCGCAGTGAAGTCATGGCGATGCTCACGCAGAAATCTCTGTTTCCGATGACCGTGACAGCGGCCAGGCAACCGGTGCTGAGCTTCAAGTTCAAAAGACCGATCAGCGCTGAACTGCTGGCCGCTACGCTGACTCAGTTGTCCGATCTGCTCACCAACGGGGTGCCGTTGCTGCAGGCATTGGACCTTTTGGCTCAACAGGGAACACACGACCGACTGAAGGAAGTCCTGTCGGATGTTCGAGGACGCATTGCGGAAGGCAAGCAGCTGCATGAAGCGATGTCAGTTCATCGAGATGTCTTCAGCGATCTGACGCTGTCGATTATTCGAGCCGGCACGGAGGGCGCTTTTCTGGAAGCCGCGCTGCAGCAAACCGCCGAGTTTCTGGAACGGCAGGAGGAGCTGCGAGCGAAGATCAAGGGGGCCATGGCCTATCCCGCATTTCTTGCGGTCGCAGGAAGCACAGTGACGCTCGTGCTGATCGTGTTCTTCGTGCCAAAATTCTCTGAACTCTTTGCATCGCTCGAACGGCAGGGAACGTTGCCGACACCGACTGTAATTCTGCTGTGGCTGAGCGACTTTCTCGGTCGCTACGGAATCCTCGTCGCCATGGCGGCCGGTGGATTACTGATGCTCATTAAACGATGGGCTGCGTCGCCGAAGGGTCGTGAAAAGATCGACAGTGTAAAGACGAAAGTACCAGTCTTTGGACCCATTGTATTGAACAGCGCTGTGTCCAGGTTTTGTCGTATTCTTGGGACACTGCTTCGAAACGGGGTGCCGATGCTGAAGGCGCTGGAGATCAGCAGCGACTCGTCTGGAAATGTGGTGCTGGGTCAGGCCATTCGGAAAGCGGCCGAGAATATTTCTGCCGGGGAATCGTTGTCATCGCCACTGACGAAGTGCGGACTGATTCCGTCGAACATCATGGCCATGATCAGTATCGCGGAAGAGGCGAATAACCTGGAACGAGTCCTCAGCAATGTGGCTGATGGGATTGATAAGAAAGTTGCACGGCAGCTGGACACCATGGTGCGGCTGATCGAGCCGGCTCTGTTGATGGTGATGGGCAGCGCAGTACTGTTTGTGATTGTGGCGTTGCTGCTGCCAGTATTTGAAATGAGTACTTCGATGAGTTAGTCGAAGTCGGGGGGCTCGAAGAAGGCGTGACAGCTTATCTCGGAGCCCGGAATGACCACCTGCCGGAAGCGTTTGCGGATGGCTTTCTGTAGGATACGCCCACAGCGGTGTTCCAATCAAAATTCAGGATTAATGTTATTTTCTAAGGAGGAGTGTGTGATGCAGAAGGTTGTAGTTTTTCACGCGATTTCGACACGAACACGACGAGTGCAGGTTTCCGTTCGTCGAGGCTTTACGCTGACCGAACTGTTGATTGTCATGGCGATCCTGGTGTTGCTGGTGTCTCTGATCGGGCCTCGACTTTTGGGCAGCAAACAGAAGGCGGACATCAATGCCGTGAAGACTCAGATCGGCATGTTCCAGTCAGCGCTCGAACGATTCGCTGTCGATATGAATCGATTCCCAGCCAGTGAAGAAGGTCTTGCGGCTTTGGTCTCTCGCCCCAGCGGTGAAGGCGGCGGAGCGAGCGAAGCGGCGAGTGATTCAAGCAGCTCTGAAGACAGTGGCTCGTCTGACTCCGCAAGTTCCGACGCAGCTGGCGGCGGCGATGCGTGGGATGGTCCTTACATCAAGACCGAAAAGCTTCCTTCCGATCCCTGGGGCAAGCCCTATTCTTATGAGTACCCACCGACTCATAACAAAATCAACGTGCCGGACATCTGGTCATTCGGGCCGGACGGACAGGAAAATACCGACGACGACATCGTCAGCTGGACCGGTGACGGTGGTGAAGGTGGCGAGCGGTCGTCATCAAAGTCGGAGGAGTAATCCTGTGATCGAATGGACGCAGATCGAAGGAAACACCGGAGGTTTCTGTCATTCGCTCCGCTCGATCCTCGCGTACATTCTGATCGGCAGTTTTTTTGTTTGACGGATTCATGCAGACGCGGATTTGTCATCACGCTCGACACTCTGGACACCGCGGATTTTCGCTGGTGGAGTTGTTGATTGTGATGGCTGTGCTTGCCGCCGTCGCGGGACTGACGTTGCCTGCCATGCGAGGCCCGCTGGACAAGAGTCGTCTGACCAGCGCGGCTCGCCAGGTTCAGGCGGCTCTCGCGAAAGCACGGTCACTCGCGATTCGCGAGAGTGCTGTCGTGCAGGTTCGTTACGAGATTGCCGGTGATCGATTTTTGATCGAACGTCTTCCGTTGCAGCAGCAGTTGAACATTACGGTGCTCGACGAAGCCGGCGGAACGATGAATTCTCCGTCGGGACTCACGGAACAGCCGTCGCCGGCAGCAAACGCCGCCAGCGAAGTCTCTTCGGATCCTTTCAAATCTGGAACAATGCCAGACCCGGATGAGTTAACCGGGACCGTGATCCTTCGAGAGGGCCAGCTGCCGTCAGGAGTCACGTTTGGCGAACTTGCGCCGCAGCAGACATCTGAGAGTACCCCGATAACTCAGCCTGCTGCGACTTCGGATGTGAACTTGATCTCGAATTCGCGATGGTCTGAACCGGTGATGTTTCAGCCGACCGGACGCACGTCTGATCGTGTGATTCGGCTGAATGGGCAGCGGGATTTCTTTGTGGAGGTGACTCTGCGAGGACTCACTGCGATGGCCGGCTATTCGGCTCCGGTTCGTGGCGAATCGATCGCGCCCAAATCAGATCAGACCGCTTCAGATCAGACCGCTTCAGGAGCGGCCGAATGAGGCGGTTCATGAGGCGGCCCCATGAGCGTAAAGGGTTCTCGCTGATTGAAGTCATCATCGCGACGGCCATTCTGATGGGCAGTGCGATCGTGCTTGCGAAATTGGCCGGTATGGGGCGTGAGCAGTCACAGAAAGCCGCTCTGCATTCCGCCGCACAGCAGCTTTGCGAACAGACAATGAATGAGCTGCTGCTGGGCCTGCGGCCGACGGAACTGGTCGAACGGACTCCATTGATTCCGTTGCCAAAACCAGTCGATGAAATGACGGAAGAGCTTCAGCCGACGGATCCGCTGGCATCCCCGCAGGACATCGTCGAACCCATCGTCGACGACGCGAATCCCGAGTGGCGACATTCGATTCGGATGGAACTGCTTCCGGAATTGCCAGGCATGTGGGCCATGACCGTGATGGTTGTGCAAGGTGATGAAACGCTGGTTCGTCCAATTCGGTTTGAGCTGACTCGCTGGATCGCCGGCCCCGTACCCGCCGGCGCCTTTGACGAACTCGCGCAGGGTGCTGACGAGGAATCCATGCTGCCACAGGAGATACTCCAGTGAAGCAGCAACGCTGGAATTCTGTTCGCGCCACATCGGAAGCAAGGCGTCATTGCAGCAATATAATGTCGATCCGTCGCAACAACGATCGCCGCAAAGCGTACACGCTGGTGGAGATGTTGATCGCGTCCGTGCTTGTCGCGGCGCTCATGTCGGTCGTGTGGGGCATGATGTCGATGTACAACGGCTACCTCACCGCCGGCCAGACTCAGGCTGTCGAACGCCAGCTGACTCGATCAGTGCTGCAATTGCTGGAAGACGACTTTCAGAATGTTGCCGTCGCGGACACAAATCCCAGGATTACCCCCGCGGTGATCTCGGAAGAGACAGCGCCGATGCAAAATACGCTTAGCACCGAATCCACTTTGGGAGATCCCTTGTCGGAAGTTGCTGTCGCCGCTGAAGAACCATCGATGCTTGCTGAACTGGGTGTTTCGGGCATCAGTGAGTCGCCAGGAAAGATCTCTCTGATCGGCAATTCGTCTTCGTTTCGCCTGTCGATCGAACGCAAGTTGCCCTTTCAGGCAAATCAGCCACTCGCCAGTGAAAATGGCGATGCACGGCAGGCTTCGACTTCCGCCGCTCCGGCATTCGCACAGCCGCCAGTGGAGTCGGAAGCTGCTTCCGTTGAGGGCGTCTCACCGAAAGTGGAAGAATTCGAAACAGTCATTTGGCAGTTCCAACCGCCAGGACAGATGGCCGGTGGGACTCAGTCCATGCGAGCGGGTCTGTATCGTATCCAGACGGAATCGCTTGCACTGCAGGCAGCGATGCAACAGCAGGAAACGTTGCTGGAGCAAAGCGGTCCACAGGACGACAGCTCCGTCGATCGAACGACGCTGGAGACATTGCTCTATCCGCCCACGGGCGCTCGTGAGCAGAACGCCAACGCAGTATCGAACGCAGCCGATTCAACATCTGCAGCCGAAACTGCGCCGCAGGGTTTGAAGTTTGATCTGATTCCCGAAGTGGTCGGCTGCCGAATCGAATACTTCAGTGGCTCCGCATGGATGTCGACGTGGAATAGTGATCAGCAGCAGGGCCTTCCTGTGGCCGTGCGAATTCGCCTGCGTTTCGTCAACGCGGCCAATCTGGAAAAGCTGCAACAGGTGTTTGGCCCGGAATCCACTTCCGACTCTCCTCTCGATGCCACCGTCAACGATGGCCGTTCCGCCGTCCCGTCCGAAACGGTTTCCAACAGAAGTTCGGCAGCAGATCCGCTCGAGGATCCTTTCGCCACAATCCCAACGCTCGAAACCGAACGCATCATTCTGCTACAGCCGATCTCGGGCCCGATGCCGCAGCCGGGCGATGCTGCGGAGACGCAGGTGAATGGTTCACGCAGACGTTCATCCGGACTGCGCGGTGCATTTTACGCCACATATTTTGGAAACGAAGAACGCAGGCAAGGTCGAGTTGCCTGCTTTCTATGCCTGGGTCTGGTGCTCTGTCAGAGTTCCAGTGCAGGCCGCATGTTCCAGCGTTGCCGGCGGAGTGGCGGTCTCGCAACTGCAGCTGCGAAGGCAAAGATGCCTATCAAGCGTAGTGGAGTCGTGCTGATCGTTGTGCTGGTTCTGGTGATGATGGTCGCTTTGGCGGGGTTCGGTTTTCTGTCGGCGATGTCGACGGAGTATGAAGGGGCGCGTCTGAACGGAAGTCTTCGTCAGGCGAAGCAGACAATGGCATCTGCTGAGTCTACTTTGACCTGGATCGCGGGTCTCTCGGAGCGTGATCGGCGACTCATGGGCGGACTGCATCATAATCCCAAAGTCTTTCGAGCCCATATCGTACCGGCGTTGAAAGCCATGGGCAGCAGCGACAGTTCGTCGACATTGTCGCTCGACGGCGCCGCGCAGGAGCAGCCGCTGAGTCCCGGTGTGGTCGATGATCGCTGGCGGTTTTCAGTGATCTCGCTCGATGAAAAGCCGGGTGAGAATTCACTGCTCCGTTTTGGCCTGCAGAATGAATCGAGCAAGCTGCATCTGGCCAGTTTGCTGCGATGGGAAGCTGCTTCACCCGGTCAGGGCCGCGCGTCGCTGATGCCATTGCCAGGGATGACGGAAGCCATTGCAGATGCGATCCTTGACTGGCTGGATGCAGACGAAGTCGCTCGGGAATTCGGTGCCGAATCAGAGTACTATCAGACTCTTGATCGCCCCTACCGCTCGGCCAATGCGGTTCCTGGAAGTCTCACGGAACTGCTGTACGTGAAAGGCGTGACACGAACATTACTGCACGGAATCGCCAGCGGGAACCTGGCGTTGAATTCCGATTCCGGATCCGCGAGCACTTCCCAGCCGGCCGTGGATGCGAATGGAAACCTGGCTTCCAGTAGTGAAGCAATCGGCCGCGGCTGGAGTACTTACCTGACAGTGGATTCGGCAGAACGCGATCGCCGTCGCAACGGTGAGCCTCGTGTTTATCTGAACGCAGGAACCGTCGCCACGCTGAATGAACAGCTCAGCGGATTGTTGTCGGAAGAACTGGCCCGTTATGTTTTGCTGGCTCGTATTTACGGATTGACCTCTTCGCCAGGAACCGGAATCCAGCCGTCAGCAGTGCCGTTTTCGACGTCCATGGTGGCCGCGTTTCCGGTGGCTTCATTGATGGATCTGATTGATTCGACGGTTCTGGTTTCCACGTCGTCGGGCCCGCTTATTGTTCAAAGTCCTTTGCAATCGACTGTGCCGGATTTTGCGATGCAGGTGGAGGCATTGTGTGATCTCGTCACCACACGTCCGGAACAAATTGTCTACGGACGAATTCATCTGCCGACCGCGCCAGAGACAGTGGTGCGAATGATCCCGGGGATGACGCCTGAACTGACGTCACAGCTGATCACGCAGCGAGATTCGCTCGAAGCGACGGATTCCGCGTCCGTGACGTGGCTGTTGACTCGGAACGTTCTGGATCTGGCCACGTTTCGTCGAGTGTTTCCGGAACTCACCACGGGCGGAGATGTGTTCCAGACTGAAATCGTTGTGCACCGAGCGATCGGAGGCCCTTTGCTGCGGCGAAATCTGGTGATCGACGCTGCATCCAGCCCCGCGCGGCGGTTACACTGGACCGATCTGACAGACACACCCCTGCAATTCCCCGAATCTCTTCTGCGACCAACCGTACAGTAAAATCCGTCTGCGTTGTCATGCCTTCCGGTTTGCGATGCGACCGTTCACCTGCCATCCATTACCATCGCCTTACGAATTCAGCGTCAGGCGGCGAACTGCCTTCAAACCATGCCACGTCAACTTGTCATCAGCTGGAATGCTCGCACACTGCGTTATGTTCACACAGACGCCGATCGTCAGGGACGACTGCGCGTGGTGGATGCAGGACAGGACGAACTGCCCGGTGAAGGAGAACTCAGCGCGGTCATTGTGGCCGGAGTTCAGCAGCTGGTCATTCGTCTGAAGGCCGACAAATCCAAACTCATCATCATGATGAATCGCGGCTCAGTGGACTCCGCCACGTTTCAGGTTC
>QWOO01000105.1 GCA_003669615.1 Planctomycetota bacterium
CCAGCATGCGGGGTTCCTGGGTCGAAAATACGATCCGCTGGTAATGGATTATGGCTATTTGAAGTTGAATATGGACTTCAATCAGGCACCGGCGACGGGTGAGGCGAGCTTGCCGGGAACTCTGCCGCCGGGATTCACCCTGAATCAGGATTTACGCGGCAGCCGCTTGGAGCGGCGACTGGGGTTACAGCAGGTACTTGGACAGCAGCGAATTGGTGAGGGGACGCCGCTGGCGCGCGACTGGACCAAGCATCAGGCGCAGGCGCTGGATGTGCTCGGTGCGGCCTCGACCTGGAAATCCTTCGATGTGGAGACAGAGTCTGCCTCGTTGCGTGCCCGTTATGGGGATGACCGATTAGGGCGCAGTTGTCTCGTCGCTCGACGTCTGGTCGAGGCGGGCGTTTCGCTGGTGACGGTGATTTTTGGTGGTTGGGATACGCACTCGCACCATCTGGAGCATACTCGCGATCAGTTATTGCCACCGCTGAATCGAGCTTATTCGGCGTTGCTCGAGGATTTGTCGGATCGAGGCCTGCTGGATACGACTTTAGTTGCCTGGACAGGGGATTTTGGTCGCACACCCGTCATCAACGGAAACAGTCCCCCGGGACGGGATCACTGGGCGAGTGTCTACAGTGCGGTGCTGGCGGGTGGCGGGATCCGTGGGGGGCAGGTGTATGGGAAAAGTGATCGATTGGCGGCCGAACCGGTTGATAACCCGGTTCCCGTGGCTGACTTTGTGGCCACAATTTACCACGCCTTGGGGTATGATGCAGAGACCACAGTGATCGATCCGTTGAACCGCCCGCATCACATTCTGGCCGGGCAACCGCTGCTCGGACTGTTCTGATGAACAATGAATCACGTGAAAAGCCACCGAAAACAGGGATTGTTGCGGTGAGTCAGGAGCAATCATGGGCGATATCACCGATAAGCGGTTGCTCTATTTCAAGGGGGGAATGTTCGTCGGCTTGGGCCTGTTGGCGGTCGGGTTGATTCTCTTCGAGCATCGAGATCTCCGTTTGGCCATTTTGCTTGCGATTGCCATCTGGTCCTTTTGCCGTGCGTATTACTTCGCGTTTTACGTGATCCAGCATTACATCGACCCCAGCTATCGTTTTGCGGGATTGGGATCATTCGTTGCTTACCTTTTTCGCCGGCGTGCGGACAAATTTCGCCAGCGTGTGGACAAAGCGGACAAAAACGGCTGTTGATTTCGGGACTTGTTCAGCGGAAGTGATTGTTGAAAGGGGTTGGTTGAACAGCCGATTCCCGTGATTTCGCTCGATTTTCCACAATTATTTCCCCCAAAAACTTTGCGTAACACCCCTGCATTAATGCCCGATTTCCCCGGTTTTCGATGAAGATATTGCAGGGAGTCGGGCATAAGTCCTTATGCTGTAATGAAGAGCGATCTGGCAAGGAACATCAACCCTCATCGGGGTCACTTGCGAGACTGACAGCATTGTGATCCAGCGGTCTGTAGCGTGGCTCTGCCGTCACCATTACCTTTTCAGTCTCTCGTAACTTGGAGGGCAACAAGGATGGGCCGTGAGCCAAGCCAGGGCGAGAGCACGGAAGAATTGAGAACCGAAGGTTCGGCCCAGGAGGTTGGTATGCAAAAACTGTGGTGTAGGAATGCTCTTCTGAGCAGCCTGTTGGCGGTGGTCCTCGCGGTCATTCCTGCAGAGGCTCAAGATGCTGGCGGATCGACCACCGTGCGTTCGATTGAGTGGAGAACGTCTTATCGCCGTGCTGCGGATGAAGCAAATCGTGATGGAAAGCGTTTGTTAATCAGCATCACGGCAAGTTGGTGTGGTCCCTGTCGTCAGATGAAGCAATTCACGTTTTCGGATTCGCGTGTGGTCGATCTCGTTCAGTCCAACTTTGTTGCACTGAAAATTGATGCAGACGAGCATCCAGAACTCGTGACAGGCTTTGGTGTTGAGGCTTATCCAACGACGTTTATTGTCGATCCGGATCTGACCATTCTCAAGCGGATGGGGGGATTTCAGTCTGCAGGATCCTTATTGGACACGTTGAATTCGCTCTCCAATACCGTCCAATCCGTTCCGTTGACGCAATCAACGCAATCGTCTTTGGCTGCAACGAAAGAACTCGCGACAGGTGATAAAGAGGTCGCGACGAGTGAGATTGCCTCGGCACTTGAGCCAGCCAATACCATTCTGTTTGGGTTTGATGGGTATTGTCTGGTGAGTTTGCTCGAGGAAAGTCGTGTTTGCCGAGGGTCGGCGGAATTCACGGCAGAACATCGCGGTCAGGCGATTTGTTTTTCCACGTACGAGAATCTGCAGTGTTTTTTGGCAGATCCAGAAAAGTACTGGCCGGTTGCAGACGGTCAGTGTTTGGTGAGTTCTCGCGGGGGGGCATTTGCGGGTCAGGGTGATCCACGGATGGCGGTGACTTGGCGAGGGCGGATTTGGTTATTCAGTGACCGCGAAAGTCAGCAACGATTTATTCAGGCTCCATTGCTGTATGTCAATGCGCTGTAATGGGTTACTTGTCGAGATTGTTTTTTGGCTGATACGGATTTTTCCGTAGTGAACTGGGCTGGGGACTGCGAAGCCTCTGCCCTCGGTTGCTTGAAAGTGGGTTGAGCAGCCGAGGCAGATTTTCTGTTCATGACGCCGTTGAGGCAATTGGGTTGCGAGTTTCCGCTTGCACAACTGGTATAGCCAGCGGTTGATTCGAAGAAATTGCGAACAAACCGTGCCGACCTGTTTCCTTCGGTCGATGACAGCGGTACATTCTTGAAGATCGTCCAACGGTTGACCCTTTGCGGGCGTACATTCACCGTGGGAACGGGCCAGTTGCGACGCGATTCGGGCGTCTTTTCGTCATCGTGAGGTTGTTCATGTTGTCATCTTCTGTATTTTCGTCGCTGTTGTTCGCAGTAGAAGGTGTGAATTCGCTGAGGCTTGTTGATTGGCTACCTTCGATTGCCGTCGGCGTTTTGCTGATCCTGGGATTGATCACGTTTACCTACAGCACCAAAGCGGGGATTATTGCCCGGGCCACCACGAAGGAAGCGGTCCGGCAGCCGATCTTTCTGCTTTGCATGGCATTGGCGATCGTTTCATTGGCGTTGAATTATGTTCTTCCCTACTTTTCGCTGGGGGAAGACGTAAAAATGTTGAAGGATTGTGGTATGGCCACGATTCTGATCACGGGTTTGTTGATTGCTGTCTGGACCGCCAGTACGAGCGTTGCGGATGAGATCGATGGAAAAACGGCAATGACGCTGTTGTCCAAACCGATCAATCGTCGTCAATTTGTACTGGGTAAGTATATTGGAATTCTTCAGACGATCCTCTGGTACATGCTTCCTGTGGTGACCGTCTTCCTGGTTTTGATTTATTTTAAGGTCGGCTATGATGCCAAGGAAGGTTCGAAAGATGCCCCCTTGCATGCCGAACGGATCCAAGAGGTCTACCAGGTTCTGCCGGGCATTGTGCTGCTCATGATGGAGATTGCCGTGATGTCTGCTATCAGCGTGGCGATTTCGACTCGACTACCCATGGTGGTGAATCTCACCAGTTGCTTTGCGATTTTTGTTGTGGGGCATTTGACTGGTCTGCTGGTTCAGGCGGGGGTGTTGAAGCTTGAATACGTTCAATTTATGGCTCGCTTAATCGCCACGGCCCTCCCTTCTCTCGACTTATTCAATATTAGCGCGGCCGTGGCTACTGGTGATGTTGTGCCACCGATTTATCTTGGCTTTTCCGCGATCTATTGTGCATGTTACTGTGGTGCTGCGATCCTGATGGCATTCATTCTGTTCGAGGATCGCGACTTGGCTTAGGTAAAACCTCTGACACACTGGCATCGATCGTGGACGCAGCTTTCGCAAGTTCGCTTGAACGAATCCTTTCTCGTCGAAGTTTATTGCGAGGCCACCTCCTTGCGTGCTTCTTCTGGTCTCTGGCCGCTGCTTTACTGCAGGGACTTTTACTGCTGGATCTGTGTCTGTTACTGGGACTGCTTGTCGATCGAGGTCAGCTCAATCTGGATCTGACACCCGCTGATCTGATCCGTTTTACTCAACAGAGTGGGATCTCTCTGGCGGAACCCGCAGCGGGTATTGCGGCGTCTCCAGCCACCCTGCCTCAGCCAGCCACCCTGCCTCAGGGGGTCACCGAGGCTCAGGGGGTCACCGAGGCTCAGGTGCTGGTCCATGTTGCCTGTAAAGAGCGTGGTATACTTCCTTTTGTCTGGCGATGGCGCGATGTCTGGTGGGGTGGGGCCGTTGCTTTTCTGTTCAGAAGCTCGTCCTGGTTACAGTGGAACTTGCTGGCGCTGGTCTGGCTGCTCTCTGCAGGGGCGGTGCTCTGGGTACTGCGTGCGATTTGCCTGCGCCAAATTCGAGCCCTTGGTGATTTCATCGCGATGGACGCGGTCGCCTCAACGCGCCGTCAGCTCCATCGGCAAGTCTTGAGAATCGGAGTGGAAGACCTTGATGGGGCAACCCACAAGCTGGCGTCCGAGTTGTTTGTGAATGTGACTGAACAGCTGCGTCAGGGAGTATTCGTGCTGATCACGACACTCGTACGATATCCCCTGGAAATCCTGGGGCTGCTCTTCGTGCTGCTGAATCTCGACTGGCGACTCGCGCTCCAGTGGTTAGCACCGCTCGCATTAGGAGCGATCGTGCTGAATCAGTTACGAATTTCGGCCCAACAAAAATCGAGCCAGATTGCAGATCAAATCGAGCGTGAACAACAGAGTCTGGTGGCCAGTTTCCGGAATTCCCGTATGATACGCGGGCTTGGTCTCGAGCAAAACGAGCACGATCGCTTTCAGAAACAACTCGAACGATACCATCGCCAGCTCGCCCATTCAGAAAAATGGAGTGACCCCGCAGGCTACCCAGGCTGGGGAGTGTTCCTGATCGGAACCGTTGTCCTGACCTTTCTGTTGTTTCTGATTTCGAGTCATATCCTGGTCGACGGCGGTGCAGCGATACCGGCCCGGATGACGATCGCTGAGGGGATTACCTTCCTCGTGGCGATCGGCCTCATTCTTCCCGCGATTCGGACATGGCGATCCCTCGCGGAAATCCGGCGACAACTGATACTGGCTGCAGATCAACTGGAACGATTTCTACGTCAGATCCCGTCGGTGACTCAAGCGGTCGGTGCCAAGTTCCTGCACCCCTTGGCGAAAATCCTTCATTTTGACAACGTGAAGTTTCAAACCCCTTCTGGACGGATCCTGCTGGATGGAACCAATTTTCAACTCGCCGCAGACAAATGTTATGCGTTCGTTTCCGTGAATCCGTTAGAAGCCCGAGCAGCGGCGTTCCTGTTGCCCCGATTTATCGAACCTCAAGCGGGGCGAATCCTGATTGATGGCGAGGATATTGCCTGGGGGACGTTAGAGTCGCTACGGGCCGAGACCGTATTTGTCGGAGCGGATGATCCGCTGATTGAAGGCTCTGTTTACCAGAATCTCTGCGGTGGACGGACCGATCTGACGCAGCAGCAGGCGACGGATGCGGCCAAGTTAACGCACGCACATCAATTTATCGTGAAACTGTTTAATGGTTATGAAACTCTGCTGACCGACGAGTTTGCGGCGCTCGACGCGGGTCAACGATTTCGGCTGAGTCTCGCTCGGGCGGTGGTTCGCAATCCCGCACTCTTGATCATCGAGGAGCCCTCTGTGGGTTTGGATGAAGATACCAAGGGACTGCTCGTCGATGCCTACGATCGGATCTGCCGTGGCCGGACGGTGATCTTTCTCCCCAGTCGGTTGTCGACCGTACGCCGCACCGATCAAGTGGTGGTACTGCACGAGGGGAAGGTCGCGGCTCTGGGTCCGCATGCGCAACTGGTGACCCAGTCACCGGTCTACCGTCACTGGGAATACGTGAATTTCCACGAGTACCGGCATGAAGTGTGAGCTCATTGGTTGACTTTTGTTTGTTCAACCGCGCTACTGTGTCCGCCGCAGAGACGGCCGCATTCGATGCAGGGAAATTCGCGAGGTCGTGACGGAAGAGAGGGACAGCATGGGTCGGGTAACAACGGCTTTTCGAGCATTTTTCAGATCATTGTTTGACGCTTCCACGGCAACACGTGTGGACGAGGCACTGCGTGCAACGGGATTGCCAGCGGAACGCGATCAAGTCCCCCAGCCAACCCCTTCTCAGCCAAGCCCGGTCGCAACCGAGCCGGTACAAATACGCGAGCAGAAACCGGTCCAAAATGGGGCCATTACGTTGCTCGCCAGTCTGCAACGGGACGCCAGACTGGTCGATTTTCTGCAGGAAGATCTGAGCAATTATTCGAATGAACAGGTCGGTGCTGCCGTTCGCGACATTCATCGTGACAGTGCACAGGTTCTCGAACGTTTTTTTGCCATCCGCTCGGTGCTCAAACAAGAGGAAGGGGACAAGATCACTGTCCCCGCCGGTTTTGATGCGGGCCGCTATCGCCTGACTGGCAAGTTGAATGGGGCAGCCCCGTTTCAAGGGACATTGCAGCATCATGGTTGGGAGGTCACAAAGTGTGAGCTCCCGGCATTCACGGGAAGTGAATCGGCAGGGAAGACAATTGCCCCTGTCGAAGTCGAAATTCTCTGAAACGGGTCAGTCGAATTACCGATTCGGTCCGTTTGCCCAATCGGTATCCGCTCCCGGTGCCGATGCGGGAGGCTGAACGGGGGTTATCGTGTCATTCGCTGTGGCCGAATTGCGTTGCACCTCGTTGCGATCGGCTCCCAGCACGATTTTTTCAAAACGTTCGGTTGTCGACTTTTCAGGAAGCGAATTGGAATTCGGCCAAGTTCCGTTGTAAGGCTGAAATGCCGGATTTCCGCTCCGCTTTTCGGGGGAAATCCCCGCAATGGAGCGGGACGGCCCTGAGGGTTTTTGGGCTGGCAAGGGTTGGGTTTGCACATCAGACTTGTTTGGCAAAAACCGATCCAGCGGGAGTTGGGCTTCTTCCGCAGCCTGAGTGTCACTGTCCCATGAAACTGAGTCCTGCAAGCCCTGCAGCTGATCTCGCAAATTGGCGGGCTGAGTACGGATTGATTCCCG
>QWOO01000248.1 GCA_003669615.1 Planctomycetota bacterium
CACGCAGGATTCCGGTCTGTCCCCAGGAGCGATTTTCAGTTTTGTATCGATTCAATGTCTCGGGACCGTTGTCGGCCGAGAAAATCACAAGCGTGTTATCGCGGACATGAAGCTGGTCCAGAGCCTTGAGCATTCGACCAACTGCGAGATCCACGTTATGCACGTTCGCAAAATACTGAGCCTGATCCGAACTAAATGCGACAGGCATGTACTGATCCACCAGCTCCTGCGGTGAAGCCACCGGCTCATGCGGTTCATGAAACGGCAGATAGATGAAAAATGGCGGCTCAGGCTGCTGCTGCCGCTTCGACGATATCCAGTCGATCGCTTCGTCCACGGCAATCTGACAGCTATAGCCCTGCATCGGGCCGACCGGCTGACCGTTACGAACATAATTAGCAGGATTCTCATGGGAAGGGGCCGCATTGTTTTGTGTAGCGAACCAATGATCAAAGCCAGCGTCGCCTGGCTGCGGCTGATCAGCACTGTTAAAGCGACTGTTGCAATGCCACTTGCCCGCCATGAATGTCGCATATCCCGCATTCTTCAGCAGCTGCGGCAGGGTTGTTTCTCCACGACGAAGATGAACCAGATCTCGCGCATCCGGACGCGGTTTCCGAGCCTCCGGAATCCAGTCATAGACGCCTGCCCGGTTGGGTGATCTTCCCGTCAACAGGCCGACTCGCGACGGAGAACACACTGGCGCGGCAGAATAAAAACTCGTGAAACGAATTCCGTCGTCCGCAAGTTGATTCAGGTTTTCCGTCTGAATATGCGGATGACCGTAGACGCCCAGATCTCCGTAGCCCAGATCATCACAAAGAATGATGACAATATTAGGTCGCTCGACGTTGGGTCGCTCACCTGCAGTTGCGGCTGCGGAAAACTCCATCATCACACAGCACATGACGAAAACAGAACGGCGGAAGCGAAACATGATTGTTGGTCTCCTGATGTTCGTGGCGGGACATCCTGTCATATCACAGAGCATCATTTCAGACAACGAAGAAGCCCGACACGAATCATGTCGGGCTTCAAAAAGAATCGTCAGCGGTGATTGCTGCGAGCACGTAGCAGCCGTCGACTTATTTCTCCGGTGCGCTTTCGGCACTTTCCTCCTCAGGCATTTCCTCGATATCTTTCTTCGCATCTTCTTCAGTTTTCTCTGCACTCACTTTTCGAATCACCGGCTTCTCGCCTGCTGATTTTTTTGATTCCTTCTTCGCCATTTTCTTTTCACTCTTTTCACCGGCCGGTTTCTCGACGGCAGAATCTTTTTCGTTTTTCTTGTCTGCCTTAGCGACTTCCGGTTTCTTCTCTGAGTCCTTTGTGGCTTTGTCTGCAGGTGCTGCCTTCACTCCAATGTCGATCGTATCCACAGTGATCATAGCGCTGGAACTGGCTGCGGTGAGACGATCGACAAGCAGGATCACGGTGGCCTGAAGAGGTTGATCTTTGGCAAATGTGCCGGAGATACGTGCCATGTAATTTTCACTGCCCTTGGGCTGACCGCTCACTTTGTATCCCGCAGCTTCAGCCGTTTCTTTGGCCTGCAGGTACAAAGGCTCTTCTGGCTTCCGCATCTTTGTCACGCTGGCTGCGATGGCCTTTTTTAGATCGACCACGGTTGTTTCACCGCCCGCATGGACCACCAGCGCTGCACTTCCGCCTTCGCTGACCGACACAAAGCCTCTGATGTCCAGAGTCGCTGTCACTGCTCCATCGGACTCAAGTTGACTGGTCACCGAGAATGTTTTCGTCTCCGCAGAGACCATTTCGCCCTTTCCCGATGCCGTAGCAAGAACGAAATTGTCGAACATCAATGTTGTGACTTCACGATCTTCACTTGTCGCGGAGACAAATCGAATCGCATCCGGAAAACATGCCTTTCCAAATTTTGGTTTCTTAGCTTCATCAGCAACACCAGACGCAGTGAGCAGAGAAAACATTACCAAGGTATGTACGAAACGCATAACAGGACTCCATACAGAACCACATTCTGACTCGCAGGGCGCACATGGCCCCAACCCCTAGTGTGCATTATCCTGCACTATGCCGGCCGGAAGATCAAGCCAGCGGCAGATTCGCCATTTCGAATTTTGTCGCACACGTGAAGAGCATTTCCCTCAGAATGTCGCCGTCCGATCCCGATCTTCACGGAGCCTTCCTGAAAAATCAGGGCATCGGCGGGAAATCACAGCCCGTGGTCGCGGGGACACATTAAAAACAGGTGTTTCTCCATCGCGACCACATCCGGCAGTGTTTTCATTCATTTCACCGGAGCCTCCAAGTGCCCGATCAAACTCGAATTGTCGCTCCTGGCCCACGCCCGGAAACAGTAATCACGCTGGATGGCCAGGTCATGGTCCCGCCCGCAGACTGGTCTCTGCTGCTGCCCGGCGATCCCGGACTGACTCGTCGCGTCAAAGCCGCCGGACCTTCGTGGACCGTTCAGGAAAAACGAGGACGTAAGATTTTCTCCCAGGGTGTGTGGGCGCCGAAGATTCATATTGCCAATGCCATGCAGCAACTGGTTGCCGAACGTGCGACGGATTCTTACGCAAAGAAGCAGGCGGCCGGTGCTCGTCGACGGGAGAAAACTCAAACGGAGTATGTCGTTTCGTTTCGCGACGCCATTCTTCATTTTCTTTCCTTTGCACCGGCTCACCGAGCCCTTGCGGAATTATTGGCTGATGCCGTCGCCGCTCACGCAACTCCGGTCGGCAGCGGAACCGTCGCGCGAACTCAGCGCATTCCCATTGAGCAGCGAGCTGAGTCGGCGGTGATCGCGTGGATGCGTCATCAAACCACGCTCTATGACCAGATGAAGATCGCCCGAATTAAAGGCGAACGGCGCGAAGTGCGCCGCATGCTGGCTCAGCAATCGCGGCAGCTTCTTCAAAAGTATCGGGATGGAGCAACTGTCCCGACAGGCACTTGTGTCCTACGGGAGTCTCTGGCGAAAAGTCATTCGTCGACGGACGACACGCCATGATCGCAGCAAAAAACGACTGGCTGCGACACTCGCTCAGCCAGCCGTTTTCTTATACCGCGTAACGACACAATCACACGTAGCCGGATTCGTGAGAATTCGCAGGGGTGCTGAACTCTCATGAGTCCCGCTACGAAGTTGTTATTAGCGGTTCTTAATATCGCGCGAGGTCATCGGCTGTGGAGAGTCCCAGTTGCTGGGCGAGTTCCTGAGCCTTCGTGACCATCATTTTCAGTTCGCTCTGCAGTGCCAGAAACTGCCAGCCTTCGCTGATGCGTCCCTGAACCTCTTCGACACTCGCACAGTGAATTCCAACCGGAGTTCCCGTCTTCTTGCCGGCTGCAAGAACTCTTTGCAGCATGGCCTCAAACTCTGCAGGAGTAGGCTCTGTACCGTCTGGCTTCTTCATCTGCCAGAACAAATCATTCGGCCCTACGAAGATGGCGTCTACTCCGGGCAGACTATAAATCGCTTCGGCATTGTCCACGCCTTCCGGAGATTCCGTCTGCAGGATGACCAGGATTTCATCGTTGGCTCGGCGATAATATTCGCCCGTCGGTGTTTGAAAATTCTGTGCAGGAATGCTTCCGCCGATTGAGCGATTTCCCTGAGGCGGATACTTCGCGGCTGCGATGGCAATCTTCGCCTGTTCCACGGTGTTGACCATCGGCACAACGACGCCCCACGCACCTCCATCAAGAACTCGCTTGATCAGATCGTGGTCACCTCGAGGAACTCGGGCGAGAGGCACACAGCCAGCATCTGCAATGACCGCAAACATCAGCGATGCCATCTGCCAGTCAATTGGCGAATGCTCGAGGTCGACGGTCAGCCATGGGAAGCCGGTTCTGGCCATCAGGCGTGCTGTAAAGACATCCCCGAAAGACAACCACGTTCCGACCTGTGGCTGCCCGGCAGCAAGGGCTGCCTTCACGGGATTCGTTTTCATCTGAATTGCTTCTTTCATGTTACGAACTACGAGGCCGACATTTTCAGGATCACCGACGCGGCATTCTGGCAGTAAGCGAAGGCAGTGTCGACTGTATCAGCACGCACCCCGCGCCGTTCGCTTTGCCGCAAGAATCATTCTCGAATGCACCTTGCTGCGACGCGACGAAGAATTCTCGTCCATTTATCGATGGCATTCCCTGATCCAGCCTGCCATAGAAATACCGGGCTCAGCGACCAAAACAAGTGTGTTATCACCGTCCGAACGAAAGTCGAGTCGCGCCGCGTGAACGGAAAATTGGCCGGCAGATCTCCGCACCATCACTGACGCCACCAGCCCAGAAATCCCGGAGATTCGGCTCCCATGTCCCGCAAAGGACCGGCGTCGAGCTGACAATCCTGTAGCTGTCAGCCAGTTTGCCCCTCCCGAAGGCCATCTGGCGTGGATATACTTGGCTTCGATTTCGGCATTCAAAAAGAGACTTCTGCACGACCAACCACTTTCGACTGACCGGGTATCGCGTGTTTTCCATGACGCTGAAACAACGCGTCCGTTTGGAGCAACAGACCATGAATTCACAAAGACTGCGGTTGCCCGATTCGACTCGCCAGAGACTCGAACAATTTCGACATCGAGTACGACTGGTCAAAATCGCAGAAGGTCTTCTGGCCGGGTTGTTTGGACTGGTTCTCTCGTATTTGGCCGTCTTCATTCTGGATCGTTTCTATGACACTTCGGCTGTGCTTCGCGGCAGCTTGCTGATTGTCGGGTCGATTGGACTGGCGGTTCTGTTTCCATGGAAGTGTCATCGCTGGATCTGGGGTACTCGCCGGCTTGAGCAGGTCGCTGTTTTGCTCAAACAAAAACTCCCTGCGCTAGGCGATCAGTTGCTGGGGATCGTGGAGCTGGTTCACAACGAGCATAGCACAGGCACAAGTGCTCGACTGGCACAAGCAGCGATTGATCAGGTCGACAGCGTGGTCCGCGAGAAAGATTTCTCGGACGCCGTTCCTCATCCTCGCCATCGCTTCTGGTCGATGACGCTCGCAGTTCCGCTGGCTGTTTCGCTGCTGGCTCTGACCGTGATCCCGTCCGCCGGATTCAATGCGATCCAGCGATGGCTGACTCCATGGCGAAATGTTGAGCGATACACGTTTGCTCAGGTCGACCGCTTCCCTGATCGGATTGTGGTGCCACACGGGGAAGAGTTTGCGGTTGAGGCCAAACTGTCCGCATTGACTCGCTGGTCGCCCACTGCCGCTACCGCAAAATTTGCCAACCAGCCGACGGTGCGAGCGGCCAAAGATCATCAGGCCTATCAATTCAAAATTCCACCTCAAACGGAAACCGGCCGACTGGATGTACGTATCGGCGACCTGACCAAAGGCGTCAATGTGGAAGTCGCCACGCGGCCCGAGCTGAGCGGAATGTCGGCCGTGATTCAACTGCCCGGTTATCTCCAGTATCGACAGCCCGTAACGACGGACGTCCGCGGCGGAGTGATCTCGGTACTGAAAGGATCGGTTGCGTCGTTCGATGCAGAGGTTTCTCGCAAACTTGCCACAGCAACGATTGGGAACCAGACGGCCACGGTCGAAGGAAATCGCATCCGTTCGAATCCGATGACTATTGATATCCCGGATGTTCTGGAGTTTCGCTGGCACGATGATCTGGGGCTCACGGCTAAAGACGCCTTCAGTCTTAAAATCAACGCAGTGGACGATGGCGAGCCGACAATTACATTTCACCAGAACGAACCGCAACAGGTCGTCCTGACGACTGATGTAATCACGTTTGAATTGCAGTCTCGCGATGATTTCGGCATCAGCAACGTCGGGCTGGACTGGACGGGTGTGGCTCATCCTGTTCACAACCCGAACCCACAAAATGGTCACAAGCTCGTGGCGGCCGGCGCTCCGGAGATGAAAGCTGTCATCGCGAAAGCCACGCTCTGCGCTGCGACCGACAACGTTGCCGCACAGACCATTGAAGTGCGAGCCTTTGTGGAAGACTACAAACCTGAGCGTGGTCGCATCTATTCGCCTGCTTATGTCCTGCATGTCATGACGCCCGAACAGCATGCCGTCTGGATGATGGAACAGCTGCGCCGCTGGGCCAGTCTGGCGGATGACGTTTATGAAGAAGAGATGCGTCTGCATGATAAGAATCGTGAGATCCGACAGATGGATCCAGAGCAGCTGAATGCGCCGGAAACACGTCGCGGGATTGAACAGCAGGCAGCCGCTGAAAAAACCAATGCCGAGCGACTGACGGCCATCACCAGCAACGGCGACGATCTTCTGAAGCAGGCACTGCGTAATAAAGAGATGATGGTGGGGCATCTGGAGACATGGGCGTCCGCGTTGCAGAAGCTTCGCAGTATCGGCGAAACTCGGATGCCGTCCGTGGCCGACCTGTTACAGCAGAGTGCCAAAGCGCCAGGAAAGAAGGCTGCCAGTGCCCAGTCAACAGCCAAATCCGCTCCGCAGGCCGGAAACAACAAAGGCAGTCAAACAGGTGAGCCGGGTGAGCAAAAGAAGGCCAACCCTGAACAGCCGACTGTTCCAAAACTTGCGGACACTGAATCCGGCTTCAATAAACAGAACCCACCGGATGACAGCAAGCAGGAATCCAAATCCGGTCCAGGAAAATTCGGGCTGCCGTCCACTGTGCTGCAGGGAGGTCCTCCTCCGGACAAAAAAGCAGCGCCTGCAAATCCGGCTGAAGAGAAAGTGGAACAGGCAATCGAAGAACAGACCAGCCTTCTTGCAGAATTCCAGAAGGTCCGTGAAGACCTTCAGCAGATCATGGACGACCTGGAAAACAGTACGTTCGTTAAGCGTCTTAAGGCCGCTTCTCGCGATCAGCTGGAAGTCGCCTCCGCTTTGAATCGTACTCTGTTCGACGGGTTTGGAGTGACAGAGAAAAACCTTGCTTCAGCGCAGAAGGATCAGGTCGCTCTAATTGCCGCGCAGGAACAGGGTCAGAGCCAGAAAGTGCGCAACATTCAGGATGATCTCGAAGCGTACTTTGATCGTCGGAAGGAAGAAAAGTTCGGGCGAATCCTCAAGGAAATGGATGAGTACGAAATCGTGTCCAGGCTGCATGACTTAGGCGACCGGGTGCGTTCCAATCGCAGCGGAGAATCGATAGCCAAAGCGGAGTTCTGGGGCGACACTCTGGATCGCTGGGCGGAAGAACTTGTGTCGGCGTCAAAGTGTGGTCAGTGCAAGGGATGCAAAGGCGACAGTCTGCCCCCATCAATCGTGCTGGAGGTCATGCGAATTCTGGAAGGCGAAATGGATCTGCGTGAAGAAACGCGAGGCCTGGAGCAGGCCCGAGAAGCGATCGAGTCTGTCGCTTATCAGGACAAGGCGGAAGCTCAGTCCGACGCGCAGCGAATTCTTTTCAATCGTGTTGTTGGTGTTATCACGGACATTAAATCGCTGCCTTTGGGAGATTCCAAATTCGGTAAAGAAATTAAACTGCTCACAGCCGCGGGCGATGCAATGTCAGACGCCACAGAAATTCTCGCACGACCTGACACGGGACGCGAAGCCATCGCTGCGGAAACCGAAGCAATCGAACTGCTGCTGCAGGCCAAACGCGCGAACCCCAAAGGTGGCGGAGGCGGAGGTGGTTCCAGTCCCGGCGGAGGTGGTGAAGGCAATACCGATCAGGTCGCTTTAGAATTGTACGGCCCGGGCTCTGATCATAACGCGAAGATCGAATCGCGTGAGGTGCGACAGGCGACGGGAACGACCAATGACCAGACACCTGCTGAGTTCCGTGACGGCATCGACGCCTTCTTCAATGCTCTGGAAAGCAGGAAATAGCCAAAGGCCCAAAGTCGTTGTTCGCTCCACGAAAAAAACGGATGATGGCAACAATGCCGCCACGAGTACCCAGCCGGGTTATACTCGGCCTGAAAAAATCGACACGCGTTGATGACAAGGAGAGAGTAAGTGCAGACGAGTGTCCAAAATTTCCTGGCTGGACTGCTGATATGCGTCAGTCTGTCAGCGACGCCGTGTTTCGCTCAAGACGCGCAGGTCCGTTTCGGTACCGATGTGCCTCGTGACGTCGAGCAGATTTACGAACGTGGATTGCAGTGGCTGGCTACCAGCCAGACCAAAGAGGGTGGATGGGAAGGTGGCGACAACGGTCCTGGAATCACAGGAATGTGCGTCATGGCATTTCTGGCCAGCGGCGAAGACCCCAACTTTGGACGCTACAGCGAAAACATCCGCCGTGCCGTGCGAAATATGATTCAAAGTCAAACTGCGGCCACAGGTTTCTTCGGAGGAAATGCGGGCCACAGCAGTATGTATCACCACGGATTTGCCATGCTCGGGATGTCCGAAATTTACGGCGTACTGGATGAAGATTCGCTATGGCCCGCTGAGACAAATCTGGACGAACGCAGGAGCGTGGGCGAATCTCTCGAACTTGCCGTCAAAGCAGCGGTCACATCTCAGAAGAACAATCAGTTCAATGCCTGGCGGTACGGGCCTGAAGCGACCGATGCAGACACCTCTGTCTCCGGAGCTGTGCTGATGGGCCTTCTCGCCGCTCGAAATGCAGGCATCAAGGTCCCCGATGAATCGATTGATAAGGCTCTCGACTATTTCAAATCGATGACGACAAACCGCGGCGAAGTGGGCTATTCGGGCGTCGGTGGTGGTGGCTCTGCCAATTTGAAAGCTATCGCAGCTCTGGTCTATGCGATCGGAAAACGCAAAGACGTGGAACAGTACAAAGCAGTTCTGAGTGCGATCACCGTCAATCTGGAGCACGAAGAATACAGTTACCCGGAATACTTTCGTTACTACACAGCCCAGGCCTTATTCCAGGGTGATTTTGACGCATGGAACAAATGGAATCTTAAGACGTCGAGGCAGCTAAAAGAGCTGCAGAATAAAGACGGCAGTTTCACCAGTCAGCACGGGCCGGCTTATGGTACCGGCATGTCACTCCTGGCAATGGCACTGAACTATCGGTTCCTTCCCATTTATGAACGATGAAGAAAATCGGGCTGTCTTCCTCTCGATGAACCCGAACGACCTTCTTGAGTAGTGAGTCTCATGAACAGATACCTGCTTGCTGTATGCCTCTGCCTGATGGGCGGGCTGCCGGTCGTTGCCGACGAAATGACGCTGACATGGAGCAACGGCGACACTCTTTCGGGATCACTCGTGAGTGTTGAAGGGGAAGTGCTGACATGGCAATCGCCGCTGTTCACCGAGCCCATGAAAATCGGTCTGTCCTCGCTGGCTTCCGTTACGTTTTCGAAACCGAAAACAACCTCAGCTGCGGCAGGCCCGGATTTTCAGATCCTGATGACGAACGGTGATGTGCTCAACGGGAACGTGAATTCGATCGACGATCAGACCGTTTCAATCACCAGTTCACGACTGGGGCTCTTTTCGGTTGCTCGCGATCAGATCGTCAGCCTGCAAAAATCGCAGAAAAGCAGCGGTGTTATTTACTCCGGCCCGAATGGCCTTGAGGGATGGCAACCGGCGTTCAGAAGAGCGTCCGACCAGCCTCCCTTCGCTGACAATGCGATGCGTAAAGTCATCGTTCTGGGCAACGCGAATCGAGATCCCGCCACAACCAAAAAGGAGGATAAGGGGTTTGCCTGGACGGAGCTGCCAGATGGATCACTGACGACAACTCGTCCGGACGCAGCGTTATTCCTGCCGCTGTCGCTGCCAGGAAAGTTCGAGATCGAGCTGGAGCTGCATTCGAAGAAGACTCTCTCCTTTGTCATGGCCGTGGGTCACGATGCGAAGGCTGGATTGCGACTGGAATCCTGGATCGATGTTCTCGTGGCGGCCAATGGAACTCAGTTTGCCACATTGCAACAGATAAAGGACAAAGAACAATCTCTGCATGTCCATCTCTTCGTCGACTACTCGGGCAAACAAATGCTGGTGTATTCAGCTGCCGGCCAGAAGCTGGGTGAGGTCGCTACAACAGGGCTGCGGGGAGCAGCTCAGGGAATTACACTTCGAAACGGAGAGTGGGACCTGAGCCTTCGACGACTGCGAATCACCGGCTGGGATGGCCATGAACCTCGTTTCGACAATCAGAACGAAACGAGAGTTCAAATGGTCGACGGATCGTCACATCTTGGCACAATCGAGTCGGGCAAACAGAGCGATTCTCTCACACTGATGAAGGATGGAAAGGCAACCGCTCTGCCTTTCGAAAAGATCGCTGCGGTCGTGTTGCCACAGTCGACTGACGGCAAACAAACTGTTCGCGGCAACACTCAAATCATCTGGAAAGACGGCGGCTTCATCTCCGGCACTTTGATCTCTGCAGCGAATGGTCGCGCGTCGATCCAGACTTCGTACTCGGAGGTGCCTGTTGAATGTGATCTGGCCGGTGCCGCGCGGATCAGCCTGACGCCCGGCACAGAACCATCTTCTCAGACCGATCGACTGCTTCATGCACACGGAACTTTACAGGGAAGTTTGGTGGTTGATGGCGACACAGCCTCGCCGTTGCGCTGGAGACCGCTGGGCGGACTCAATGACTCGGCACTCTCGCATAGTGGAAACGTGCGAATTCACCGCAGCACGGAGATGGTACATTTCACCAATATTCCGGATTTGCTGTCACTGTTTCCGGACGTGATCTATCTGCGAAACGATGATGTTCTTCCCTGCCGTATCGAACAGTGCTCCGATGCGGCCGTGCAGCTGTCTCTGCCGTTCAGCAACGTTACCTCTTTCGATTGTAAAGAGATCAAAGCGATTGAACTGTCTGCTGCCGGAAGAATTCATCAAAGTGGATTCGCGGCAAAAGGCTGGAAAGGGCCAAAGCCAAAAGTCACGGGCCCGAAAATGCCGCGCACACCGCCTGCCGATCCGGAAGAACTCACCGTTAATGTGGACATCGCAGACACAGCCGCGGAGTTGCTCAAAGATGCGGAGTTGCTCAAAGATACCGTCACTCTTCGGGGCAATGGTTCCCTGTCGCACCCTCAGATCCTTACAGGCGATACTGTTCGATTCCATTTAAAATGGCCGCTTCAGTCTCATTCCAATCTGACAGTGTCGCTGTTTGGAGATGGAAGTCGCAACGACGCCGATACGACTCACGTGGCGTTCACTCTGATGCAGGCTGCGATGCAGGTACTTGACCGACCGCCCAATCAGGCTCAAAATCAAATGTTCTTTCGAGGGTTCGGTGGCCAGAATCCGGAGCACATTATCCGCGCGCCGAAGGGCGAAGCTGACGTTGAAATCGTCGCTCGGGATGGCAAACTGGTGGTTTCCGTCAATGGTAAGGAAGCCAGGTCGATCCCATTAAATGCGGCCGGTGCAGGCAATCACGGGCTGGCTTTCAATGCGAACGTAACACTCATGGGCAACGTGGTCGTCAATGGTCGCGTCCAGCAGGCTCGGACGGATGGCATCGAGATCTCGGCCTTTGAAATCGACAATTTGTCCGGCGCATCTATCCGACAATTCATTGATGAAGAAGTGCGCATGGCCGCCCTGACGATTCCTCGCTTCCGTCGCGACAACCCGCCCGCGCATGTGCTGATCGCTGCCACCGGCGATCTGCTCAGAGGTCGGCTGATGGCTATCAGTGACAAAGATGTTCAGTTCGAATCACGTCTGGAAACATTGCGAATCGGTCGCGATCGAATTGCCGCGATCGTTTTTCTGGATCCACCGAAAGAGGAACCAGAAGAAAAATTGAAGCCATCAGAAGTTACCGTCGTCACAATAAATCCGCAGGACACACCTGTAGCTGAAGTCTTCACGGAAGTCCCGCCAGAGAACACAACGAATGACCAGACAACAATGATCAGCAGCGTACTGTCAGCACTCGGATTTGAAGCTGCCGAACAAGGTTCGCCGAAAGAAACAGAGACTGCTGAGGATGTCCCTTCAATCGATCAGCCTGCCAATGCAGAAATGCAGACAACAGACACTCAAAAAATTGAGAACGCTGTGCCCGAAACCAAACGTGAACCGTCTGCAATTCAGGTGCAGTTGGCCGACGGATTCCAGATCACAATAACACCCGCGCAGCTGGTCAATGGGCGAATGACAGGAACATCGACGCTTCTCGGCGATTGCAGTTTCCCCGCGGCTACTATTCGAGAACTCGTGCTGGGAGATTCCGACAAGGTCGCGATGTCGGGAGCCTATGAACACTGGATCGCTCGAAACGCACAGGAGCCGGACTGGGATGTGGCTGCAGACGATGGCGGCAAGTCGGCGGGATCTGAACTGATAGGTCAGGTGGCGGAGGATTTCGAGCTGTCTCTGCTGGACGGCACTCGTTTTCATCTCAAAGACCACGCCGACAAAATCGTTGTCCTGGACTTTTGGGCCACATGGTGCGGGCCGTGCGTCGCCGCGCTGCCAGACTATGTGGCGGCGACTTCCGGGTTCGATTCTTCCAAAGTGATCTTTGTGGCGGTCAATCAGCAGGAATCTTCGGACCAGATTCGCAGCTTTCTCATTGAGCGAGATTTATCACCGACGGTGGCCCTTGACCGTGACGGTTCTGTGGGCGAAAAATTTCGCGTGTCAGGGATTCCTCACACTGTCATCCTCGGAAAACATAACGTCGTCGAAGACGTTCATGTGGGCTACCAGCAGGGCGGCGGAGACTCGATGCAGCTGGCCATTCAACAACTGCTGAACGGCACATGGAAGAGACCCGGAACGCAGTCGGACGAACCAGAAAACGCTACTCCGAAAACTCTTCCAGCTGATCAATAAACTCGTCGGTCAGACCAGCCTTTCGACGAGCCTCTCGCTGAAACAAATCGCCTCGCGCTTTCGATGGCCGAATTGGCCAGTGCAGGGCACCCGTCCACGCATCCCAGTCGGATTGTCCGGGCTGTTTGAACTGCCGCAGCCAGTGCAGACCGAACTCCACGTGATGAATTTCATCCTTGTGGATGGCTCGCATAATCGCCGCACTGCGACGGTCACCGGCAGCGACAAAGTAGCTTTCAAATTCCACGGTGTGATCCAGATTCGCTCCTTCAAACACCAGGGGCAGGCCAGCCACATATTCCAGCGGCGACTGATACTCGGTGGCTTTCTTCCAGATCCATCCGTTGACTGGCAGATCACCGAACTGCAGGCCCAGCTCCTGACTCCGCTGAGCATGCATGCGAGTATGACGCTGCTCATCCAGCATAATTTTGGCCATTCCCATGCGAAATTCACCGGGAGCTTCCGGAAACGCCAGCAGCACCATGGCCATCACTTCGAGTGCCTGCAGTTCATGATTGGCCATCACATGATGCGCAACTGCACGCTTCTTTAGATCTTTCAGCGATTCCGCCTTCGACATCGCAGGAGCCGTTTTGCGAGCGGCAAACTGCAGGTTCGCTGGTCGCGCAGGCAGCTGCAGGCGAAGTGCCGGCCCGGGATGATCGTCCGTCAGCACTTCGTCGATGCGTGAGATTTTAAGATCAAGGTCTTCCGACTGGAGAACTCGTTCTGCAAAGGTGCGTAATTCCATGCCGCTAATTTTAATCGATCAACAATTGCGAAACGAGTGTGCGATAGTGATTCAGCACGCCATTAAAGAGAAGCATCCAGATCAGCGAGCGTCAGTCGGCCATCGTGCAAAGCGGACGCAATGAGCAGTCCATCGATTCCTGTTGCGGAGGCCGCTTTAAGGCAGTCTGAGGAATGCACGCCGCCGCCGGAGATCAGTCGAACCTCAGGCCAGTTCTGCTTGATCGTGCGACACACATCTAACGTCGGAATGCCACCGCTGGTTCCCACGGCGGCCAGATCCAACACGATCAGTTCACGGACTCCCATGCCGATCACCTCGCGAACAAGTTCCATTGGCGACCGCCCCTGCCATGCGGCATCGGCAGCCAGCAGTTGTCCGCGTTTAAGGTCGATGCTGAAGACAATGTCCAGAGTTCCAGCTGCCTGGGGGTACTCGTGCAGCAGATCGATCCGCACAAGTGACTCGGACGACACAATGACCCTGTCGACTCCAATGTCCGTCAGCTGGCGAACATCGTCTGGTGTTTTTACACCGGCGTCTGCCATCAGACTCACCCCCATGCGAATCATCTCAGCCAATGTGCAGCGATTGATCTGTCCCCGTTCAATGCCATCCAGATCGGCCACGTAGCAGGTATTGCACGAGAACTCCGCCTGCAGAGCTCTGAGAATCTCCGCCGGTTCAGTACTGTCCGTCAGACGCGTTACCAGCGGACAATATTTCTGACGATCGCCGGCAACCGCGCGTACAGCCACTCCGTTGCGAATATCAATGACCGGGATGATCTGCATACGAAGACCAGAATTCCTGAGAGTCCGGAACTCGAATATCTCCCGGAGCCATGTGAAAAAAGCCCCGCCATGAAATAGCATCATGACAGGGCAGATGTGAAAGACAGATTCTCCGCATGCTTCCGCGGCGATGTCGGAGAACGTCGGGATTACTCAGGCAGAATTACTCAGGCAGAATTACTCAGGTTTCGCGGTGGCTGAATCTGCAGCGGCGTCCTCTGAGGCGTCCTGAATATACGACTTCTCTTTGTAGAAGTAGCCGACCGGCACAAACAGCAAAGCTGTGACAAGCACCGTGTAGGTCCAGAATTGAAAGTAGGCCGCGCCTTCCAGCGTATCCTGGCCGCCCACGGTGATGTCCGTGTTGATTTCAGTGCTGGCAATGTTTCCACGAGCCTTATCCACTTCTGCTCGCCCAGCTTCCCCTTTGACTTCGATCAGACGTTTTTCCAGCCAGTCCAGTGGAGCCGCCTCACCGGCATTTTGAGCAGACGATCGACTTACGACGCCGGTCAGCACGATGTCCCATTGCGTGTGTGGTGTCTTGTCTGCTCCCGAGCTGACAATACGAAAGTGATTACGAGTTACCTGCGTGTAGACGAGTGGCTGCCCGAGTGAATCTTTCAGGTCACTCAACAGGGTATTGCCGGCATCCGTCACCGGTAGAAATCGAGTCGCATCATTGTCGGCCGACTGGAAGAACGCATCGCGAATTTTCGATGCAGCGGTCGTCAGCACTTCGTTTTCACTCGTCTGCACTTCTGTCAGCTTGTTGAAGCCATCAAACAGCATGACGATGTCGTCGCCAGTTTCAGCTTTTCCGTCAGCACCCGAAACGCGAACGATTCGTCCCTTCGCTTCCTTTGACTCTGCGGCTGCATCTGTCAGATCACGCTCTCGTACCGAGTATTTCCAGTCGCCCGTCGTGGTTTCTTCACGCAGAGTCATATTCGCAGGATCGCCGGAAATCTGAACAAGACCTGGCGTCTGAATAGAATGGTTGACCCAACCCGTAAACAAATTCCCCAGTGATACTGAAAACAACCACACGGCCATGATGACCGACTTCATCGTCTTTGGGGCCTGAGTGTAGGAGAACTCAAGTCCGGTAATTGAAATCAGAATCTCGGCCGCTGTCAGCAAAAGATAAGCCCATAACTGCCACGCAATCGACGGTACCTCACCCCGATCAATCAGCTTTTGCGCATAAGCAATCAACCAGAAACTGGCCACTGTCAAAAAGAGGCCAATGGCAATCTTGCGAATGGCGGTCAACTTGTAAACTTTGTCAACCGCTGGATAAACCACAAACTGAAACAGCGGAATCAACGCCATCACCAGGATGGGATTGATGACCTGAATCTGAGATTCCAGCCACTCCACGCCCAGAAAATTGCGATCCATGTTTTCGGCCTGCAGTACCCAGGACGAACCCGTCTGATCGAATACACCCCAGAACACGGCCACGAATGCATAGATCAGCGACAGCTTCAACAGAGCGATCACGCCATCACGGCTGAAAGTTTCCGTAAAGAAACGCGTCCCACCCGGTGGCACGTGAATGAAGACTCGACGCCCCATCCAGAAGAGCAGGGTAGCAAGCGCCATCAGAACTCCGGGCACACCAAAGGCCACGTCCGGCCCGTACCACTTCAAAAGCAGCGGCGTTAACGCAGTGGAAACGGTAGAACCGAAGTTGATCGCGAAGTAGAACCACTGAAACACCCTTGTCATCAGATGGCTGTTGCGACGACCGAACTGATCGCCCACGTGAGCAGACACGCAAGGCTTAATGCCGCCGCTGCCGAAGGCAATTAAAAACAACCCCGCAACCAGCCATGTGGACGGGGCAAGGCCGGGCGTTCCCATCAGAGCCAGCGACAAATGGCCAACGCAATAAACAATCGAAAGCCAAAGAATCGTACGGTACTTGCCCACAAAAATGTCGGAAAGCAGCGAACCGACGATTGGGAAGAAATAAGTGGCGGCGACAAAGTTATGATAGATCTCATTGGCCGCAGCGCCGCTCATCTGCGGTCCCGCTTCGCCGGTGGTCATCAGGTGCAGATACTTCGTCATGAAAACGACAAGTATCGTCCTCATCCCGTAAAAGCTGAAACGCTCGGCCGCCTCATTGCCAATGATGTATTTGATGCCTCGTGGCAGTCGGTCGGTCTCTTCCGGAACAGCCTGATACTTGCTGGACATGCAGAGTCAGCTTTCAAATGAAAAGTGAACTTTGATCGCTCACGAGCAATTGCCAAAACGATGTGATTTAAAGGGACGCCGCGTGCGATCGCTGCACCAAAGCCAATCCAATTCCGGAATCAAGTCTGGCGGGCCATTTCACGTTGCGAACTCCGCACAGGTTCTATGGCATAGAGCAAAACTCCACAACTCAAATCAGAACATCCGCGAGGCAAAAACACGCTCTGAGCAGCCGAAACGAGTGGCTGCGAGCAACCGAAACGGGTGCACTTGATGACAGGCATACAGTGCCAGGACCAGACGCGCTTCTCACACACCACGATCAGCGGAGACCTGAGACAGCCTCACGCCTGCATCATGGCCCGACAAGATTTGTCGGAGCTGTGGGACGCGAGCGATCTGATTCTCCGCCCGACGCAGGATTTGACGCGCCGGGAACGCCAGTGGCTGGAACGGCGTTCACCGAAGTGGCACTCAATGAAACGCGAGGAAACGGAGGCAACTCCTGCGCGTTGACGCCCGGCACCAGTCCATCGCGAGCCTTGGGAAGACTGAGAGGCCCCGAATTAAAAAGGGCCGCATCCAGCTCAAAGGCTGACGGGAAAATACCTGACAACGAAACTTTGTTGCCCGAATCTCGCCAAACCGGATTCTGCCACGCAAGCGGCGGCATAATGGACGAGTTCGTGTCTTCGCTGTCCGACCGATTCTGCCACAGCTGATTCCACTGAGCAAAATCCAGACGACGACTGGAATAGTCCAGGGCGGACGTTTCTATGACCCAGAAAATGCTGTGCCCATCGTACAGATTGGTGAATCCATTCCAGCTGACAATCGACTCGATATCCTCAAGATAAGAATTGCCTTCGGAGGCCAACAGTTTCGACTCCGGACCTATACCTGCAAACACAGACGCTTCACTGCTGATCGAAATACGAGGCAGCGTTCGCGGAGTGCCCCCTTTGCGCTCATCACCGTCGTTCATATGCAACATCGGCGCGGCATGAATGCAGGTCACATGATCCAGAGAAACTTCCAAAGCACCGCGCGTCGGCTGCATCGAAGAATCGCCTCGCAGCTGCAGCAGTGTGCCGTTGAGAGCAAAGCCGCAATTCTTTAAATGGATGCGACCTCGAGGCTGACAGGCTATGCGGAATGCATCAGCATCCGCGCGACAAATGACCTGAGTCAGTGTGAACTCAGACTCAGGCCGACCAGCATTGTCGACCGGACCTGTTGATTCATCCGTCAGATCAAAAATCGCCGCTGGCTGTCCGTCGGGGTTTTGACATTCAATCGAAACATTCTCGAGCGAAATGCGATTCGGACCTTCACAATGAAACAGACTCCACCGATCAGCCGCAAGTTCATCCCGGACGATCAGTCGCAGATCGATATCTCGCATGGTCAGCGATCCCTGACTGCGAAGATTAAACATCTGGCCTGGAGAGACGGCCGCTTCCGCAACACCATCAAACTCCAGCGTCGGACGAAATCCGTCGGCCGCACGAATGATCAGATTCATGCCGACGATTCGCACAGGCGGCTGGGCAGGCAGATCGTCCGGATAGCCGTTGTACCGCAACAGAACTACGTCACCCGATCGAGCGTCGGCGACTGCTGCTTTCAAGGTGCGGTAAGATTTTACTCCTCCGTCTGATCCCTGCAGCAAAAATGGATCTTCCTGCTGAGGAACCACAGGAACGGGCGCAACATTTGCGATCGTTCGCCCCATGACCAGATCCAAAAATGATGTACTAATCGGCCCCGCGTTCGGAATCGCAGGAAGCGGCTTTTGCAGACCGGTCGCTGCAACGACCGGGCCTCCACCTGCCGTTGAGACTTTGCCGAGTCCGGCCCCGGTGTTGCCCGAGTCAGTCGTGCTCGTTCGCGAACCTGTAAATGCGGATTCCGAATCACTGCCAGTCGACAATGCGGCCGATCCGCCGCCATTAGCCGACTGCAAAGGGGCCGTCGAAAACTCTTCGGGATTCACGACCTCTTTCCACGGCGAATCCGTGTCTGCCGCAAGCTCTTCCGTACGCTTGCCGGCGCGGGATGATTGCTGAAGAAAGATAGCTGTCAGGCAGATCATCAGCACCGAAACAAACATCCAGACTGCGCCCATGGGCGCACGACCGGAACCCGGTGTCAGCTTTCTCCAGACAATACCCTCTGCCGGAATGCTGCGCAAACCCAGCAGCGATGCCATCTGAATCAGATCGTTGAGCAACAGACCCGGGACACCGTAACGATGGTTCGGATTGTTGCTCATCATCTTGCGCATGATGGCGGCGAGTTCCTGAGGAACGGTGGGATTCATCAGACAGGGATCCGGGGGCGACTTGCCCTGATGATCAAGCAGCTTTTGCAGAGCAGTGCCTTCCGGATAAGGAGGCTGGCCTGTGAGCATATGATACATCGTGCAGCCCAGCGAATAGATGTCGCTGCGCACGTCAGCAGTACGAGGATCCCGAGCCTGCTCGGGAGAAATGTAGTCGAACGTGCCGAGCGTTGTCCCCGCAACCGTAATGTCGCCAATGGAGTCTGTTGTGTCACGACGAGCCAAACCCAGATCCACGACTTTCACACGCCCCGAATTAGTGAGCATAATGTTCGAGGGCTTAATGTCGCGATGCACAATGCCGGCTGCCGCAATGTGATTCAGAGCCAGAGTCACCTGAATGGCATAGTTGACAGTGTCTTCGATACTGATTTGACCACGGTCGATGATCAGATCGCGAATCGTCTGACCGCTCGCAAATTCATAGGCAATGAAATACAGCCCATCCTGACTGCCCGCATAAAAGACGCGAGCGATATTGTCATGATTCAAGTGAGCACAAGCGCGGGCTTCGTTTCTGAAACGCGCGATCAGGGATGAATCCTGTGCGGATGATGGATGAAGAATCTTGAGCGCAACGTCTCGAGCCAGCTCAAGATCGGTCGCCTTGAATACGGCCCCCATGCCGCCAGCACCAAGGCGGGACGTGATCTCAAAATGTGCGAGACGAATGCCGGCTTCATCGCCGCCCGAGTTTCCGCTGGCGGGAAACAGCCGCTGCCGGTACGCATCGCCGACTGCAGTCAGCTCATTCTTCGATTCCGTGCGGGGCTGCTCCGGACTGCTGATGACGGTGTTTTCATCTTCAGCAACGAGCGGCCTTTCGGACAGCGGCACGTGGGCCGCTACCGTCAGATGTTCCGCTGCGTCCGTGACGTTGTGTTGCGTCATGACTTGCCTGAATCTCTCGCTCCGCAGTCGGACAGTCGCCGCCACCGTGACGACACTTGTCTTGGCATCTTAGTTCCAGTGGGAAGCGGAGTCAAAGACAATCAGAACATCCGTTCAGTGCAGTCCCGCAAACCGAATTTCCCGACTCATATGTCCACTACAACCGAACCCCACCGCACCGCACGACAACGAAAAATGAAAACTGCCCCACAGCCGCCTCAGTTAGAGACCACCGTCGTTCGACCCAGTTATCTGGCACTCTGAAGATCTTTGATCGAAAAGTGGAACCTTCTGCGCCGCTTCAGTCAAGTCATCCCGGCAGAGTTCAGCTGCAACATGACTCAAAACGTAATATTCGTTCATAACTCGCCAGTTCTTGCTTCGACAACGCAATTCGCGATCAAATCCGACTGAAGGGTTTGATTTTGGCCGCCAAATTTTAAGCCTGATCTGCACTGCCCCACCTAAATCCTTGACCATTAGAAAGAATAGGAGGCAGTAGGCGACCGGAACAAGCAAATAAGACAGGCAAGAACCTTTCATATTCTTTCATTTTCATGAAAGATTGAGTTGCCAATTCAGTCATAATCCTTCATATTCTTAGCATAAACAGTTACTGTTGATGGTGGAACTTCGATGATTGTGGACGAAAGACGATCGAAAATCCTCCAGATCACCGAGGAACGCGGATTTGTTTCGCTGCAGCGTCTGCTTTCTGAAGTCGCGGCCAGCGAATCGACAGTACGGCGGGACTTGGAGTTTTTGGATGCCGCGGGCTTGATTCAAAGAACACGCGGCGGAGCTGCGTTCCTTGGGGATTCACAGTCTGACTTCGATTCCCGGAGAAGTCGGGCATCGGTAGAGAAACAGCAGATCGCTCGCCGGACGGCGGATCTGATTGTTGAAGGTGAAACGGTCCTGCTGGACGGGGGGACCACAACGTTAGAGGTGGCTCGACACCTGACAGGAAAATCTTTGCAGGTACTGACCAACTCTTTGCCGATCGCTTCTCTATTGATGAATCGCGCGGAGATCGAACTGATTTTTATCGGCGGCTATGTGTATCCCAAGACAGGAGTTGCCCTGGGCGAGCAATCGGTTGAGGCCTTAAAGCGAATGCATGCGACTCGACTGGTCATGAGCACTGGGGGAATTACGGCAGAGGGACTATTTAACAGTAATGCGCTGCTGGTCGAAACCGAACGACAAATGATTCGGGCAGCCGATCGAGTGACTTTAGTGGCAGACAGCAGCAAGTTTGGTCAGCGAGCCCTCTCGCACTTATGTTCGCTGGAAGATGTGGACGAGATTGTGACGGACAATGGCATGTCAAACGAATGGCGGCAGGTGATGGAAACTGCCGGTGTGCGAACAGAGGTCGTAGAGCGATCGCTCCCAGTACGGCCCTGAGAAGATGCGTTGAGTTTGCGGTGTGATTGATTTCCCGGACGGCCGATGAGGCCCTTTCTGTGAAGATATTGGACATTGAAGTATGGCAACATCGACGCTGAATCCTTCAGATGTGGAACGAGTCGTTCGCGATGTTCTTACGCGACACCTGGCATCACGTGGTGGCGCGTCCGCAGGCGCATCTGAGCCTGCGGGAGGAATTCCTGTCCTGCGTGGCAATCCTGCAACGGAAGCGACTGCTCCGCCCGCAACGGCTGGCGGCAAACGCAATCCGCTGCTGGTGAATATCTCAGCTCGCCACGTCCATCTGACTCAGGAACACGTCGAGATCCTGTTTGGCCCAGGCTCAAAGCTGACGCCGGAAAAGGATCTTTATCAGGACGGCTACTACGCCGCCAAAGAAACAGTGGCCGTAGTTGGGCCTCGTCGCCGCATGCTGCCAAGCGTCCGAGTTCTTGGACCATGTCGTCCCGACTCACAGGTGGAGCTGGCTTTCACCGACGGCATTTCACTGGGCATCGATTTGCCGGTGCGAGTCAGTGGCGATGTCAAAGGAACTGCCAGCTGCGTGCTCGTCGGGCCTCAGGGCGTGGTTGAACTGAAGCAGGGCGTGATTCGAGCCATGCGTCATGTTCACATGGGGCCTGAGGATCTTGAATATTACGGCGTGAAGGATGGAGATCATGTCCATCTTCGCATCGAATCGCCTGGTTGCACGACAGTTCTTGAAGATCTGGCAGTTCGTGCCGGCAAGGGCATCAAGCTGGAAGTTCATCTGGATACCGACGAAGGCAACGCGTGCAATCTCGAAAAAGCCACGAAGGTGGATCTGGTGAAACCGGAAAAGTGTAAGTGTGCTCATTAAGGGTTTTCGGTTTGCGGTTTTCAGTTTTCGGACCACTGAGTCCGGGATTTCTGAACACCGAAAACCGAACACTGAAAACCAAAAAGTCGCTCGGAGAGCGACGTTCTTTTTTTGCCACATGCTTCAGGAGTGAAGCGGGACTGGCTGGAGTGGATTTAAAATGGCAAAGTCGACAGAAGCTCTGGGAATGATTGAGACGAAAGGCTTCGTCTGCATGGTCGAAGCCATCGATACCATGCTGAAAGCCGCCAACGTGACGCTTGTCTCATGGGACAAGATTGGCAGCGGTCTGGTGACGGCGTTTGTAGTGGGTGACGTCGCTGCGGTGAAGGCTGCCGTTGACGCGGGTGCTGCTGCTGCATCCAAGCTGGGCACTGTAATCAGCGTGGAAGTAATTCCTCGCCCGAATGAAGAACTGACAGCGATTCTGCCAAAGGCAAAAGTCGCCGCTCCTGCTGCTGCAAAGAAATAGTCGGGCCTGTTCGCATTTCAAATTTGAGTTTTGAAATTTGAAATTACGTGCCCCATGATCCCGATTCAACTTGAACTCTTTTCGGAACAAAGACCAATGAACGAAGCTATTGGAATGATCGAAACCAAAGGTCTGGTGTCTGCCGTGCAGGCGTCTGACGCCATGCTGAAAGCCGCCAACGTAACACTTGTTAAGCAGCTGAATATCGGTGCTGCCTACATCACCACCATCATCAAGGGCGACGTCGGTTCAGTTCGCGCCGCGATTGACGCCGGTGCTGCAGCAGCTTCACAGAGTGGCGAACTGGTATGTGCTCACCTGATCCCACGACCAGAAGCGTCCCTGCTGGAATCAATTCTGTAAGAAGTACTGTAGGCCCGTCGCTCCGTCGACGGGATTCCTCGCAGCGAGTGTCGTCCTCAGGGATCCGCTGCCGTGGACGGTGCAAAGTGAAATCCGGTCGGCGGAGCGACCGGTGCACGGTAAAGGACATCATGAAAGTACTTGTCGCCAATCTCGGTTCCACGAGTTTCAAATACCGTTTGTTCGATCTTTCCACGGAAGCTCAGCTTGCCAAGGGCGGGATCGATCGTATCGGTCAGCCTGATGCTCTGAGTGCCTGTTCGGTGCAGATCGGCAGCTATAAAGCAGAGACTCAGCAGTCGGTGCCCAATCATGCGGCGGCTGTTGGAATCTGTCTGGAACAGCTGACGGATGCGGAACACGGTTGCCTGAAGTCCGTGGATGAAGTCGGCGGCATTGGTTTCAAGGCAGTGTTTGCAGGGGATCTTAGCGGCGTGCGAATCGTCGATGAGAAACTGCTGCAGAAGATGGAATCTCTTTCGGATATCGCTCCCGCTCACAATCCGCCTTATGTACGGGCGATGCGTCAGCTGCAGCAGGCATTTCCGCAGATCCCTCTTGTGGCTGCTCTGGAAACCGGTTTTCACGAAACCATTCCGTTTGAACATCGAGCGTACGCGGTTCCTTACGAATGGTACACGGACTTTGAAATTCGCCGCTGGGGATTTCACGGGGCCAGCCATCGTTTCATCGCCGGCCGAATCGCTCAGATTCTGGCTGCCGAAAAGGGGCCTGTTGAAAAGGGGTCTGACCCCCTTGCGATTAGGGGTCTGACCCCTTTTCAACAACAGGATCTGAAGGTGATCAGTTGCCATCTGGGCGGAAGTGCGTCGGTCTGTGCAATTCGCAACGGCGAAAGCTTTGCCGCGTCGATGGGCATGAGTCCTCAGGGAGGCCTGCCGAACAACAATCGAGTTGGTGATTTCGATGCGTATGCAATCCCTGTCATTATGAAACGAACAGGGCTGACTTTCGAACAGGTTCTGACTGAGATGTCGTCCAAAGGTGGTCTGCTGGGCATCAGCGGACTGAGCGGTGACTGCCGCGACCTGGAAGAAGCGTCTGCCAAGGGTCATGACCGGGCTGAGAAAGCTCTGAAGCTGTTTGAAGCTTCAATTCGATCTTATGTCGGATCGTACATGGCACTGCTGGGTGGTGCGGATGTGATCGTCTTCACCGGTGGTATCGGTGAAAACAGCGATCGGATCCGAGCCAACGTTTGCAAAGACATGGAATGGGCCGGCGTCGAACTGTGCTCAACGAAAAATACAGGCATGAAGGGCGAAGCCTGCCTGAGCAAAGACAGCAGCAAAGTTCAGGTCTGGACTGTTCCTACCAATGAAGAACTGGTGGTGGCAAGACAGACGAGGGATGTGCTGGCGAAGTGAGTTTTCAGTGTTCAGTTTTCAGTTTTCAGTAAAGGAGCTTTCAGCTGTTTGATGATTTGGTGTCAGATGAATTCTGCATTTTTTGGGATTCACTGAACACTGAAAACTGAACACTGAAAACTAACCGGCCATGTTTCTTGCTCGTATCATCGGCAGCCTTGTGGCCACTCAGAAGGTCGAGGCGCTCGTCGGCCAAAAGCTGTTGCTCGTGGAACCACTGCGAGTCGATGAGAAGGATCAGAAGAGTCTGAAGCCAACGGGTCGCTCATTTGTTGTGGTCGATACGGTCGGTGCGGGCGAAGGGGAAGTTGTGCTTTGCGTTCAGGGTTCGAGTGCTCGGTTCACACCGGGGACAAAAGAACTTCCAATCGACGCCGCGATCATTGGAATTGTGGACACGGTTCAGATCAAACAGAAAACAGTGTTTAAAGCGGGCGAATGAACAACGCCCAGTGACCAATGATTGAAGTCAGCGGGGTGGCAGATGGATCAGAATCCGTATTCCACTGGGGATCAACAGTCCGTTGGCAACGTCGGGCTACTCGGACCAAAGTTTGACGGCTCGATACGCGTCATGCAGATTATTTCTGTGGCCCTGATGATGGGAGTACTTAGTTTTCTGTTAGTGGTTCTGGTTCTCACACAGGGCGAAGTACTGGGGCTTAAAAAGCCCGACATTATTTCGCTTCTGGCGGCAGGGTTCGGGTTGGTGATGTTCGTAAATCATCTGATCATCCCGGGCGTCATCGCAAAACAGCAGCTAAAAAAGACTGCTGAAAACGGGCTTGGAGGAACCGACGAGGAATCACAAAGCTTCAAGGTCGCAGGAATTTATCAAACGCAGCTGATCGTAGCACTGGCCATGCTGGAAGCAGCAGCCTTCTTTAACCTTGTGGCGATGCTCGTCGAAAAGAACGGGCTGAATCTGATTGTTGTGGTTGTGTTCCTGAGTCTCATGTTGATGAAGTTTCCCACTCGAACAAAAGTCTCGTGGTGGGTTCAGGACAGGCTGACGGAATTGAACAAGTAGGTCCTCCCTGCCGGGGAGGACTTCGCGGCTTGCCGCGATCGAGTGTGCAACTGGAACAATATTGAAGTTATATCCGCAGCGCGAAGTTCGCCTGCGGCGAAAGTCCTTTCCGGCAGAAAGAACCTACAGGAAAGTCCTGGAGATCAGGACACTCGAAGGAACCAAACTATGCAAGCGACTGCCAACGAACAAACGATCCGTAACATTGTTCAGGAAGTCCTGACTCAGCTGACCAGCCGCAATGGTGGTGCAGCAAAGATCAACGGAACAGCCGGCCCGGACACTCGCTGGGGCGTGTTCAGCACGGTTGACGAAGCCGTCGCGGCCGCTCAGAAGGGCTTTGAAAAACTTAGCCACGCCTCCCTGGAAGATCGCAAGAAGGCGATCGATATCGTCAAGCAGATCTGCGACGAACAGGCTGAAGAGCTGGGTCGTCTGGAATTCGAAGAAACCAAAATCGGGCGACTCGAACACAAGATCGGCAAGCTGAAAGCCATCAAGGGTGTTCCTGGCGTTGAGTTCCTGCGAACCGATGCCATCAGCGGCTCACACGGCCTGATGATCACCGAATATGCTCCGTTCGGAGTCATCGGGGCGATTACTCCTGTGACCCATTCGCTGCCAACTCTGGCCGGCAACTTTGTGAACATGGTCGCAGCCGGCAATACGATCGTCTGTAATCCGCATCCAAGCGGTGCAAAAATTGCCAGCGAAGGCGTACGTCGCTTCAACAAAGCGATCTTCGCAGCCACCGGCCTGGAAAATCTGGTCAACATCATCGGCACGCCCACCATTGAGTCAGCTCAGCAGGTCTTCGATCATCGCGGCGTGAAGTTGCTGGTGGTGACCGGTGGTCCTGCGGTGGCTCGTGCTGCTCTGCAGAGCCCCAAGCGAGCGATCGTGGCTGGCCCCGGAAACCCTCCGGTGGTTGTGGATGCCACGGCCGATATCGACAACGCAGCGAAGTCCATTGTGGCGGGTGCCGCGTTTGACAACAGCCTGCTGTGTATCAGTGAGAAGGAAGTGTTTGCGGTTAAGGAGATCTTTGACCAGCTGATGACCGCCGTCTCCAATCATGGTGGCTATCGGATGAGTGCGGCTCAGATCGCGGCCTTCACGGCGAAAGCGTTTGGACCTCCGAAAGAACCGGGCGGGCATCATGTTCTGAACCGTGATTTCATCGGCAAGGACGCAGCGTGGCTGGCGGCTCAGATCGGCCTGAACGTTCCGGCCAGCACTCTGATCCTGTACGGTGAAACCGACGAGCACAATCCGTTTGTGACTGAAGAACAGATGATGCCGTTCATCCCGTTCGTTCGAGCCAACTGCAGTGATCACGCGATTGCTCTGGCAAAGAAGTACGAGCACGGCTTCGGCCACACCGCCATCATCCATTCTCGCGACGTGCACACGATCACGAAAATGGGACGCATCATGAATACAACACTGTTCGTTAAGAACGGCCCATGCATGGCAGGACTCGGACTGGGCGGCGAAGGTTATCTGTCCTTCAGCATCGCGACGCCCACCGGCGAAGGCGTCACCAGCCCGATGACTTTCACAAGACAGCGACGATGTGTGATGGTGGACGATTTAAGGATTATTTAGTTTTCAGTGTTCAGTTTTCAGTGTTCAGTAAATCGCGAAGTGAACACTCTGATTGAACATGTGAATCAAGTTGACGTTACTGAACACTCAAAACTGAAAAGCCCTCCCTTGCAAACCGCTCGCGTCATAGGGCATGTCACTGCCACCATGAAACATCCGTCGATGCACGGGTTGAAACTGGTGGTGTTGCAGCCGTTGGATATCAACAACGAACCTGACGAGTTTCCTCAACTGGCCATTGATCCGCTGGGTGCTCGCCAGG
>QWOO01000240.1 GCA_003669615.1 Planctomycetota bacterium
CGTCACCCCATAACGAAAACAATGCGCGCCGCCAGCGTTCATTGCCACGTTTCCGCCCAGAGTACAGACCGGACCGCTGGAGGGATCGGGAGGATAGAACAAGCCATAGGGAATCAATGCCGCGTCCAGCTGATTCAGAACGCAGCTGCATTCGACTTCACACCAGAAGCCTTCCGCACACACCGTCCGAACTTTTCGCAGAGACGATGTATGGACAACAATTCCGCCCTGCGCCGCCACGGGGCCACCGGACAGCGAAGTGCCTGCTCCACGCATGGTGACAGGCACATTAAGTAGCTGCGAGGCTTTAAGCAGTTCGACAAGTTCTTCAGCATCGGCCGGAATCACAACTGCGTCCGGGCGGAATGTTTTGTATCCCAGACCGTCCGCATCGTATCCGGCCAACTGCGCAGGAGATGTCAGAACGCGGCCGCGACGAATCACTTTTTCGAGTTGTGAACGCAGCATTGCCGGGTTGCCAGATCGCTCCACGGAACGCGTCGTCGAATGATTCATGGGAATAGTCATCGTAAGACCTTGAACATTGCAGCGATCAGCTTGAGTTCCGAACCCAGGTTGTCCCGACGACACACGCGATTCCACGGGGCCAGCCGCAATTGGAAGTGTAGCGTGCTGAGCATGAACGTTGAATGAGTCGGTGGTGGTCCATTTTTTTCGCCCGTGAAGTAGCAGCCCTGAGCCCTCCGGCACGAAGCACATACTTTGCAATTGTGCTCAGTTGGCAAGATTCCATGGGCTTTTGAGCCGGAAACCGCGCATCAAACCCTGTTTTCAATTTGGCGAGCCGCGAGATCCATCCCCAGGGGCGGAACCGAGTGCTCATTCGTTGACACTGCAGATTGCCGCTCGATAGCATCTGCTGAGCTTACGTGTTCCACATAAGCAAATCAGTCTGAGATCGACTCCTGGCATTACTTCCCTGCGGGAATCAGCTGGGTTCTTTGTCAGAGTGTCATAGATCCTGTAGAACCCCGGCGGTCAGATCTATGATCAACCCACGGATCGAAAGGCGATTTCATGTCTGTAGTCAACTCACCCCGCACGCAGGGCCGAAAAATGCCCGCGCCGCATATCAAGTTGACAAAATATGACGTGGCAGTCTCGACCCTGATCACCACAGCGACCTGTGCTGGGCTCGCGTTCATCGTGATGGTCTTCATTTGGCTCTCAAATTTGCTTCCCGCTCCTGAATCCAAAGCCGTGACGATGCTCCCGTCTGGGGATGGCGGCTGGGAAGATGGAGACCCCAACGCCACACCAAATGTTGAATCGCCTGAAGATGCGGCCATGGATCCATCGCTGGCCAATGAAGAAACGGACGTAACTGAGCTGGAAGAAGTTGTCGAACAGGTCACGGAAGTCGCCGACAACGCAGCCTCGATGGTGGCTCCGAACGAATTCTCTGATCAGCGAAACACGGGAGTCCCGGGAAGCGCTGACGGAACCGGCGGACGGCCACTGGGCAGCGGCGGACCGGGTCGCGGTGGAGCCAAGCGAGAACAACGCTGGTTTGTCGAGTTCGGCGACAAAGGCGATCTGAAGAGCTACGCTGCTCAGCTGGATTTCTTCGGCATTGAGCTGGGCGCCATGTTTCCTGATGAAGGTCGATTGGTGTATCTGAACAGTCTTAGTCAGGAGAAACCAATGTCCCGCGAAGTGAAGACTGGCGATTCGGAGAAGCGTCTGTTTATGAGCTGGCAGGATGGCAGCGAAGAACGTCGCGCTGCGGATATCGAACTGTTTCAGAAAGCCGGAATTGATGCGGGACCAGCCGTCGTCATGCATTTTTATCCGGCAGCAACGGAAGAGATACTGGCCACGGCGGAATTTGAATATGGCAAGAAGGCGGCCACTGAGATTCGTCGAACTTACTTTCAAGTAAAAAAAGCTGGCAGCGGGTATGAATTTACGGTAACCCGTCAGCAGCTGCGATAATGCTTTGTGGCGCTCCCTATTTGAGTTGCGACCACTTCCCCATTTAGATTTTTTTTGTTGATTTTTTGGGACCTCCAATGATCAGTTCTGCAGACTTTGTAAAGGTGCCTTCGATGTTTGCGGCTGTCGAAGCCTCGTTCTTCATGAAAGTCGTGGAGAACTCGATCTGGGTGGGCATCGCCGTGTGCGCGTTTGTCGGCATGTACAGTGGCATCATGCTGATGCGTCGAGTCAAGCAGAAGCAGTTCCCTGGCGTCGAAGCGGAGCAGACTTTTTTGGCAGATCTTGGGGACTGTTTCCAGAAGCAGGACTTTGAAGGGGCCGCTCAAGTTTGCGATAACCCGGCGGTGTGGAACAAAGCCCTGCCGCAGCTGGCGATGCTTGCTATTCAGAATCGAACCGAGCCGATGAAGAAGATTCGGCAGATGGTCGGTGAACGATTTGAACGCGATATTCTTGCCAGTCTGGACTCACTGAATTCGTGGGTAGGCACCGCGATTAAGACAAGCCCGCAGCTGGGGCTGCTGGGTACGGTTCTGGGGATGATCAACGCGTTCTCGAAGATCGCTGGAGCGGCAGCCTCGGGCGTCGACCCTAAAGAATTGTCTGCGGACATCAGCTTCGCCCTTTGGACAACCGCCGCGGGAATGGCCATTTCTATCCCGCTGATCGTACTTCAGGGAGCCGCGGGCAACAGTATCAAGAAGCTACAGGAGACCATTGACGAAGGAACAGGACTTCTTCTCGATGACATGGCCGCCGCGAGAGCTCGCACGGCTCAGTAAGTTCATTCCAACGTCGATCGCTGATTTCCTCACTCTGGATTTGTTCTGGATTCTTTATGTCAGTTGAAGACGATGATGTTCCGTACAAGCGGAAGAAGCAACCGGAACCAGATACGGAAATTGATATCACTCCGATGATCGACGTGACGTTTCAATTGCTGATTTTCTTCATGGTAACTTCTACCATGCAGGGAAATCCGCCAGCGGAAATTCCTAAGTCGCTCTCGGGGGGTTCCATTGAAATGGCGAAGGTGATCAATGTAGTCATCAGAGCGCCGGTGAATAACAAGACTGACCCAATTATTGAGATAGAAAAAGTCCCCGTGACTCTGGAAGAGCTGCGAATCAAACTTGCAGAAGCGGCAGGTTCCAGCGCCAAGGGGATCGACGTGATGCTGATGGCGGACAGAACTGTCCCCAATCGATTCACTGGAGAAATTGAATCGCTGATCGGTGAGATTGAGGGCATTACGTATCACTTCGCCGTCCAGGATCGGAGATAGCGATACGATTCTTATCGCGGTCGCCATGACGAGACGCACTCGCCAATCCAGTTGTTATGAAGAACACTGCCAACCATGACTGATCTGACTGACAAAACTTTGGGTGAGTTTCACCTGCTCCGACGACTTGGCAGCGGGGGCATGGCGGACGTTTTCCTGGCAGAACAAACGTCGCTGCAGCGATACGTGGCTGTGAAAGTCATGAAGCCCGCGTTGATGGCTCATTCCGGTCAGGACATGGTCAGCCGCTTCAAGCAGGAAGCGATGATGGCGGCAGGCCTGAATCATCCTAACATCGTGCAGGTTTACACGATCGGCCAGGAAGGCGATCTTCACTACATCGCGCAGGAGTACGTGCAGGGAAAAGATCTGGCCACAATCATCAAAGAACGTGGCAAGCCGGATATCTCGTCAGCGCTGCACGTGATGCGTCAGGTAGCGACCGCACTGAAGGCGTCCGGCCAGGCAGGGATTGTGCATCGCGATATCAAGCCGGAGAACATCCTTGTCACCAAGAAAGGCGAAGTGAAAGTCGCCGACTTTGGACTGGCGCAGCTGGGCGACAAATCCGGCAGCGAAAAAGAGGGGGTCACGATGGGCACACCGCTTTACATGAGTCCTGAACAGGTGAGCGGACGCGAACTGGACCCTCGCTCCGATGTGTATTCATTTGGAGTGACCTGCTATCAGTTGCTATGCGGAGAAACGCCTTTCAAGGGATCAAATCCCGTCGCCATTGCGATGCAGCATCTGAAAAATGCCCCTCCCTCATTGAAGGAACAGAACCCTGCCCTGCCCGATGTTCTCTGCAGGGTTGTTCATCGAATGATGGCGAAACGCAGAGCCCTGCGGTATCAGTCCGCAGACGAAGTCCTGGAGGATCTCAAGAAGCTGATCGTTGCTCATAAACAAGGCCGTTCGCTGGATCTTGTTCGACTGCCGCGTCTGGAAGAACTGGAACAACTGGCTGAACAAGAACGTGAAAAACATCTGAAGAACGGCGGTGCAATTCCGTCCGGTGGCTTCGATGATGTGGGAATGGAACTGACGTCGACGGCTCCCGTGACCCAGACATCGGTCATGCCCAGCCGCTGGGCAGCAGAAAACTTTGTTTCCGAAGCGCCGAAGAAGGTTGTTGTGGCAGCGGCACCAGTGATGGTGGTGGATGACGACGATGACGTTCCCTATCGTTCTAAACGCACGGCGTCTGAGACAGGTGCGATCGACCTGACGCCGGCGGTGGATGTGACCTTTCAGCTGCTGATTTTCTTCATGGTGACTGCCTCCTTCAGCATGCAAAAGGCGTTTGACGTTCCACCGGCAAAGAATACCGAAGGCGTGTCGACAAATGTCGTCGTCCCGTTGGATGCACCCGTTGGAATCAAGGTGCAGGTAGGCCCCGACAATGTGATGTATGTTGAAGGAAAAAAGGCCACCACCTATCAGGAGATTCTGGACCTGCTGACCGCAGAAAAGAACTCGGCCTCAGGAGTGACAGACCTGGAGCTGGAACTAGATCCGGAATCCATCCACGAAATGCGCATTATGGTGATCGATGCGGGCACTCAGGCTGGATTCACCCGCGTTCGAAACAAGATTGTTGAATACTAAGACTGTGCAGATTCAATTTTTCAGCAGTCTTCCCTGCATCTCGATCAAGTGAAAAGTGGAACCCAAAGTGGCATCTGAAGAATACGACGACGAAGATGTAGTAGAAGTTGTGAAAGTCGACGATGATCGCGAGCAGTCTCGCGAGGCTCTCGCCGAAAAAGCGCGCCGGCAGCTCAATCGCGGACGGCTGGCCCGCCTGACCGAGAAACTGACAGGAGGTCCCGAGCGGCCTGGTCAGCAGAAGATTGCTCGATCGCCGGTTGTACTGCTTCTTGCCGGCGGCACCGCAGGTGCCACTATTCTCGCTGCGATCTTCTGGTTCATTAATGCACAGAATCAGGAAGACCGACTGCTGAAAGTGGCCACCGATGCGCTCGATCAGCAGAAGTATCTGGATGCTGAAGGTCAGTTCGAAAAGTTCATTTCGATCTACCCGAAAACAGCTTCAACGGCGGCGGCGAAAATCGGCCTGCATCGAACACGAGTCGAAAAGTTCATTCTCACAGAAACGCCCGACGTCGTTAAAGGGCTGGCCGAACTGAAACATTTCGTTCAGGAATGTCGCGAGCTGGAAGGGTATGATGCACAGAAAGATAACCTCAAACGTTATGCCGACCGCCTGACGTTTGCCGGAGCCCGCGTGGCCGAAATCGCCCAGTCGCAGGAAGCTCTGGATGTCAGTCTGGAATCGATAGAACTGTTGCGAAAGTTTTCCGGCGATGAAGGGATTCCTTCGAACCGCGAACAGGATCTTCAGAATCGCCAAAGAATCGCGTCTGCGTCGGTAGCCAAAAAAGTTGACTTCACGGCCATGCTGGCCGCCGTCAGGCAGCAGCTTGAAGTGGGCAACACGGTGGGCGCCATCGAGACTCGAAACGATTTGATCAGTAAATATCCGATGCTGAAGGATGACAAAGACGTCTCTCGAGTTCTTCAGGATATCCTCGACAACGAAAAGAAGTATGTCGTTCGCACGGACGTCGGAAAGGATGGAGATGGTCCGGCGAGCGATGCTGCCGCACTGCCATCTCTGGCTCTGGCCCTGCGAACACAGGCGACGACAGATCTTGCTTCTCAGGGTCGCTCTGTGTTTTCAATGGGGATGGATTCCTGCATTGCGCTGGATGCCGACACGGGAACGCCTCTCTGGCGACGACCAATGGGCGCGAATTCACCGTTCGCCCCTATTCCTGTGAAAGCGATCGAACCCGCCGGCGTGCTTGTCTACAGCACTCTTTCGGAAGAGCTGCAGATGTTGTCACAAAAAGACGGCCAGGTCGTTTGGCGTCAATCGCTCGGTAGTCGGCCCACCGGAGCCCCGGTACTGATTGCCGACAACGTTTTTATCACAACACAGGCCGGCGAGCTGTGGCAGGTCACTGCGATCAATGGGCGAGCGGTCGCGAAACTCAAGTTTTCGCAGCCAGTGGTCGGCCCACCCGCCGTTTCAAGCGATTCGCAGAAGCTTGTGATCCCGGGCGATCAGACATTGGTTTACACGATCGGGTTGAATCCTTTTTCCTGCGTCGCTGTCTCTTACGTGCCGCATGCAACTGGCAGCGTAAAGGCTCCCATGATCGGCGCGGGGCGCTATTACCTGTTGTGCGACAATTTCACCGCCGACAAGGCTCGCATTCAGACACTTCAAATGGATGATGCCGGGCAATTGACTCTGGTGAGTGAAGACACCGTGGATGGTCAGGTGAACGACCCCTGTCTTCTTCGCGGTTTTGAATTGTTTGTGCCATCTACTCCGCAGAGAGTGACTGCGTTCCGTGTCACTGATGAAGCCGGTCAGCCTCCATTGGCAAAAGTCGGAGCCAATCAGCTGGAGGAAGGTCTGCAGACAAAGACGTTTCTTCTGGCCGGACCTGGTGGGCAGCTGTGGATGGGCGGGCGCGATCTTCGCAAGTTCCAGACCCGAACGAATACGGTGCTGCTGGATTCCGGAGTCACGGCAGAGGGAGTCCATGTACAGCCGATTCAGTTTGCAGACGACGCTGTTTTTCTAACTTCACGTCAGGCCACGTCCAGTTCTACGTTCTTCACTCGTGCTGATCGAGAACAGATGAAAGGAACATGGCGAACGGTGATCGGTTCACGAATCGTCGCTCTGGCTCCATCTGCAGGCGGCCAGTCAGTATTGGCCGTGGCTGATTACGGTGAAACGTATCGAACTCCGATGGACGA
>QWOO01000037.1 GCA_003669615.1 Planctomycetota bacterium
AGGACTCATCGATCTGCAAACCGTCGCTGCACTGGGATGGCCGTCTCAGTGCAGCTCTCTTCCGTAAAGAAGATCCAATAAGCATTGATCTGTCAAACCGCCGCTTCTAACGAGATATTAGGACTCATTTTTCTGCCCTATGGAATTTAATCATGATTTTTTCAAACGCCATTCGCAGGATCTTTGGAACGTTGCTGGGCAGCGGTTTGCTGACAGCAATGGCCACGGCAGGTATCGCAGCCGAGCGGCCGAATATTGTGTTTGTCCTGGCGGACGATCTGGGATATCGGGAAGTCGGCAGCTTTGGTCAGAAGAAGATTCGGACGCCTCATCTTGATCAGCTGGCCGCTGAAGGTATGCGGCTGACTCAGCATTACTCGGGCAACGCTGTTTGTGCTCCTTCGCGCTGCGTGTTGCTCACGGGCCGTCATCCGGGTCACGCCACCATTCGTGATAACAGTGAAGTCAAACCTGAAGGACAATGGCCGCTTCCTGACAGCGACATCACCATCGCCGAACAATTGAAAGCTCTGGGCTATGCGACCGGTGCCTTTGGGAAATGGGGGCTTGGCGGACCGGGTTCTGAAGGAGATCCGATCAAGCAGGGCTTTGACACTTTCTTTGGCTACAACTGCCAGCGACAGGCTCACAGCTATTATCCGGATTATCTCTGGAGCAACTCTGAACGTGTCGCTTTGAATAATTCGCCGCCTGTGCCGGGGCATGCACGACTTCCGCAGGGCGCTGACCCGACTGATCCTGAAAGCTACAGGAGTTTTAAGGGGGCCGAGTATGCTCCGAACCGCATTCGCGAGGAGGCGTTGGGATTTATTCGTGAGCATCACGCTGAGCCGTTCTTTCTGTATTACCCGAGCTCGCTTCCGCATGTCGCGCTGCATGTGCCGGATGCGGAACTGACAACGTATCTTGCAAACGGCTGGGACGAGCGGCCATTCATAGCGGAAACGGGCGGCTACACCCCTCATCTCACGCCACGTGCGGCGTACGCGGCGATGGTCAGTCATCTGGATGCGGACGTTGGAGCCTTGTTGAAACAGCTGAAGGATCTGAATCTGGAAAACAACACCATCTTCATCTTCAGCTCGGACAATGGCACGACTCACCTGGAGCAGGAAGTCGATGCCGCGTTCTTCAACAGTGTTGGTGAGCTGCGAGGTCTGAAAGGATCATTGTATGAAGGCGGAGTTCGCGTCCCAACAATTGTGAAGTGGCCCGGTCACATTGCCGCTGGCAGCAGCAGTGACTTTGTGAGTGGCTTTGAGGACTGGTTACCGACGTTGCTGGAAGTGACCACGGGCCAGACAACAACTACGGATCGAACTGGCGGCGTGAGTCTGCTGTCGCTGTTGACAACCGGTTCACAAGAGAGCCGGCCGTTTCTATACCGCGAGTTTCCTGGGTACGGAGGCCAGCAGTCGATTCGAATGGGCGAGTGGAAAGCCGTGCGGCAGCAAATGGCCAAAGGGATATTACGCACGGAACTTTATCACATGGGGACTGATCCGGCAGAGCGGCACAATGTGGCCGCCGAGCACTGGGAACGGGTGCAAATGATGGAACGGGAGATGGAAGCGAGCCGGCGTCCGTCGGAACGTTTTCCGCTTCGACCACTGGACAAACCGCTTGCGACTGACGGAAAAAAAACGCGGTGACCGCCTACCCGGTCCGCCGAGTGGAAGAAAGCATGTTTTGGCGGCAGGACGCAAAATGCACCAATGCTAGTAGTTTCAGGCAGAAAACCCGGTGCTTTGCGTGTGATCCCCCCATTAAGACGTCTTTCGCCAGATGCTTCAACAGGTGTTCAGACAGTTCCAGTCGCCAAGAAAAAATATTGTCTATCCTTGGCAGGCGTGTTTTTTCTTTTCGGAATGATAAAGTGATCGGCAGCAAAATCAGCGCCAGCCGAATGTTTGGCTGGTGTGTTGATATTTTCTACGAAGAGAACTTTGGGGATAAAAGATGAAGACTTTTGGCTTTTCAACTCTGTTGCTGGCTTTGACTTTCGTTCAGGTTGGCTGTGGCGAACCTACAGAAGCTCCAGCTCCAACACCAGCACCAGAAATGACTGCTCCTGCTGAAGTAGCACCTGCAGAAACTCCAGCGGCTCCAGCAGAAACTCCAGCTGCACCAGCTGAAACTCCAGCTGCCCCAGCTGAAGCCCCAGCAGAAACTCCAGCTGCACCAGCAGAAACTCCAGCTCAGTAGTTTTGAAGCCGACGATGTAAATCATCAAAGAGCCTTCGCTTAGCGAAGGCTCTTTGCATTTCATGACTTCGCCAAACAGCGCTGCCAGACCACAGAAGTCTCGCCGGACGAAAATCGGCAGCTTGTATACAAGGCCGTCGCCGCTTCATTCGCGAGATCGCCAAACGCCGTCAAACGGACAGCTTGCTCCGACGGTGGAAAAGAAGACTGCAGAATCGCCGGCAGCTGTTTCAGCAACGTCGCTGCGATCTTCAGTCGTCTAAAAGTCGGATGCACGCCGACATAGTGGATATGAACATCAGCGATGTTGGCAGAAGGTCGCTCTGCCTGGACCACACAAGCACAAATCGCCACTGCCACACTGTCGCGATGCACCACAACAAGAAATGCGTTCTGTGCGGCCCAGTCATTCCGCAGGCTTTCTGCATTGGCAGGTTGCATGCCACTGAGGTCACCAGAATCGCTCAGTATGGATCGCAGCAAACGGCTTAATGACACGCCCTGCTCTGTCGACGATTGAATCGACTGGGCGCGGAGAGTTTCATAACGCACCACAGAACTCTGCTGGTGCTCCATGGCCGACACATTTGGAGAAAGCGACGACGGGGAAGCAGACGAGAAGTAAACCGTCGACAAGGAAACGGTCGACGTCCATAGTGCGATTCGAGCGACCAGGGCAAAACTTGAGTTCTGCAGGATGCCTTGCATCCACGGCATGTCGCTCGATTCTGTCGCCGACTGCAAGAAACGTATGCGAGAGCATTTCGCCGCAATGGTCTCAACTTCCGCCGTCTTCAACATCAACGCAAACATCCGCGTACGATGCGATTCGGAAAGCGAGTCGGTCAGGAAAAGCGGCGAGCTGAGCGACAGCGTGTGATCCGCTTCCTGCTGGAATCCTATAGCCGCAGTTGGAACGCCCTCGACGCTCAGCACGATGCCGGGAATGGCTTCGCGTGAGACAAAGCGATCGTCGGTTGTGTGCAGCCGCGAAGCAGGTCTCTTGAAGACACTCGATAAATCGCGGGTGGTTCGACAAGACCAATGATCATCGGCAGTCACGAACCCAGTTCCCTTTTCAAGGCTTCAAGTTCTGCTTCCACTTCGCGGGCTCGAGCGGCGGACGCGGCCGAGGTGGCCATCGCAGTGCTTTCTGAAGTGGGTTTCAGAGTTGCCTGCAAGCCGGTCAGTTGTTCCATCTTTCGAAGAGCCTCGGCCTGGCGAGCCTCCAGTGCTTTCTGAATTCGCAACATATGCTGGCAAGTCTGATTGGCGGCATCGAGCTCCGGCTGCAGCCCGGCGATCAGATCTTCTACCTCCACTTTTCTTCGCAGAGAATCCCGAGCTCCCTCTTCGTCGCCTTCGCTCAGAAACAGTCTGGCCCGGTTTTTCCATTCGGCCACCTGAACTTCGTATTCAGCAATTTCCTGATGAAGGCGTTCTCCGTTGTTTGCCGCGGTGCGAACATTACGTCGACAGGCGGCCAGGCCTTCGTTCATTTCATCAACAATCTCCTGCAGCGTCTGGCCCGGATCCGAAACGCCATTCAAAATCTCGGTGAGATTGCAGGTAATGATATCCGTGAGACGGCTGAAGTGTGGCATGGAACGAACTCTTAAATTTGCGTTAAACACAGTCACAGAAAAATTCACAACCATCCGGGCGGAGATTTCACCCGTGAACGCACGGACTCACGAACTGGATGAAGGCACTTCAAAAAAACAGTCCTCCGTGAAGCCGCGACACGTCAGCAGGTGACGCAGCTTTTCCTTCGCCAGCCGCAGGCGACTTTTGGCCGTCGGCAACGAAGTTTCCATGGCATCAGCCACTTCGGACAAAGACAAAGAACTGTAATGATGCAGCACAAAAGTCTGGCGTTGTTCTTCTGGCAGTTGTCTCAGAAGTTCCTGCACGACACCCGCCACTTCCCGCTCGATCGCCCGGTTTTCCGGAGTCACTCCGTCGTCAGGCATCTGCTGCATCAGATCCGATTCGTCATCATGTGCTGCGGAAGAACGGCAGCCGTGGCAGATCAGAACATCGTGGACAGAACGTCGAGACTGATCAATGAGCAGATTTCGGCCGATCCGAAACAGGAAGCCTCTGAAAAGTCCTTTAGGCAGATAGTCCCACGAATTCTTGTGCAGACGCAGGAGTGTTTCCTGGACCAGGTCTTCTGACAAATGGACGTCCCGTGTGTTCTTCAGGAAGAAACCAAAGAGCGGACCCTGCCAGTCGCTCACCAGTTCATTGAACGCAGCGCTGTCTCCGGCCTGAAGCCGGATCATGCGTTCGTCGTCAATGGAGTAGGTTGAGCTCATAGGAGATGCCGGACAGGAAGATGTCAGCAGAGTTCTGGCGGAACCGTCGCTTATCGTGCAGCCGCTCGGATGCAGTACAATCGTTTATCGGTGCGAATCAACAGACGATCGCCGGCAATCGCGGGCGTAGCGAGGCAGATGTCGTCCGCCGCCAGTTCGCTGGTCCGGAGCAATTTGAAATCGTCACCTTCCTGCACGACGCAGCAGACGCCATCTTCATTCAGGCAGAAGATTTTGCCGTCATAGCTCCACGGAGAGCACGTGACGGCCACGCCGCGTTCCAGTCGACTGCGATCGTAATGCTGCTCGCCCGTTTTGGCATCAAAACAACTGAACAGGCCACGATCGTAAAGGACGTAAAGCCGGCCGTTCACCACCAGAGTGCTGGGATTGTAAGGAGCGATGAACATATTGGACCACTGAATGAACGAACTGCTGGTTTCGTCTTGAGGCAAGCTAATGTCACCCGCAGCACCAGGCCGAATCGCATACATGGCCTTCACGGGATCGAGAATATATCCGGAGCTGACATACAGCAGACCGTCGACCACATACGGCATGGCAATGGTGATGCTCGACATGCCCTTCAACGACCATAACAACTGGCCGTTGAGATCGTAGCTGCGCACAGCGCCTGTTCCGGCCGTGACAATTTCTGTTCGGCCTTCGTGAGCCCAGACGAATGGCGTGGACCAGTTACTTTTTTCTTCGCGTTCGATTTGCCACAGAATCTCTCCGGTGAGTTTGTTCATTGCCAGCAGCGAGGACTGCTCTTCATTGTCGTACTGATAGTACAGACGGTCTTCATGCAGAATGGGCGATGATGCGGTGCCCCAGCCAAGGCGAGTGGCTCGGGGAGCGATATCCTTTTTCCAAATCTGCTGGCCATCGAAGTCGAAACAGAAGATACCGACGTTTCCAAAACACACGTAGACGCGCTTACCGTCTGTTGTGGGCGTCTCCGAGGCGTAGCTGTTCTTCAAATGAATTGGCGCGGACGGTGCGGCCTTATGAACGGTCTTTTCCCAGCGAACGTTTCCTGTGGTCAGTTCGAGACAAACCATTTTCCATTCATGAATGGACTCGGGCGGAGTTGGTCGGTCGCCGCCGAAATACAAGCCCTTCTTCAGAGGCTCCGTCTCACCGGAATTAACCACAGTGCTGATGAAGACATGATCTCCCCAGACCACCGGCGAACCCCAGCCGCGGCCAGGCAATTCGGCCTTCCATTCGACATTCTCGGTGGCCGACCATTGATCGGGCAGACCTGGGCTGGTCGACACGCCCGTGGAATCCGCGCCGCGAAACTGCGGCCAGTTCTTCTCGTCTGCCGACACCGACGACAAACAGAATGAGATCGTCAGAATTGCGAACCAGGCAGCGAACGAATTCCACATGTTGGTCATATTTAAAACTCTGCACGATCTTAGTTCGAGGATCTGTGGGAAAGGATGGACAGCAGTATCGCCATCTTCGTTGTATTGTGTCGAATCTCAACTTCGCGCCAATCAGGAATCAGCCGGGAATTCGCGGTCAGCTCCATCGCCAGAACGCGAATTGCTGTGAATGCCTGTTGGTCGGCAGCGAAATGGAAGTCCCGCTGATTCCCATGACCTCCGACTGGCGACGGCCGCAGAATCGTGTTAAATGTGCACTCGCCACAGAGACGTGAACCACTGCCCATGTTTGAGAACAGACCAGAAACGAAATGACTCGCAAGCGGCCTCTTGACCCAATGAACGGCATCACCCTCCAGATGATGCTTGAGCGGCTTGTCGCGCACCTTGGCTGGGACACGATGGCTCAGGAAATCCCGGTGCGATGTTTTACGCATGACCCAAGCATTTCTTCGAGCTTAAAGTTTCTGCGAAAAACACCGTGGGCTCGCACAAAGGTCGAATGGCTTTATCGCAATGAACGTCGACGCATGCGTCCGCCTGCGGAATCCGCTTCGGCCATTTCAGACGTACCAGAAGTGGACTCGCTGGAACTAGACGCGCCGGATGCTTCAGATGCGCCAGATGCATCAGACGCGCCAGGCACGTCGGAAGCATGAGTGTCGGTGCCGACAGATCTGGTGAAGGATCTGCTGGCAGACTTCAATCAGCGAAACGCTCGTTCGACAAAAGCTAATCCGCAATGGGCATGCGAATGCGACTGCCACGGAGAGATGACAGAGCGGCGATGGCTGCATCGGCTTCTCGCAACCGGCCTTCCGTTGTGCGGTGAGTCATAATGACGAGACGGGCTACGCCCGATTCATCATCCACATCGGCCGTTTCATCCTGACGAACACTGCTGATACTGATCTCATTTCGTCCCAGGATATCCGCAATGTCGGCCAGAACATGAGGACGATCGGCGACCGTGAAACGCATGTAGTAGCGGCGACTTAATTCATCCTGCGGTTGAAGCGGAATGGGTTCTCGTTCCTGCAGCCGCTGCAGAGACTGGAACGTGATCGCCGCGCGACCCGTGGCGTAGTCGATCACGTCGGCCAGGACCGCGGAGGCTGTTGGCATCTGCCCGGCTCCGGCACCGGAAAAACGCATCAGGCCGACCGCGTCACCTTCGATACTCACGATGTTATCGGCGCCGCTGGTCAATGCCACGGGCCGATCGTTTCGAACCAGTGTGGGCTGGACAGACAGCTCAAGCCGCCCTTTCGAAATTCGCGATGTGGCCAGCAGCTTTACGCGATAACCCAATTCGGAAGCGACCAGCAGGTCAAGCAATTCAATGTGCTGAATTCCCTGGCGAACAATATCACGCAGCGGAACGGTCGTGCCATAAGCCAGTTGAGTCAGGATGGAAAGCTTCTGAGCGGCGTCGGTGCCATCCACATCCATCGCGGGATCGGCTTCGGCGTAGCCTCGGGCCTGAGCTTCCGTCAGCACATCTTCGTACGACTGACGACGATCCAGCATGCGCGACAGGATGAAGTTACTCGTTCCGTTCAGGATCGCTTCAATGGAGACAATTCGGTTGGCAGTCAGCGCTGTGTTGACCGCACTGATAATCGGGATGCCGCCGGCAACGGCCGCTTCAAAGCAAATGGTGCGGCCGAGTTGATGAGCCAGTGCAAACAACTCACTTCCATGCGCGTACAACAAAGCCTTATTTGCGGTGATGACATCTTTGCCGGCCTGCAGCAAATTCGTGACGTCGGTTCTTGCCGGATTCACTCCGCCAACCACATGAATTGCGGCATGAATCTCAGGATCGTCAATCACCGTGCGAATATCGTCCGAAACCGGGATCTGGCCAAGTTCGAGATTACGACGCTTTTTGACGTCTCGAACCACAATTCGCCGAAGACAGATGGTGCGGCCCGTTCGTTGAGCCAGCAGATCGGCGGAAGATTGAAGAATCCGCACAACTCCACCACCTACGGTGCCGCAGCCGATAAGTGCAATGTTCAGTTCTGGGCTGGAGGGCATCAGTCTTCCTTAGCTGGGATTCTGCGGTCGATACGGAATTCGTTAACGGCCGCCCTGAAATACGGTTCAATCAATGGTGATCGGCATTGCACTCACCCGCGAGAACCGGGGGGTGCGAGTGAACAAAATCGTATCGATTGAAAAGTTGAATGGGCCAGTCTGATCGTAACAAGCTGTCATCATTGCCTTTCGATCGGAAAAACTAGGGGGAGTGCATCAGTCCGGAGGCTCCCTCCACGGCACATTCAACGACGCTGCAACCCCATTGCCGAAAAAGTCGACCGAAGAATGAGAGCGATCCAAACCTTTTGCTAACCGGCAGTTGAGTGATCTACCGAGTCACTTATACTGTGACCTCGGGGCCGCCGTTGTGAACGAAAGCCTGAAAAACAATGTCTACGATCATGAATTCTCAGCAGCATACTTCGTTGATGACCGCTCAAATGCAAATTGGTGCCGTCAGCTATCTGAACTCACGTCCACTTATTGAGGGGCTGCAGGGACTCCTGCCGTCGGCCAATCTGGTGCTCGATTATCCCAGCCGCCTTGCCGATTCTCTTGCGAACGGTCAGCTGGACGTCGCGCTAATCCCATCGATCGAATATTTTCGGAGACCGGGTTACGAAGTGATCTCCGACGCCTGCGTGGCGGCACGCGGCGAAGTTCTGAGCGTAAAACTGTACTGCCGCGTTCACCCGGGTAACATTCGGACTTTGGCCCTGGATGAAGGTTCTCGCACCAGCGCCGCATTAACTAAAGTAATTCTTGCGGAACGTTACGGCGTCTTTCCCCGGACCGAGCAACTCGGCATGGACTCCACGACGCTCGACAGCACTGCGGATGCCGTTTTGCTGATCGGCGACCGAGCCATGCACAGTCCGTCGGAATCGTTTTTCGAAGTCATGGATCTCGGGCAGTTCTGGAACGACTGGACTGGCCTTCCGTTCGTCTTTGCCATGTGGGTAGCTCGACGAGAAGTCAATACCGAAGGCATCGAAGAAGCTTTATCACACGCTCGCGATTTGGGTCTGGCCCACGTGGCGGAGATTGCTCGCGAAGAAGCTCCCCACGTTGGCATCACTGAAGCTCTGGCGTTGAAGTATCTGACAAAAAATCTGCACTATCATCTGACGTCGGCAGAGCGCAGCGGTTTGAAACTGTTTTGCGAACTGGCGGCCAAGCATAACCTGGTGAAACCCGATGTCGACATCGTCTTCCGAGATCTCGTCCCTGCTTGATAAAGCTGTTGCCGGTGTCCGGCTCACGCCCGAAGAAGGTCTGACCCTGCTTCAGTCTCACGACCTTGCAGCGATCGGTGCTGCCGCAAATGCAGTGACCATGCGGCTGCATCCGGAGCCGTTCCGGACATACAACATTGACCGCAACATCAACTACACAAACGCGTGTACGGCAGTGTGTGACTTCTGCGCGTTCTATCGGCCGCCCGATCATCCGGAAGTGTACGTGCTTCCGATGGAGGTGCTGCTGAAAAAGATCGAAGAGACCGTCGCGCTGGGCGGTGATCAAATTCTGTTGCAGGGCGGACTGCATCCGAAACTGCCGCTTGAATGGTACGAAGACATGCTTCGGACACTTCGGAGCCACTATCCTCAGGTCAACATCCATGGCTTCAGCCCGCCGGAGATTCATCACTTCACGAAGATCAGCAAGCTGCCGCTGAAGACAGTTCTCGAACGCCTTCAGGCCGCCGGACTTGGCAGTCTGCCAGGCGGGGGTGGAGAGATTCTCGTTGACCGAGTCCGCAAGGAAATCACTCGCGGCAAGGTGCTGACCGACGACTGGCTTAATGTGATGCGAGTCTGGCATGAGCTGGGTGGAAAATCTTCCGCCACGATGATGTTCGGCCACGTGGAAACTCTGGCAGAACGCATCGAGCATCTGGACCGCATTCGTCAGCTGCAGGATGAGACCGGTGGCTTCACCGCGTTTATCTGCTGGACATTCCAGCCCGATAACACTGACATGTCCCACATTCCTCCGGCCGGTGCGTTTGAGTACCTGAAGACTCAGGCGGTCAGCCGATTGTATCTGGACAACGTGCCCAACATTCAGTCGTCCTGGGTGACTCAGGGCGAAAAAGTCGGCCAGCTCGCAATGCTGTTCGGCGCGAACGACATGGGCAGTTTGATGATTGAAGAGAACGTGGTCTCCCAGGCTGGAACGGTGCATCATCTGACGGTGGAAACCATCCGTCGCTGCATCGAGAATGTGGGCTACATTCCTCGTCAGAGAAACGTGTTCTACGACTACATCGATCAGCCCGCGGAATCTCGCACGGCGACTGCAGTCCCCGTGCTTCCGATTTTGCAGTCCTGATGCAATTTCCACACTCGACAGGTAAGCTCCATTCGTGCGGCTCGCCGAAACAGAATCGGCTTGCCCAGATGAGTTGCTAAATGTGCGACCGGGCTGCTGTTATCGAGCAACGGATCGATGAAAACGAATACAGAGCCCGGCGTGACTCTTTCGCTGATGTGACATTCTTCGAGGAAACGTTATGTCTCTATCCTTGCGCACCGCGGCTTTGATTCTATTGCTCGCGTCGCCTGTTGCTGGTCAGGATGTCCATGAGGTCCATCAAATTGGTTCGCGGCGAGAACTTTTTGTTGATGGCACACTGATTGACCGCGTCTCCGGAAAAGCCGATTTTCGCCTCCAGCATCCTGTGCCACAGGAAATTGCGATGGAACACAATGAGCCCTGGGAAGGCAGCGGATGCATTTATCACAGCGTGTTCAAAGACGGTGATCGCTTTCGGATGTATTACGCTGGCGGTCATCTGAATGTGACTCCCAAAGGCGTTGACGCGGGGACTCACGGATTGTTCTGTTGCTATGCCGAAAGCGAAGACGGGATTCACTGGAAGAAGCCTCAGCTCGGCCTGCATGAGTTTAAGGGCAGCACCGCCAACAACATCGTGATGGTTCGCCAGCAGGTTGGCGATTCGACTTCCGAGCCCGGAGAGCCGGCTGTCTTCAAAGATGAAAATCCGGAGGCACCTGCGGATGCTCGTTACAAAGCACTCCTTCCAGCCAACCGTGCGCCCGGAGACAGCCGTCGCGTTCTGCTGGCCTTCAAGTCGCCTGATGGACTCCACTGGTCCCCGATGAGCAACAAACCGATCCTGAACGACGGGGCATTTGACTCGCAGAACCTGGCGTTCTGGGATCCGGTTCAAAAACATTATCGAGCCTACTGGCGTTATTTCACCAACGGCGGTCATGACAGCGAGACGGTATGGAACCCGCAGGGACATCGTGCGATTCGCACGGCCACGTCCAAAGATTTCCTCAACTCGACTGACCAGGCGGACCTGCAATACGAGGATTCGCCTTCGGAGCAGCTCTATACAAACGTGGTTCATCCCTATGATCGGGCGTCGCATTTGCTGATTGGATTTCCGATGCGTTATGTAGAACGCGGACATCAGGACGGATCCGACCATGAGGCTCGTGATGTGGGAACTCCGGAGCGACTTAAGAAGTGGTCGTCCTCACTGAAAGCTCTGCCCGATGCTGAAAATCGGCAGTGGCGAGCCAAATCCAGTGAGCGGTACGGTCGGGCAATTACGGAAGGCCTGTTGATGGCCAGCCGTGATGGAGTGAAGTTTAAACGCTGGAATGAGGGATTTCTGCGACCCGGCATCGAACGCGACGGCACCTGGAACTATGGGCATCAGGCGATCGCATGGCGACCCATTGAAACCAGATCAATGCTTGCAGGTGCTCCCAATGAACTGTCCTTCTTTGCGGTGGAAGGCTACTGGACCGGCCGCAGCGACCTGTTGCGACGCTACACGCTCAGGCTTGACGGGTTTGTTTCCGTCAATGCACCGATGAGCGGCGGAGAACTTCTGACGAAGCCGATATCGTTCACCGGAAACCAGCTCTCTCTGAACTTCGCGACCTCGGCGGCTGGAAGCGTGTTCGTCGAACTGCAGGATGAAGCCGGGAAACCCATCCCCGGTTTTTCACTCGGCGACTGTGAAGAATTATTCGGAGACACTCTGGAACGTACCGTGGTATGGACTTCCACAGCAGAGCTCAGGTCCCTCGTCGGCAAGTCAGTCCGGATACGTTTTGTTCTGCGCGACGCGGACCTGTTTTCGTTTCAGTTTCACGACTGATCTGTCACGTCCCCGATCCACACTCGGTCCGGAACAATGAGACCCGAGCTTTTTTTACTTCAAAGTGATCATCACTTTGGGGAAACAAAACGCCGTGACGAAAATATTGAGCCAGTGCAATCAACAAAGTTTCCGTCCAGATCAGGACTTCTTCATAATTCACAGCAGAGCACTCTGACGGTCTCGACAGATTTGGCGGAACGGTCAAGTCACCTGACCTTCTTTGTCTTCTGAGTGCATGTTCACGATTTTCGACCGGTGCTTGAGACACACGCTCGCACTACGCCTGAAGCGAAGTCAACGCTTATTTGTTAGCCGTTGTTTTCCCGGAATTCCGGGAACTCAGTGCGAGGCATCCCCGGCAGGAAGGTCAGGAGGGACACGAACAGGATCTGCGAGGAACGTTCGGATTGAATCAATTCGGCGGCTGAGAACCAGCAACAGCATGCGGGAGCGGTTCTTCTGATTTTGCCGTTGCAAAGATCGAAAGCAACATCAGTCGTGCAGATCCGACGGCGGTTGTATGTGGTAGGCTGAAAGAGCCGCGATGTAAAAAATGGCGGCATCAAACGGAGCAGTACCGGACCGGTCGAGCAAATCGAGCCGGTCAAAACAGGCTCTGGAATGACTTATCCTCTCGCGCAGCCAACTTCCTATGATCCGCGTCCAGGGACTCTTCAAAGAATTCGATGACCCCAGAAACGGAATGTTCCGTGCACTGGACGATGTCTCGTTCGAAGTTCGTCCTGGAGAAATCTACGGCCTGCTCGGTCCGAACGGCGCGGGAAAGACCACGTGCCTGCGCATCCTGAGTACCGTCTTACGTCCCACTCGCGGACTGGCGGAAGTCGACGGTATCAATGTCGTTCGCGATCCGGAAGGCGTTCGCTCTCGCATTGGTTTCATGTCATGCAATACCGGCATCTATGATCGCATGACGGCCTGCGAGATGGTCGAGTACTACGGTCGCCTGTATGGCATTCCGGAAGGCAAACTGCAGAGTCGAATTGATGAAATTTTTGACATGCTGCAGATGAACGATATTCGTGATCGCCTTGGCGGAAAAATGTCGACCGGTATGAAGCAGAAGGTTTCCATCGCACGCACCATTGTGCACGATCCACCGGTGATCATTTTTGATGAACCCACCTCAGGCCTGGATGTTCTTGTCGCTCGCGCTGTTCTGAAGGCTGTGTCAGCGCTCCGCGATCAGGGCAAGTGCATCATCTTTTCGACTCACATTATGCGGGAAGTTGAAAAGCTTTGTGATCGCATCGCCATTATTCATCGAGGCAAGATTCTCGCCGAGGGAACTCTGCCGGAACTTGCGGACAAATATCAGCAGCCGGATGTCGAAGAATTGTTTTTTGAACTGATTCAGCGTCGTGAAGATGAAGTGGCGGGCGAGAAGTGACCGTCGGCCAGGGGATGAGATTTAGAATGCCTGACAAAACTTTCGCGTGTAGCCGGATTCGTGAGAATTCGGAGGTATTTCTGAACTCTCACGAGTGCAGCTACGGTTTTGTTAGAGGTTCTTATTCGGACATGATGCTGGGGGCTTCACCAGAACGCCGGAAAAATTGAAGACCCCGGATTTGAGTTTTGTGATCTGTCGTTTGCGGAGCGAACGATGACCATGTGGTGCACGGAGGGCTGACGCCCTGCCGCTCGCCTTTGCAGATAAATAGTTAAAACAGAATGAGCTGGAAGAACATCAAACTTGTGTTTCTCCGCGAGGTGCGTGACCAGTTGCGCGATCGGCGTACGCTGTTCATGATCACCGTTCTGCCGGTGTTGCTGTATCCGATGCTCGGTCTGGGCATTGTAGAAATGATGCTGACGTTCAGCGAGCAGCAGCGAGTGGTTGTAATTCTGAATGCAGACGACCTTCCCACTGCGCCATCGTTGCTGGATGAAAACGGAATCCGCAAAGATTGGTTTGAAGGCGGCGACGCGGATACATCGAAACTGCGAGTTCTTGCGGAACGTACGACATCATCCACTGGCACCGAATCACAAGCCCCGCGAAAATTGAGACGCGGGGAAAAATCGGACGCCGAACTGCTGGCAAGTGCTCATCAGCTGAAAGAAAAAGTCGACGAACTGCGTCGGCTGAATCGTGAAATCGCGAGACCACAAGAAACGAATGCGCAGGCCGACGGCAGTCGTCCGGAACCTGCGGGCTTAGCTCGAAAAGAGCTGATCGCGGCAACACAGTTAGAGATAAGTCGACAGTTTGGAGCCAGCTGTTTTCAGGTTCTGATCATCGTTCCGAAAGGATACGGTCAGGCAATGGAAACAATGCAGCTTGAGATTCGAAAAGGCTCGGCAGCTCATTCGTCGGAAGAGATTGCCACGCTGGTGCCACAACTCCTGGTGATTCGAAACAGTGCCGATGACAAATCGATGGTCGCGTTTGGCCGAGTCCAGCATGCGCTTCAGTCATGGGAAGATGGAGTGCGACAGTACAGTTTTGAGCAGGCATCACTGCCGCTCGAGCTGCAGCATCCATCGCGACTGGCGTGGGTTGAAGTGGCCCGCGAAGAGCAGGTGGCTGCCAGCGTCTGGAGTAAACTGTTTCCGGCATTGCTGGTCATTATGACGCTCACCGGCGCCTTTTATCCGGCGATCGATCTGGGTGCAGGGGAAAAAGAACGCGGCACAATGGAGACGCTGCTGATCAGCCCGGCAAAGCGAGTGGAGCTTGTGCTTGGAAAATTTGCGACCATCATGCTGTTCAGTTGCGCAACGGCCATTCTGAATTTGATGAGCATGGGACTAACTGGTCAGCAGATGGCGGCCGTGATGGGGGAAGGGCTTAATAACTCGGTCAGTCTGGACTTCCCCGGATTTGCTCCACTGATGTGGCTGGTGATTTTGCTTCTGCCGCTGTCTGCACTTTTCAGCGCGCTGTGCCTCGCATTGGCCACGTTTGCGAAATCGACAAAAGAAGGTCAGTACTATCTGACGCCCCTGTTAATGGTTGTGATGGGGCTGACCATGTTTTGCCTGTCGCCCGCAGTAGAAATGACGCCGCTGTACAGCGTGATTCCTGTTGTCAATGTGGCGCTCCTGCTGAAGGGACTTCTGCTGAGTGCGACCAACACCGAGAACCTCGTGGTCTACGCTATTCCTGTGCTTGTCTCAAGCATTGGCTACAGCGTGCTGGCGTTGTGGTGGGCGATTGAACTTTACAACAGTGAGGACGTGCTGTTTCGAGAAGCCGAGAAGTTCGACATTCGGATGTGGTTTCGACAAATGCTGCGCACCAAGGACGCCGTGCCCGCATTTCCTGAAGCGGTGTTTTGTTTCATTATGATTCTGATGCTGCAGTTTGTCGCCATGACTTACATGAAGCCGGATCTCAATATCACTGACCCGGGCCGCGCCATGATGCGGCTGATTGTTGTGCAGCAGTTGACGATGGTGGCCTGCCCTGCTGTCTTCATGGGCGTGCTTCTGACGACAAGTTTGCGAGCCACGTTTCGACTACGACGACCAACGTTTCTTGCGATGGCCTTCGGAATTGGTCTCGCATTTCTAGCACATCCGCTCACGGTGGAACTCAGCCAGTTCCTGGTGGAACATCAGGTCTTCCCTGAACTGCCCGAGTCCGCTCGGCAGGTGATGACGCTGATGAAAACGGGCGATCGTCCTGTCTGGCTGCTGCTGATGGTGTTTGCTGTGACACCTGCGATCTGTGAAGAACTGGCGTTCCGCGGATTCATACTCAGCGGACTCGCTCGCGGTGGCCGACTGGCAATTGCAGTGGGAATTTCGAGTCTGATGTTTGGCATCATTCACATGATTCCGCAACAGGCATTCAACGCGGCTCTGCTGGGTCTGGTGTTAGGTCTGCTGGCGATTTACAGCCGCAGTCTGTTTCCGGCGATGGCATTCCACTTTTTCAACAACGCGATTGCTCTGTTGCACGCAGGTGAGAAAGGACGCTTTGTGGCGGATGGCGTGTTCTTCTCTCGCGATCTGGAAGGGTCTCTTCGCTATGAAGCACCACTGATAATTCTGTGCGCAGTGGCCGGAATCCTGATCATCATCCATATGATCAAAGTTGTGATGAAGGAGCAGGACGCAAAGCGACGCGGACTGATCCCTGCGTTTCAGGAGAATCCGGAACCGTCAGCTCAGTAAGGTCTCAGAGTGGCCTTTTGCTTGGCAAAGTAGCGAACATACACGCTGCTTTCGCGGAGCGAAAGGCGACTATAGGACAACTATCATCAAGCGTTTACTGAGCCTGATTCAGTCGTTCGCGATAAGCCTTGAGCGTTCCTTCCGGATCGGCATCAAAGGCCTGCTTGCAGCCTTCGCAGCAAACATAGTAGGTTTTGCCGTCGTGTGAAACCTTGATCGTGCCCAGTCCGCCGGTGACAACGCATTGACGTTCGCCGGTGTTGCCACTGGCCAGTTTTGAGCCGGCTCGCGTGAGCCCGATTTCTGACAGTCGCCGTGATGAAGCGTTTTCCGTGGGCTTCTCTTCAAATAACAGCGTGATCCGGATCTCGCTGATGATGCGAATTGTGCATCGCGTTTGCGGTCCTTCGCCAACTGCTGATTCGAAGATCCATGTTTCATTGTCCGGCTTTGCATTGTCATCGCTTTTAATGCGAGTCAACAAAACAGGTTCACCTATAAGCGGCGTGAGCATCAGCTGTACTGTTTTCCCATCGTCAGCGACTGACAACACGGCCGAATGAAACTGTTTACCCGGTTCAAAAGTCAGAATCAGGCTTCCCAGATCCCCCTCAAATTTCCACGCAGCGCTGGCCTTTTCGGACCAGGCTCCCACATTCGATCCGCGCTTCGGCTGGCCGACGCCTTTCCAGTCACCGACGAGTGTTCCAAGCGGGCGGAGAATCTGAACGGTTTTTTCTCTCGCAGTGACGGAGCCGGCTGGAGCGATGTCATCGGCCATAGCGAACAGCAGACCGGAAATCGTCAGCATCAATGCGGTTAGAGCAGACACAGGTGCAGGAAGGGACATGCGAAGCTCTCCAGCCATTTCGATTACAGGAATACTGATGCGGGCGCTGATGATATCACTTCAGGTCGGAAGAACGAAAGAGTTGCTCGGGGACCGCGAACCTCACTCAAACAGGATGCGTCAACGTCAGACGGCCCGAAGTGTTCGCAACAAAAGCCGCTGGCCCACATGCAGCGGGCGCCAGCGGACGAAAATAACGGGAAAGCCTTGTTCCCAATTCTCTGAATACGGTAGACTTTTATTATGACAAAAATCATTGCATCAACGCACGTTACTGACGAAATCATCCTTGACGCGGCCCTGCTTCAGCAGGCACAACTGACGTCCGGCGGTGAAGTGAGTGTGGAACTTCATCCCGGTGGAGGTATCACAATAATGCCTTTGACGTCGGCTACGATCGATACCACCGATGCGGCGTCCACCGCGCAAAGACTGATTAAGAAAAATGATGAATTATTTTGCAGGCTCTCACAGTGAGCGGCGTGAAGTATCTGACTGTTGAAGCCGTGCTGGCGATTCACGAACAAGTGCTTGCGGCGCATGGTGGTGGGAACGGCATTCGGTCGATGGCTCTGGTGGAATCAGCCGTCGCGGCGCCAAGAGCGACGATGTCAGGCCACCTGCTGATTTCAGAGCCGGTTGAAATTGCCGCTGCATATTTATTTTACCTGTGCAGCAACCATCCGTTTGTTGATGGAAACAAGAGAATGGCGCTGGCTTCGTGCCTCGTCTTCCTTAGCGTCAATCAGTTGCTGCCCGAAGAGACGCTGCCAGTTGATGAGTGGGAACGGCTTACTCTGGAAGTTGCCCAGGGATTGCTCACGCGCGAAGAAGTGACGCAGCGGCTACGCGCATTGCTTCTGTAATGCCGTTTGGGAATGCCGTTTGCGAATTCCGGGGGCCAGCACCCAATGGCACTCACGCGGAATGCGCAATCCTTGCAGCGGAAGCCTTCGGGGCTTTCGGATGCGGGGTGATCAGACAGCCGACCGAAACGCTTGGCGCGTTCCGCTACGGGAATGAGTGCGATTGGCCGTGCGTGACAGGCTGAAAACTCAACCGACCGTTATCGTTGTTTGGGCTTCGGTGTCTGCTGGATGTAGCGAACGAAGTTGGTCATTTCCGGGGGAAGCGGCGAGCTGAATCGCAGCATCTCACAGGAGATCGGATGCACGAACGCCAGTGTCGAGGCGTGCAGAGCCAGGCGTTTGTGAGGCCAGGGAATATCTTTCCACAAGTGCGCACGATAGCGGCTGTCGCCCAGAACAGTATGACCGGCTTCTGCAAAATGAACTCGGATCTGATTGCGTCGTCCGGTTTCCAGTTGCACGGCCACATGAGTCACCGCCGGGCTTTGAGCCGTCCGGGGAAAATTCCTGAGGACGTTGTAATGAGTGACGGCCAGCTCGCCCTCTTCTTCATCTTCCGTCGAAAAGCGGTTCAGGTTTTTTCCCGTCGCAAGGTACGTTCGAAACTCGCCCTGCTGCTGGACCACGTGTCCCGTCACAATTGCATCATACTGGCGTTCTGGTTTTCGCTGCTGGAATTGCGACTGAACAGCATCGGCCATTTCGCGAGTCTTGCCAAACACCAGCAGTCCCGAGACGCCTCGATCAAGCCGATGCACCAGAAACGCGCCCCGTCCCCGGCCTTCATGGCGAATGTGTTCGTTGACTCGATAGATCAGGGTATGGGGTTCACGACCATCCGTTGGAACCGTCAATAGGTCAGCCGATTTGTCGACGATGATGATTTCACGGTCTTCGTAGACAATCGAAAACCCGCGATGTCTGGTCGGTTGAGGGCGACGTTTGGGCGAGTATCGTCGACCGGCTTCTAATCGCACGCTGACAAGATCGCCGACCGCCAGTTTACGTCCCGCATCAATCTCGACACTGCCGTTCACTTTGACGCAGTCATGATCAAAAAGGCCGGTCACATACGACCGTGATCCTCCGACCAGTTCCAGGACACACCGGTCTGCACGGGCATCAAGGAGAGGGGAAGTCTCGTCCAGAGTGATTTCATGGGTCAGAAAAGGCACGCGCGTCTTTCGCAGCAGAGAGTGGACGAAATGGCAGGACAGAATTTTCGCAGGCGGCCGGCCTGCGTGTGGATTCAGGATTGTCTCAGTTTTGCCCCCATTATCGCAGAAACTGCCGAAAAAATCTGCGTCTTGCAGCATTTGCCGGTTTGCCGGTAAAAGACGCGGTGGCACATGGTTCGGTTTCCAAACTCGGAACCGAGTGGAATACCTGAATTCACACGACTTATCCCTGAGAGCACGGATGCTTGGCTGGGTTCGAAAACGATTTTGTTCCGACCTCGCGATTGATCTGGGGACAACGTCTACTCAGATTGGTCTGCCCGGGGAAGGCATCCGTATAGACGAACCGTCGGTCGTTGCGGTCCCGCGGGGAAGTCACCGAGTCGTTGGACGCGGTGCGGCGGTCGGCAAACTGGCCTATCAGATGTTGGGCCGAACACCGGAAGGGATCACGGCCGTTCGTCCATTGCGGCACGGCGTTATCAGCGATTTCGAACTGTGCGAAACGATGCTGCGGTATTTTATTCGCAAAGCGTGTGGCCAGACGATGGGCCTGCGTCCGCGAGTCATCATGGCCGTCCCAGGATGTATTACCCCCGTCGAACGTCGAGCCGTTTTCAACAGTGCTGAGCGAGCCGGCGCGGGGCGAGTCTGGCTGATTGAAGAATCAAAAGCTGCCGGCATAGGAGCCGGGCTTCCGGTTTCCGAACCGCTGGCCAGTATGATTTGTGACATCGGCGGCGGGACAACAGAAGTCGCGGTCCTGAGTCTGGCCGACATTGTCGCCTCTCAGTCGATTCGTACAGCGGGCGACACCATGGATGATGCAATCGTGCGTTATCTGCGTCGCCGGTACTCGTTGCGAATTGGTGAGCAGACGGCCGAACAGCTGAAGATTGCCATCGGCAGTGCCGCGCCGCTTGACCATGAACTGACTCATGAAGTCAGCGGTCTGGACACAGCCAGCGGGATTCCTCGCAAAGCGCTTGTGACCAGTGAAGAAGTGCGCGAAGCTTTGTATGAGCCACTGGAAGAGATTGTCGACAGCATCCGACGCACGATTGAGCGATGCCAGCCGGAACTCATCGCCGATCTTGCCGACACAGGACTCGTGCTGGCAGGAGGCGGCGCATTGCTGCGAGGGATTGACCGTTATCTGTCGCAGCATCTGGGCATTCCTGTACGCGTCGTCGATTCACCACGGACCGCTGTGACTCGCGGCGCCATGATCTGCCTGGATCATCTCGACCGCTGGAAGAACGGACTGGACGATGGCATGCGGCAAATCTGATCGGCAGGAAATTCAGACTCATTCCTCTCAACCTCTGACGACTCATTCGCCTGAAACTCCATGATGCGTGTTGACCAAATCCGATACCGAATGTGGCTGGGAGCGACGGGAGTTTTCTTTCTGTCGCTGCTGACCGTCGTTGCCGACCGCGCCGGCGCACTGAGTTCCTTGCGACCGATGTTGCACGATGCCCTCAGTCCCGGGCGGCTCATGTTGCTGTCCCTGCACGCACAGCCGTCTCTTGCTGTCGCAGAATCCAAAGCCGACGGAACACAAATCGAAGCGACTCGAATCCAGCAGAATCAGGAACGACTCCTCCGACAGCTGATGATCGAAAACGCTCGCCTGCGTCGCGATCTGAAGCAGGAGAAGAAGTCTTCGTCAGTGCTTCAGACCATGGAACCGCTGATGTCGTTGGCGCACTTTGATGTGGTACAGGCTCACGTCGTCAGTTCCAGCGGTTTGCCAGGTTCTTTGCGAGATCTGATTGTTGACGCAGGGAAATCGGCCGGAATCACACGTTCAGAACTCGTGATCGACGGCAATGGCGCAGTACTGTCGGCAGGTTCGAATGATTCCGTAGCTCCCGGGGATAGAGTCGTGACGGGCGCTATCGTGGTCGGACGAATTGAAAAGACAGCTCGCTGGGTCAGCCTTGTGCAACCCGTCACCGCAAACGGCTTTAAAGCGCAGGTGACGCTGATGCGGCAAACGCCGGAGGGCTTGCATCCGGGGCCTGCCGCGATGCTCGAAGGCAGCGGGACCGACGAATGTTTACTGACCGGAATTCCTCATACGGAAGCTGTTGCGGTGGGTGATGAAGTAGTTTCGGCTGACGTGAATGGAGTCCGCGGGCCGCAGCTGTATTTTGGTCGAGTCACTCGGGCCGAATTTCTGGCGGGCGGACAATGGGATGTCAGAGTTCAGCCGGCCGCGCTGATGGAAGATCTGGAAACTGTAGGAATCCTTCGACTCAGTCTCACATCCGAATCGCTGAAAGATTCGCCTGTGCCGACTCCATGAATCAGCAATCTCTGACCGGGTGTGTAAGCATGAAAACAATGTTGGGAGCCGGATGTCTGCTGTGGATCATGTTGGCCATAGAGCTGACCTGGCCGCGACTGCTTACGCAGGGCGCAATACTGCTGCCCGTGGCCTGCGCGGTGATGTACTGGACAAGATCGGCCACCGGAATCCTGCTGACTGGACTGATGCTGCTGGTCGACTGGATCGCTCGACCATCGCCGCTTCCGCTGTGCTCGATGGCACTTCCATTCCTGGCCGCCCTATGGCTTTCTCCGTCGGTTCGCAACGAGGCTTATCAGACGCGGCCTTCTGTTTTTTCCATTCCCATGCCGTTGCAATTGCCTCTGCTGACGCTGGCAGCCATGTTGCTGCAGACACTGGGCTCGATTCCTTTCGCTGCTTTTGCTGCGCCCGGGCAGCTTGTTCCTCAGATTGGCGCGGCGTTGAAGTCGTTGGCCATCGTCGCTTTGCCGATCAGTGCTGGCCTGTCGTTGATGATTCGGGTTGCCGACGAATTTGGGATGCGCCGCTCACTGACCATCGGCCACTAACGGCAAGACCTGCCTTTAGATTCGAACGGCTTTGGCTGAGCTTTTATTATTTATGTTGAATACTCCTCACAATACAATTTTTTCTTCCGGCGAAGAACATGAGGAGTTCATCGCCCCGGGCAGTTCACTGCGGCTCTGGCTGACGGGCGGACTGTTCACGGTGGCGGCTGCCGTGATTCTTGCGCGAGTCGCATGGGTGCAGACACAACTGCCGGCCGACTATCTGGAATCGCTCACAACCACGACCGTCGAAGACGAGCTGCTCCCCGCTCGTGATGGCCGCATACTCGCGGAATCTGTCGTGCTGGCTGCCGACGTGGAACACTATGCCGTGCAGATTCATTATCGCTGGCTGCAGAAGTCGGCTGATCCCAACTGGCTGAAGCTGCAGATTCGACAGAGGCTCAGTCGCGACGAACGTCAAGACGCGGAACTCGTCGCGCAGATTACTCAAAAGATACTGGATGAACGACAGACCATGGTTCAGGCCGTTGCCGAGGCCACGGGACTTTTGCCGCACGAACTGACGGCACGCTGTGAACGTATCGAACAGCGAGTTCAAAAAGTCAGCGACTCCGTCAATCGTCGGCTGCGAAGTCATTCCGAAGAAGGACGCGCCGGAACTGATTCCAGGGACGAAGACAACGACGCCTGGTTCCTGCTTCGCTGGGCTTCAGCGGTTCGCGAAAAACTAACGACGGCGCCGGAACGCGAAGAGACGCCCGGGATCGTGGTGAAAGAAGAAGAATCGTGGCACGCCGTTCTGGAGCATGTGGATGTTGGCGTGGCCGCGACAATTGGTGAACATCCGGAACGATTTCCCGGTGTGCGAGTGGTCGCTTCCACCGAACGCACATACCCTGAAAATGATCTGGCCGTGCACATCGTGGGAGCCCGAACCAGGCGTTCCCCCGAAGAGCAGAATGGCGAAGAGCAGAATGGCGAAAAGGGGTCTCGGGACATTTCCGTCGATGCTCTGCGATCCGGCCGATTCGGTGTCGAGAAATCTTACAATCAGCGACTGACAGGAATCCCGGGTCTGCGTCGCACCGTTCGTGATCGCCGGCAGAGAATCGTATCCACCGAGATCGCTCGCCGCCCGGTCAGCGGTCGCGATGTGATGCTCACCATTGATGTCGAAATTCAGAAACTGGCCGAACAGTTGCTCGCTGAATCGCTGGGAGATGCGGAACGCAAGTATCTGCTTCCAGCGGTGGAGGACGGAGCGGATGCAGACGCTGAGACTCTCGCACCGCCGGAGCCAGAGCACATTCCTGCCGGAGGATGCGCGATTGTGATGGAAGCCGACTCCGGCCGAATAGTCGCGGCCGCCAGCGCGCCTGATTTTGATCTGAGCATGTTTACCGAAGGCACGACTGCTCAATGGAATGCCGTGAACAGCGATACTCGACGCCCGTTTATTTCTCGCTTCACTGGCATGGCATTGCCGCCAGGATCCACATTTAAAATCGTGACCGCGATCGCCGGACTGCAGACGGGTGCCCTGTCGCCTTCGGAATCCTTTGAGTGCCAGGGATTTCTTGCTGATCCTGATGAGCATCGCTGTCTCATTTACCGCCTGCATGGCCGCGGCCATGGTCCCGTCAATTTGCGAACGGCCATGGCGCAGTCGTGCAATGTGTATTTCTTCGACGCGGCACAGCGGATGGGGATCCATCCGTTAGCCCACTGGACCGACCTGCTGCAGTTCGGCACGGCAACGGGAATTGATCTGCCCTATGAGAAGCCGGGAACTGTTCCCGCGATCACCGGGAACGCATCTTCCGACAGCAATGAAGCGGCTCAACGACGTTTTCAGCGTGAGGCGCTGGGCTTGGCTATTGGGCAGTCTCGTTTGACGGTCACTCCCGTGCAGATGGCGCGGCTCATGGCGTTTGTGGCCAACAACGGCTGGCTGGTAACGCCTCATGTGGCCAGTGATGACGGCGTTGCCCGCCAGGCGACCGAACTAGATGATTCGCCTTATCGAGTGACTCGGCACAGGATACCAGGCGTAACCGACGAGACTCTGGTGGCGGTTCGTGAGGGCCTGTTGGCGGCCGTGGAAGAACCCATCGGCACAGGTTTTCGGACAATACGATTGAAGGATGTGCAGATCGCAGGAAAAACGGGGACCGCGGAAACGTCTCCGGGAAAACCGGACCATGCGTGGTTCGCTGGATATGCACCGGCTGTGAACCCGCGATATGTTGTCGTTGTCGTTCTGGAACATGGCGGTTCCGGCAGTAAAGCCGCTGGTCCGCTGGCGCGAGAATTAGTTCGCGCTCTTTCCGAACGCGGCATGTTAAGCGATACCAATCTGACGCGTGCGCGTTAAGTGTGTGAGCTGGACACAGCAATGTCGCCCCCTCTCCCCCGATTTTTGCGGAGAGGATGCGTGTTGTTGGATAGCGGGATGGACGCAAAAATTGGGGGAGAGGGCTGGGGTGAGGGGGCATTTTTAGCACGCGGCCCTTCACGAAAGCCCCCTCATCCGGCCTGGCGGCCACCTTCTCCCCCGACGGGGAGAAGGAACAAATTCACGCGGTCCTTTAGGAGAAAATTTCCGATCAACCTGGAACAACAAACAGGACGCTGTCCTGTGAGGGTGTTACTGAGTTGTGACCGTGTACAATGCCTGACGCGAAATCGAACGGACCGGATGAAGTGACAGTTGTGATATCTGAAAGTTGTGCATGTCCGACAAGACTCCATTCATTCTTCCCGAAGGGTGCCAGGTCGTCGTCCTGCGTCCCGTCTCCGGCCAGGGCGGTCGAACCGTGCATCCACGCGGCGCAGTTGGGATCGTGGTGAAGTCACCGAATGATCGTAGTCATTCTTATCGCGTCCGATTTCCTGATGGCATGGAAGAGCCCGTTCACGCTGATGACGTTGTCGCGCTGGCTCACTATAAAAATTCGGTGTTGAGAAGCGAAGCAATCTCGGAGAACACCGGACATCGGCTTGAAAGCGACCCGCTGTTCTCGCGAGTCATTCTGCGATGCGTGATTGGTTCGCGCGCGTATGGGCTCGAAGATGACGCTTCAGATACAGACTATCGTGGAGTGTTCCTGCCCACCGCGGAAGACCATTGGTCGCTGTATGGTGTTCCGGAAGTGATCGAATGCTATGACACGCAGGAGCATTATTGGGAGCTGCAGCGGTTTCTGGTGCTGGCTCTGAAATCCAATCCCAACGTGCTGGAATGCCTTTACACGCCGCTGATCGAAAAAGTGTCTCCGGTCGGCGAGCAGCTGCTGCAGATGAAAGACGCTTTTCTGTCGAGGCTGGTTTATCAGACGTACAACGGTTACGTGATGTCTCAGTTTAAGAAGATGCAGGCCGATCTACGAAATCAGGGCCAGGTAAAGCCCAAGCATGTGATGCATTTGATTCGATTGCTCATGGCCGGCATTCACATTCTGCGACATGGCTTTGTCCCCGTGCGAGTCGAATCGCAACGCGACCAGTTGCTGGCGATTCGACGCGGTGAGATTTCTCTGGACGAGACCGAGGCGTGGCGTCTGAGTCTGCACAAAGAGTTTGATCAGGCTTTGGAAGAAACATCACTGCCGGAGCGACCCGATTATGAACGAGTCAACGATTTTTTGATCTCTGCTCGTCGTTCGGCCATTCAGGTCTGACGTAAGACGTGTGCGAACACGAATGCAGGAAAACCTGCACTGTTGCGGGGCATCACGCAGCCGATCGCCGTTCTGCACGATGTTTTTCGATCAGGTCGGCCCGAGGCTTCGGCAAACGACTGTCTGCAGCATCAGACATGCCGACTTTACTCAGGGTGGTTAACAGTCCAAATTGAATCTGGCGGGATGGAAAAACATGGCGTGGATCTTTGTCGGCGGAAGTCAGCGAAGTGGAACGTCAGTCATGCAGCAGCTGCTGTGTCAGTCGCCGCTGACGAACCCGTATATCTTTGAAGCCAGTTATTTGAGGCAGCTGGTGACGGTGTATCAGGATGCTTCCCTCAGCTTTCGGGGCAACTATTCCAGCTACTTCAAAGACGAAACGGACCTGCGTGAATTCAATTCTCTGCTGGTCAGGGCGTTCCTGGAGCATACTCGCCAGCATCTGAATAACTGCACGCATCTGGTTCTGAAAGAACCACATCTGACCCGAGTCTGGCCCTCGCTGTATGAACTGGTTCCGGAAGCCGTATTCCTGCTGATGATCCGCGACCCACGCGATGTGATTGCGTCAATGATCGAAGTGGGCGAGCGTCAGAAAGCGGCCGGGCAGTCGTATTTATTTACTGAACGAAACATTCAGAAACTGTGTGATCATTTTATCGGCTTCTATGCGCCTGCGTTGAACGTGACGGATCCTGGGTTCCGGGAGCGGATGGCGATTGTGCTGTACGAAAATCTTGCCACCAATCCCGCGCAGGCTTTGAAGCAGATCAGTGGTTTTACGGGCATCGACTTTGAAGCGATTGATCCGGCAGCATCGCCCGAGTCTGGTCTGGTCAGCTACCAGCAGATCACCTCCAGTAAACATTTTTCGCCCTGGGCGACAGAGCTCAGCGGGCAGAAGGTGTCGGAGTCGAAAGTTGGCAACTACCGAAACGTACTGACGCCCTCTGAGATTGCTCAGGTGGAGGAGCACTGTGAACCATTCTTCGATTGGTTCAACTACTCCCGCCGCGCAGCGTGAGGTGCAAATGTCCCGGGGCCATCAAAACCCAGAACGATAGTCGTTGTTTGCTCCGCAAACAAAACGGGTTGGACTTCGCAATCACCATGTGCGCGCACTTGTTTGCATGAAGGCTCTTGTTCTGGCCCATGTGCGATTTGAAAGAAATGCTGCACTCCAGCATCCGTTTTGTTCGCGGAGAGGCTGTGATTTTTTGTCAGAGTGACCTGGCGTGAAGAAATGGTGGACTTAAAATGAGTGGATGAGCAAAACACCACGAGCCCAGCGA
>QWOO01000297.1 GCA_003669615.1 Planctomycetota bacterium
GGCCTGCTCTAAAGCGACGACAGCTGACTTTTTGGCTTCGTCCGCCTGAGCCACGGCGGTATCGGCTTCCTGCTTTCTGAAAGTCACTTCCGTGTTCAGATTGGTAATGATGCCATTGTCGTAGATTGATTTTGCACCGAGCGCCACAACACACAGCATTGCCGCAAGGGCCGTCCATTTGATGCTGGCCCGAAGACGGCGAGCGGACTTCAGTTGCCGAGTCAGGGTTTCAAATTCCGCATCCGTTTCCAGAGTGGCGATCTGCAGTCCGAGGTCATAGTCGCCCTTGCTGCTGGCCAGTTTGGCATAGGTCAGACGAGTTGATCGCAATCCATTTCGAGCAAGTCCGTTTTGTGTCCACGTGCGAAGAGCTTCTTCGTATAACGCGGCCGCTGTCTGGCAGGTGTGGTAATCGCGGTCAGGCGAGGCCTGTGATTCGATAAGTTCCGAAGCGCGGGAACTCAGACGGCGGCTTTCTTCGTGTCGCTGAAAATTTCGGACGGCGAACTGAAGTTCCAGTACGCTTCCGAATCGGTCATCCGGATTCGTCCGCATCGCCTTCATGGCAATGTCCAGCAGTTCTCCGGATTCGTCTGTTTTGCGAATCACGTTTTCGCGCAGCACGCTGTCGATGATCTTCCAGATGTCGCTCTTTGCGCCAGACTTTTCCGCCCTGGGAAATTCGTGCGGTGGAGACCCGGTCACAATCTCGTACAGAATTGCACCGAGCAGATAGATGTCGCTGCATTCCCCAATCGCTTCTGGTGGACCAGCCCAGAGTTCGGGCGACATGTATGCCGGAGTCCCCGCACCAAACGATGCCACGGGAGACCGAAAGTTCAGCTCTGCTGCATGAGGAGCCGGAACGGCCAGACCCCAGTCCAGCACAAGCACTTCACCGAACTCACCCAGCATAATGTTTTCGGGCTTAAGATCGCGATTGATCACGCCGTGATGATGAGCGTACGCAATTGCGTCGCACACCTTGTGAAGGACGTCCAGATTTTCCTGCAGCGTCATTTCCTGGACGCGTTTGTTCCACGGAATCCCGTGAACTCGCTTCATCACATAATACGGCAACCCGTCGCCGGTCTGAGCCAGTTCGTGGATCGGAATAATATTGGGATGCACGAGGTTGGCAGTAACCAGCGCCTCGGAAAGAAACATCTCTCGTTTCTGCCGGTCGGCTCTGGACATCGCTTTCGCGCTATGGGATCTGCCGACCGTTCCACCGAATGATGCTGCTCCCGATTTCAGAGTTTTAATCGCCAGTTCGCGATTCAACGACTTTTGTCTGGCGACATAGACGACTCCCATTCCCCCTTCCGCAAGTTTTTCAACGATCTCAAAATCTGATTCAGGCGAATCGTGGAATTGCCCACTGCCCGAAACCGCTCGTGTCCGGATCGAAATCAGTTCCTCAACCGATGCGTTCGACGGCGACACCCAGATCTGGGAGGAAATTTTACTCCCCGCCGCCCCCGAGCGTGATCCCGAACCTCCCTCCGGCGTCGACTGCGACCCTTCGTCGATTTCGGATTTCTCTTGTTGCGGATTCGTCTTATTCAGGCTGCCAGGACGATCCGCAGCCAGTTCAGCGCCCGATTGATTGATGATCGTTCCGCCGTCCGGATCAAAAGCCGGCGGTGAATCATGGACGATTGTCGCTTCTGATGATCCGCGAGGTCCAGAATCGCCGTCCAGGGAAGGCACAAGCGTCGGAATGTTGTCGCTCGGGTCATTCCCGCGGTTGTCCGCTGAGTCGTCATGTTCATCTGCATCGAACGACATGCCAACGAACGTGATTCCACCATCGAGCCCCGCGTCCATCGAATCCGAATCTTCATCCTCATCTTCATCTTCATCGTCCGGCATCGGGCGCCCAGTGACAGTCGCTCCGTAATCGACGCTGCCATCCGAATCTACGATCAGATGATCGTGACCGACTATCAACGAATCTGCGTCGTCCATGTCGGGAACCAGAGTTCTCTCCATGTCGTTCTCAGAGGCTTTAGGTTTGCGATGATCATCGCGATCGTGTGCCGATGGGTTGAGATTTTCAGACATCTAACTGGCTTTCCAAATTCAGATCAGCACTTCGCTCAGGACCATCGAACGCAAAAACACTTCAATCATCATTTCGCCTGACAGACTCTGGATTAGGCCTGGGCCAATCGTGAGTCAGTCAGTGTTCTCAGGAATTTCGTCGGGAGAATCGCGACGCTCGCGAGTACCGATGTTCTGTCACTTCCTGCACTGTCTGCCGCTGACGCTTTCGAAAACGTCCGACGGCCAGCCCGGCCAGTCCGCTGGAAACTGCCGGAGAAAGAGTTTTCGACAGATCCTGTTGATCGTCCGGGCTGTCCATGGCCGGCGATAACTCTTCATCCGCTTCGGCCGCAGACAACTTTTCGAGAACCTGAAGCGATGGCCGATCAACCGCGGACGTGGGTGAAGCGGTCTCTGATGGGTGCCCATCCAACGCGGCGTCAATTTTTCCAGCCTTCTGCAGCGAACTCATATCGTCGCCGGGAATGTTGTTTTCGCCTTCGTCACCTTCAGGCTGTTCGAAGGGAAGATCTTTCAAACGCAGGCCGTCCGACGGGTCGGTGTTTTCATCATCAGCGGTGCCAGGCAATCCGCCGGTGATTTCAAATTCTACAATCGGCCGCTCTACTTTCTGCCCGCCCGTTTCCGAGATCAGCCAGATTTCATATCCGGCTCCGTCCTGCAAAGCAGGTGTCTGCTGAACGAATTTCTCGAAGGCTTCACGAGACGAAATCAGGCTGCTGTCTGTGATACGTTCGACAACAACTTCTGCAGGGCCATCGGCTTCGAACTGTCGGCGAATTTGAAAATAGACTTCCGTCGAGAATGCTGAACCTGAAACAGCGCCACCGCCGAAATCCGTCGTCAGCGCCTGACTCGTGACCGTCCGCTGTTCGGGAACGGAAACGGCAAATGGGCGATCGACTCGCGCCACAGCCGCACCATTGAACAACGCCGCAGGTGCTGGTGTGACGGTTGGAATCTTGAACGTCGCAATCCCATTTTCGAACAGACCGGGAAAAGTGTTTCGATTGTCCGTAGAAGCCAGATCTCTGCCAGGAACTGTTTCTGTCGCGTTGGCCTGCGATACGCTGACGCCCTGCACATCGATCGAAGAATGATGCGACACGGAAAAGTCGATCACAATCGTGGTGATGTTTTGAACCTGCTGAAAGAGGGAAAAATCGCGTGCCGTATAAACATGCCCGACAGTATTAACGTTGCCGCCATTTGCCACCAAAAACTGCTGTAAACGCTCGGAAGAAACAGCATGGATGATCCCGCTCGCCTGAGCTCCCTGCTGTATCAACGCATCGTTCACGACACCCGGTTCATCGGCTGGATCCTGCCAGTCTAAATCGAGCACCAGATTTTCTTCGCCCTGCACGCCCACTTCTATGAAGAAGCCGTCGAGATATGCATTAGTGCCGACCCAGCTCACAGGAGAGTTGTCTATAGCGAGCGGCATCGGCTTGCTGACATAGACGAAGAACGCCGTTGCAGGAAGTCCGACTTCCGGCCGTTTTGCAAACTTCTTCGCCACGCCTCCGTCGGTGCTTAATGTGACATCACCGACGAACTTGACCTGCCCCTGAATCCGACCGTTCAGAACTGAGTCGACCGAATTGAGGATTCCGTCACCGTCGATATCTTTGTCGACCGAATCGGGAATTTTGTCTCCGTCAAGATCTCCGTTGTAGTTGCCGTCGCTGTCAGCCAGCAGCACGATTTGGTCGCCGGTCACGGCATTGGATCCTGGGGCTTCATCGCTGGTGATCAGAATCGGACCATTTGCAGCGTCGATCAGAATATTGCCGTCGACGGATTCCAGAGTAATTTTTTCACCGCTTGCCGCAGTGCTGTCTTCCACACCGTTGGAGGACACGATTGTCTTCAGAATCGTCAAATCTTGCTCTGCACGGATCTCAATGTCGCCCCCGGTGGCAACAATTCCGCTGACTCCGTCAAACTGAAACAGCCCGACAGTCTGAGCGGACACCGTGCGAACGATCAAATCGTCCGTGTCGTGGAATTGGATGTCTCCTCCATCAAACGCGTTCGATGCGGACAGCACGTTGACATCGTTTGCAGAGAACAGGCGAATGTCAGCCTGACCGGTGGAGATTTGGAGAATACCCAGCTCATCAGCGACGACGATTCCATCCGCATTCTGAGTGACGTTGCCCGACGCTGTGATACGCACGTCCGCGGTTCCCGCCTTAAGCTGAGAGTTCAGTGTCAGGTCACCTCCCACATTCAGAAAGATGTCGCTGTTGACCGTCTGCATCCCCGTGACCGCGTCGAAGGTGGTGCCGCCAATGGTCTGCGAGGTCGTGCGGTTGATAATCAGGTCATCGCGTTCATTGATGGCAATCCCCTTCGGTGACTGCACCGCCAGTTGATTGACCTGAGTGTCTATCGCATCGGCATTCGCACTGAACATACCGTTGTTGCTGCCGTCGTCACCTGTGGAACGGCCCGCTTTCAGACTTAAACGCTGAGACACCACATTCAGTTGTGTGCTGTTGTTGTCCTGAATCCCGGAGAAGGACTGCAGGACCACCTCGCTGGCGTTGATGCGTCCCAGGAAGATTTCACCGGCCGCCGTGATTCCGCCGACATTTCCGAGTGACGATGTAATCACAGTGTTACTGCTCATCGTCCAGTTTCGCCCGGCGTTGATCAAAACATCGGCCAGACTTGCCGTGATATCTCCACTGCTTGTTTGAAACACGTCTCGATCGGCGGTAAATATTACATCGCCGGCGTCACTCGTGATAGCTGCAGACTGGCGAATGTCCAGAGCGGAAGTCAGCAGCACATCGCCGCCGCCGGTGATCAGCGAAGCATCGATATTAATGCCATCGACTTCGGAGCCGGCAAGAGCAGCAAAGTCCGAGGCCGTTGAATTCAATGCCCTCAAATTGAGTTGTCCACCGCCATCTGTTTGCAGGGACGCGTTGACGTCCAAATCATCGTCGGCCGTCAGCTGGATATTGCCAGTTCCACTGCTGAGAGATGCATTCACAACGATATCGCTGGATGCTCCAACGGCAGTGAGCTGTATCGTGCCGGTGCCTGCGGATATGATACCAATGCTATCAGCACCGCCATTGATAGTCAGCGAACCGGCCCGCGTCAGTATCTGGATTGGCCCGTTACCGGTTGTCGTCAGGTCTTCCAAAGATTGAGTCGTGCGAACCTCCGCGACGCTTGTCGTCGTACTATTGAGGTTGACTCGAACAGGCGAGTTTATATTGACCGTATTCGCACCCACCGTATCGATCATCAGACTGTCAGTCTCGTCGAGAAAAATACCTGTTGCCGATTGCGCAGCGAGTGTCGCAATTCGCGTCTCAAGACGATCGACGCTTGTGCCAATGCTTCCGCCGGCACGAAGGCTCAGGGTCTGCCCGGTGACATTTAGCAGACCGCCGTTTGCGTCGAGCACATTCCGTCCGGCCGTGATAGCCGCATGGGTAGCATCGATTCGACCGAAGACCACGTCGCCAGTTCTCGCCCGCCCGATCAGTTCACCGCCGCCCGCGTGAATTACCGTATCCGAATCGTTCGTCCAGTGCCGATCGGCCAGCAGAAGAACATCACCGGTGATCGAAGCGATGTCTCCTTCATTTGTCTGCGTCAGATCTCTGCCGGCCATCACACCGATGTTGCCGGAATCGCTCGTTATCGCAGCCGCAAGAATCACATCAACATCTGACTTCACCAGAACGTCACCGCTGAAGTTATTCAGTGCAGCTGTCAATGTGACTCCATCGGCAACGGCCCCAAAGCTGTCTGCAGTGCCGCTGGAAGCCGACAGGAAAATCGTCCCGGCACCGGAAGTGGTCACCGAGCGGTTCACGATGACGTCATCGCCCGCGTTGAGAGTGATATGCCCTGCCCCGCTTAGAATCTGGCCAGACACAATCACATCGCCGTTGGATGCCAGCGTCTCGATGAGCACATCACCGGTTCCATTGGCGTCGATCACAATTCCATTGCCATTTCCGCCTTCATTCAGAACAACGGACCCGGTGACTGTCTGCAGTTTGATAACGCCATTGTGAGACGTCGTCAGGTCGCTCAGCGAAGCGTCCACGTGTCGTGTGGTGGAACCGTTGAAGCGGGCTTCGTCCACAAAGATCGCCGCAGTCGCGTCGACAGTGAGTCCATCAGATTCTTTGATGTAGATTCCATCGGCGCTTTGGGCTGCGAGGATATCTACTGTTGTGTCAATCGCATTGATATTACTCATCGCTGCGGCTCCTGTGTCGGAGCCGCCGATGATGCCAGCCTGATTTGCAGAATTGCTGACGGCGGCGTCAGCAACGATTCGGAGGGCATGAGCCTGCACATTCTGAAGAGCACCGTTGGAGTCCAGAATGGAACGCTCGGCAAGCAGGCTAACGCTGCCCGTCGCTGCGTTAATACTTCCCAGCAGAATGTCGGATTCATTGTCAGACAGCAACCGGACGTTTCCGCCAGCAGTGATGATCGTCGCAAAGGAACTCATGCGAATCCCAGAAGAATCAGCCATGTTCTGATTCGTCGCTTTCACATAGACGGTTCCGGACCCAGCTGTGGCCAGGTTGGCAGTCAAGAGAACATCATCGGCCGCCTTGACACTGATGTGACCGGTGGTGCTGACGACATTGCCGTTGATCGTGACGTCGCTGCTTGCACCGCGAGCTTCCAGCAGGACATCGCCCGTTCCTTTGGCCGTGATTCCCGCGGAGGCGGTCGCCCCATGGTTCACCGTGATCGTTCCGTTTAGCGTCAGAATTTTAATGGGGCCGTTGTTCGTGGCTGTCAGATCTTCCAATGCGTTCGTGGTGCGCGACTGAGGAACAGCGGTTGTCGTGCTGTTAAAGTTTGCTCGGCTCGGGCCATCCACAGTTACGTTCACTGCGGCGACAGTGTCGATGATCAGGCTATTGGCTTCTTCAA
>QWOO01000143.1 GCA_003669615.1 Planctomycetota bacterium
GATCATATTGAAACCTGGCATATCGCCCGCAGTACCACCGACGGCAATCAGTCCGCGCCGCATTGTCACACCGATTTCGTGGCCCGCATTGCCGTCGATCAGAATGCTTCCGCCCGTCATGCCTTTGGATGAACCACGGTAAGCACCACCCGTCAGAGTTCCGGAGTTGCCTTTCACATGGATCAGACCTTTCCGCATTTCTGCGCCAGTCCAGCCGCCGGCATCGCCTTCTACGATGACCTCGCCGCCTTTCATTTGACTGCCCACATGTCGTCCGGCGTTTCCGTGAATGGTCACTCGACCGCTGGCCATATGAGCGCCCAGCCAGTGAACTCCTGCCAGATCACCCTCGAAATGCAGTTGCTTATCACCGGGGTCACCGGAAATCGTGAACATTTCTGCCAGAAACGTTTTGCGGTTGCCGTGAAAAATTTCGAAACGCTGGATTTCGGAGAGCGATTTATCGCAGGCCCAGTCGGGAGTGAACCCTTCAATTTCAACAGGAATGGATGTCTGCCCGTTGTAGTAAAGTGTAAGTGCCATGAATCCGATCGATTTGCCAAGCTGCATCCTGTGCGGGGAGTCAGGCCGGTCCTGAACCACGTTCATTAAGGCGAAAGCTAGCGTTTTTGCGGGTTTTTCACAATTGCTGCGGGCGACAGCACTTCAAGAGAAACGAGATCTGAACTGCGAGCCCTGGGAAATCGGCATGTCCGTTGGAACGCGGATGCGGGCTGCTCACGTGCGTCCAGGTAAAAGTATGTTGTCGTGATCAGCGAATCCTGAGCTGGCTGACGTTCGATCTTATCAAATCGCCCGACTTGGGATTCCCTTGCTGAATCCGCATTTGGCGCGTGCGACAGTGCCGATACAATCCCGTGATTCACGTGCGGACCGCAGCTGAGGCGGGTCCCGAATAAATCTTCGAATTGTTCCTTTTAACTGAGTCTGGAAAACCTTCCATGGAAGCCGGAATCGTCGGCCTGCCGAATGTCGGCAAGAGCACTCTGTTTAATGCTCTGACCTGTTCGACTGCTGCACAAAGCGCGAACTATCCGTTTTGCACTATCGAACCGAACGAAGGCATTGTCAGCGTTCCGGACGCGCGCCTGCAACGCATCACGAAATACATTCCTCCTCAGAAAGTCATTCCGGCGATTCTGAAGCTGGTGGATATTGCGGGCATCGTCAAAGGTGCCAGCGTGGGTGAAGGTCTGGGCAATAAGTTTCTCAGCCACATCCGTGAAGTCGACGCCATTCTGCAGGTCGTGCGCTGCTTTATTGATGACGATATCACTCACGTGGGTGGTGGCGTCAACCCGCTGAACGATATTGAAGTGATCGAAACAGAACTGCTGCTGGCCGACATGCAGACTCTGGAGAACGCTCTGCCCAAGGCTCAGCGTTCTGCCAAAAGCGGCGACAAAGATGCAAAGCTTCGCGCGACTGTGATGGAAAAATGTCAGGCCGTCGTCAATGACGGAAAGCCATTGCGAACTGTGGAATTTTCGGCGGAAGAAGCGGACGTTGTGCGAGCCATCGGCCTGATGACCGCAAAGCCGATTCTGTTCGTCGCGAATGTTGCTGAAGACGATCTGGAAGGCAAAAGCCCGCTGGTCGAACAGGTCCGCAAGTATGCCGCCGAACACGGCGCATCGGTTGTTCCTGTGTGTGCAAAGCTGGAAGCCGAACTGGCCGAGTTGGATGAGGCCGATCGTCAGGAAATGCTGGAATCCGTCGGCCTGACTGAACCTGCACTGGGTCCGTTGGCTCGGGCGACCTACAAGACGCTGGGGCTGCAAAGTTACTTCACGGCCGGCGAAAAAGAAGTGCGAGCGTGGACAATTCCGATCGGCGCAACCGCTCCTCAGGGCGCAGGCGTGATCCACAGCGATTTCGAACGTGGGTTCATTCGCTGCGAAATCTATACGCTTCCCGATCTGGAAACTTACAAGACCGAAAAGGACATTCGAGCGGCCGGTAAACTGCGAGTTGAAGGAAAATCTTACGTCATGCAGGACGGCGACATTTGTCACTTCCTGTTCAACGTCTGATCAATCTTCCGACGGTCGATTCAATCCTAAAGCAGCTCAGCACGCGGTCAGCACTGAGCTGCTTTTTTTGCGACTTCTGATCCGTGTTTCGTCTGTTCAGCGTTCAAAGCGACGCCACAACTGGCAACGCTGTGAGTTACTGCCTGTTGCTATGACCTGTGGTCGGCGTAGTAAGCGATCGTCCTGCGGATTCCGTCCTTCAGCGAGGTTGGATGCCAGTCGGGGTAGAGACTCGTGATGTAATTTGGATGTGGCGGAATATTGGCTGGAATCGCGGGGCCGGAGATGGTGATGGATCCTCGGCTGGCAGGCATGACGGCTTCAATGGCCTCAACGAACTTTTCGGTCGTGGCCTGTTCGCCGGGCAGGTCGGTGACTGTGGCACCGTCAGGGCATTCCATCGCCGCTTTCACGAACGCCGCCGCCACGTCTTCCACGTAGTCGTATCCGACAGATCCCTGATATCCGATCGCATAGGTCTGACCGTTTGCTGCCGCGCGGCAGGCTAATGAAGGGCCAGCCGTGAGTCCGATTTCTCGCTCCGGTCCGTAGACGACATGCGGGCGAATTGCAACAGAGGCGATTCCAAAGTGACGCCAGTACTGCTCGGCGATCAAATCCACGGACTGTTTGAACGCACCGTAAAACGAAGGCGGCCGGTTAGGACTGGTGCCCTCGGCACCGGATTCCGGACCGTACACCGCAAACGAACTGGCATACGAAATGGAACGAATCCGACCCGCACGTCGTGCGGCCTCAAAGAGCGCCGTACTGCCGACGACATTCACCTGAAAACCGAGCCACGGGTCCTGCTGGCATGCGGGCGTCAGCAGGGCCGCCAGATGAATCACATGCGTAATATTTTGCTGCTGCATCGCCTGAAGCAGTTGCTCACAATCGAGCAATGAAGCGTCTACCTGAATGACCTTATCGCAGCGATCACCGAGTACTCGTCGCCATCGGTCGGGTGACTTTTGGTTATCCACCACGACAACATCCGTGCCGCGATCGAGAAGTTCTCGCAGCACCCACGTCCCGATGAAACCACTGCCGCCAGTCACCAGCACTCGAATATCCACAGTGCACTCTTTCCGCAGAATTTCAGAAACAAAAAGAGGCCATCAAATGATGGCCTCTTCGCATTCTGTCAGAAAGCAGAAATCTTAGTAGCGATAATGAGCTGGCTTGTATGGGCCGCTCTTGGATACGCCGATGTATTCTGCCTGAGCAGGAGTCAGCGTTTCGAGCTTGGCGCCCAGTTTGCCGAGGTGCAGGCGTGCTACTTCTTCGTCCAGTTCTTTTGGCAGCATGTGAACGCCGATTGAGAACTTCTCTGATTCTGTCCACAGAGCCAGCTGAGCCATGACCTGATTCGTAAAGCTGTTGCTCATTACGAATGATGGATGACCGGTGGCACAACCCAGGTTGACCAGACGGCCTTCAGCCAGAACGAGAATCGCTTTGCCGTTCGCGTAGACGTACTTATCAACAGGACCACCTTCATCGCCAGGGCCTTTGATGCGGATCTTGCGAATGGTCTTGCTGTTGTTCAGATAAGCGATCTGGATTTCGGAATCGAAGTGGCCAATGTTGCACACGATGGCCTGGTGCTTCATCTTGTCCATGTGCTCGCCACGGATCACGTCGATGTTGCCGGTCGTTGTCACGAAGATGTCGCCCTGAGCGGCTGCTTCGTCCATCGTCGTGACTTGATAGCCTTCCATCAGAGCCTGCAAGGCACAGATTGGATCGATCTCGGTCACGATCACGCGAGCGCCCAGACCGTCCATAGCGTCAGCACAGCCCTTGCCCACGTCGCCGTAACCACAGATCACGACAACCTTGCCAGCGACCATCACGTCGGTGGCTCGCTTGATGCCGTCGGCCAAAGATTCGCGGCAACCGTACAGGTTGTCGAACTTGCTCTTGGTCACGGAGTCATTCACGTTGATTGCTGGCACAGCCAGTTTGCCAGCGGCCAGCATCTGATGCAGGCGGTGAACTCCGGTTGTTGTTTCTTCAGACAGGCCCTTGATGCCTTTCAGAAGTTCAGGATATTTTTCGTGAACCATCGTGGTGAGGTCACCACCGTCGTCAAGAATCATGTTCAGCGGCTGACCGTCCGGGAAGAACAGAGTCTGCTCGATGCACCAGTCGAATTCTTCGTTGGTCATGCCCTTCCATGCGTAGACAGGGAAGCCAGCGGCAGCAATGGCAGCGGCTGCATGATCCTGAGTCGAAAAGATGTTACAGCTTGACCACTGAACTTCAGCGCCCAGAGCCTTAAGAGTTTCGATCAGAACGGCTGTCTGAATCGTCATGTGCAGGCAACCGGCAATCCGAGCGCCCTTGAGCGGTTGGGAGGCTGCATGCTTTTCTCGCAGAGCCATCAGGCCCGGCATTTCAATTTCCGCGATCTCGATTTCCTTACGGCCGAGATCGGCGAGTTCAATATTGGCCACCTTGTAAGGAAGGGCGGACACGGTGCTCATGAATTCATTCTCACTCTAAATAATGTTGCGAAACACAAACTGGCGGAACACGCGGAACCGTTGAATTCCGGGGAGTTTAACACTCAATCTTCCTTCCGACAGCCGGAACAGACAGCAACCGGGCAAACCACGACGGGTCAGACTGTAGCTGAAAAGCAAGCCGGGCATCTCAGACACGGAATCTTGCCTGCGCTCGGACTCGGGAGATTTCCCTATGCACGAACCATAGAAAAGCTGGCAGGGCAAAAGCAATACGGTCCCATAGGAACATGGTATTTTCGCACGCTTAATCGCGTATTTTGCGGCTTGTTTGCCATTTTAACGCGATCCTGCCGCCCGATTGGACTCATTTTGGCAAGCGTGGTCGCAGATGGAAATCTGGGGCCAGGCGACTGGAAGAGCACCGAATTTCGCAGGCGCGGGTGATCGGCAAGCCTGTCTGAGCTATCTCGGCACCTCGATTCGCTCAAAACGCGTTCGCATGCAGCGGCGAAATTTCTCGCGAAGTAAAACGTTCAGACGGGGACTCATAGGCGGGAAAAGCGGGCCACGGGACAGTGCCAATCTGAGGCATTTCGGTCACACGCCGCTCTGCTGCAGGCAGGAAGTACGGACTGCTCGAATTCGCATACTTTGAGCCTCGCCCCCAGATCTGGGCAATCGAATCCTGATACAACAGGACCCAGTCGTTGGTGTGCTGCTGCATCATTCGCAGCGAAGGCCCCTGACTGCGGGATAACAGAACCAGATCGGGGTTTTTAAATTCCAGAGCCCGTGACGGATCGAACGGCGGAGCTTGCGGGCTTCGATACCGCTGAGCCGGGTCGCTCGTGCCAAACCAGAAATCGAAACAGATATCGGTGATTTCGCGCGGGTAACACGTCTCAAATCTTCCGTCGACGGCGACTCGCGACTGCCGCATGGACTCATCGCCCGCTGCAAAACAACCGATGGCGTACTGTGCCCAGTTGAAGGTGACCAGCACTTTCCCATGCAGGTTTTTGTCCTGCAGATATTGCATCGCACTGACTGGATATTCGTTTCGCTCGACAGGCACTTCGCAGAGCAGAGGCGACAGCTTCTGGCTGCACAACAGGATCAGGCCCGACGTGATCAATGTCACCATCGAACCATTTCCGCCGGTCACGCGGTCGGGCTGCAAGCGCCCCATCGTAGATCGGAACGCATCTACGGCCGCCTGAAGATGGCGCGGAATCCAGAAGCCGCAGACGATCGCGAAGATTGAAAAATGCCGACAGTGGCTCAATCCCTGCCAAAGAAGAAGTCCCAGGACCACCACCTGTGCGGACTGCAATCGGCTGCGTTGCACACTCAGGCTGATGACAACGGCTGTCAGCAGGCCCCAAAACCGAATTGCTTCCGAATTGAATAATGGAAGCGGACTCCAGTCGGCAATCTCAGGCCGCGGCAGCTTCAACGCCGCCAGCATGAATTCCCATAGACCGATGCCGTAAGGATTGACCAGTGTCGCCAGAACAGACGACACCGTTACTACAGAAATGACAATCAGCAGTCGAGAATGCTTCAGGCCTGTTTGCCATACAAGCTGAAGGCAAATCAGCCCGTGATAGGCACACATGATCGCGACACCGGCCGCAAAGCCTCCGTGCGAGTTTGCCCAGAAGCACATCAGCAACGGCATCACCCACAGCCAGTTGACTCGTCGGTTGGTAAAGGAAATGGTTTCTTCCGCGGACGTCTCATTGTCCAGTCTGATTTCGCCGAACACAAATTGCCAAACCGCCAGCATGGCGGCGAGGCTGAGATAGGTCAGTATTTGCGGACGAAAGTGCCAGTGGAACTGAATACATGCGGCGACAAGAGTCACAAAGATTCCGGTAGCCAGCCAGCCAGCTCCCGATTTTCCAGCCGACACGATCATCAGCGTTAACAGCATTGCTGCGATGGAAAGTTTCATCCATGGCAATCCCTGAGAACCCCAGGCGTCGACCGTCCATGCCAGCAGGAACTCGGCAATGTTTTCATGATTAACCCAGGCAGCTCCTTCGGCCGCGTAGGTCCATGTTGCGGTGCGAGGCAGCACGCCGTCGTGCAAAACTTCCCGGCCGTACTGGACGTGGCCCCAGAGATCGGGATCCGCGCAGTTGGTGGTCATCGTCGCCAGACCGGTCATCAAAATTGCCGCGAAGATCAACAGACGTTCGGGCAAAGTCCGAATCGCACAAGTTGAAGGTGTTGACTGACTGTTCATCGGCAGTGCCTGAGTTCGCAAGGTCTGATGGCGAAAATATGCTCCGTACAGGCGAACCTTATGTCAGGGTGAGCGGCATGTTGTCAAATTGCCTCAGCGGGGCAATCACCGCAGCAATCGGCCCATCCGGAACGTCCGAAGTTTCCGAAGGAAAGGATTGTGCGAAGCGAGTCGGTATGGGCATTTGGTAAC
>QWOO01000042.1 GCA_003669615.1 Planctomycetota bacterium
CTCTCCGGGACGCCTCTGAAAACGGAATCCGAATGCGATCGCTTGTCCGAGGGCACAACGATTGGAACATTGCAGCTGCCGCCGGATGGTGGCCCGATTCTGCTGATGGCCGATAGCGCTCCTACCGGCGGCTACCGTCGCATCGCCCACGTCATCGCAGCCGATCTTCCCCACGCTGCTCAACTGCGGCCTGGACAGACGGTGCTCTTTTCGAAAACCAGTCTCCGCGAAGCTCAACAACTCGCACGCGAGCAGCGTGATGATCTGAAACGGGCACTCATCATGGCCGGTCTTTCACCGGCCATACGAACTGTCGGCAGGCAGACACTTCCCGCCGGCGCTCATTGACGATCGTTTTTCAACTAAATTGCACTTTTACAGACTCGCAAATATGCCGATCCATGACATCATCATCGACATCAATTGTGACCTCGGTGAAATCGAAGGCGACGCCGGGCAGAAGCTGGACAGCGAGCTGCTTCGTTGGATCACGTCCGTAAATGTGGCGTGTGGCGGACATGCGGGAGGTCGAGAACGAATGCGGCAGCTGGCCGAAGAATGCCGACAGCTCGAGGTTGGCTTTGGTGCTCATCCCGGCTACGTCGATCGTGAAGGTTTCGGGCGCCGAGTCCTGCCGATGTCGCCGGAACAGATTTACGACATGATCACCGCACAGCTAAAACTGATGATCGACATCGCCGCGTCCGAGGGCGTGTGCGTGTCACATGTGAAGCCCCACGGAGCACTTTACAACCTCGCGGCGATCGACATTCAGGTTGCTCAATCACTCGCCGCAGCGGTTCATGAGCTGCTGCCCAATGCACGACTTTTTGGGCTCGCCGGAAGCCGGCTGCTTGAGGCTGGAAAATGCTGCGGACTTCGCACGGTCAGCGAAGTGTTTGCCGATCGAAACTATCAGGCCAACGGCACTCTGATTCCTCGCGATCAGCCGGGAGCTGTGATTCACGATCCGCAAACTATCGCCGCACGAGCTGCCCGAATGATCGATACGGGAACAGTCGTCACAATCGACGGTCACATACTTACTGTTGTCGCGGAAACAATCTGCGTTCACAGCGACTCACCTGCCGCCGTTGAGATTGCGAAGTGCCTGAAGGAAATCAACCGCCGGACAGAGCACCCCAGATGATGAATGGAATCGTGGCAGTTGTCATGGCAGCGTCTGAACCTGCTTCACGGGCGGCTCGGGAAGATCAGCGGGCTCGGAGATTGGGCTGGGAGTGAATCCGATGATCAAAAACGACAATGTCAACCAGCCCAGCACTTGCCGTCCCAGCCCCAGCGGTTCATTGTCGTTGGCGGTAGGCGGATGGCGCGGGCCGGTGATCAACAGCAGAAGCAATAGCAGGCTGAAGGAATAGTTCTGCTGCACAACCATGGCCAGAAAACCCAAAGCGATGACCAGATAGGCGACGACGTGAGCACGCCTTCCGATCAAAGTGTAAAGGATGTGTCCGCCGTCCAGCTGGCCGACAGGCAGCAGATTCATCGCCGTGATCAGGACACCGACCCAGCCGGCGAAACCAATTCCGTTCAACACAAAGACGTGCCCGTCTGGCGCCGCACCGTGGATCGCCGCGATCATCCACTGCAGCAACAGTGGTTCGCCAAACTCCAGCGACGAAATTCCCTGTCGCGGCTGATATTCGGAATGACTCAGACCGTACCAAAGCACGGGAATCGTGACTGCCAGTCCGGCCAACGGGCCCCAGACGGCGATGTCGAACATCTGCCGGCGAGTCGCCACGCCGCGTCCCTGAAAAATAACCGCTCCCATTGTGCCCATCGGCGGCAACGGCATCGGAATAAAATACGGCAGGGATGCGGGCACACCATTCTTCAACGACTGCAGGTAATGTCCCATTTCATGACAGAACAAAATCAGCATCAGCGGAATAGAATACTCAAACCCATGCTGACACGAGCTTCTAAACACCTCGTCGACGTTCTGCGGCAAGTAGGCTCGCTGCAGAAATGCTCCGAACGAAGGAATGATCTGCCCCAGCAGATACTCAAGCGGAAAATACCCGGCTCCGACCAGAAAAGTGCTCAGCAGCGTCAGGATAAACAGCAGCACCGAAGTTCGCACGTGTCGGCGTCGATAGGCATAGAACTGAGCCGCATGGATCTGTTCCAGCCTCCGCTGCAGATCCACCGTAGACTGCACGGCGGCTGTATTCATGGCCACAACGGTTCGCTCTGAGAAACTCGAGACTGCTGGAACTGCTGGCACAGGCACCGGATTCACAGGCAATGGATTCAGGATCACCGGGGCGGGCAATGTTTCGGAACGGTCGTCGTCGGCCACAGGCTGCGGAACGGACACGGATTCGGGTAGCCCATCTGCGTCGGCCGGCGGAGATTCGTCTGTTGAATTTGACATAGTTTGCGTACGCGAATGGTACCGTTCACGACAAAAGTATATTTTTCGATCCGGAAGTTTACCGCATTCATTTACACTGCGTCATCGTGAACGGCATGACTTTGTCGGGGTTCCGGCAGACTTTTCGGAAGTCGCCCGCAACAAACGGACTCAGTCGCGTTCTACTTTTCTGCTGAATCAGCCGTTCATCCCGCATTGTTTTATCGCTTGCTCCCCTGCGGAGTTCGCAGACGCAGTTTTCTTCCCGGCTTACTGATTTTCCTTTGAGCACTTTCTTCCATGCGTATCGCCCACGTTATTACTCGAATGATTATCGGTGGTGCGCAGGAAAACACGTTGTTCAACGTGGACGATCAGCATCATCTGTTTGGCGATGAGGTTTGCCTGCTCACCGGTCACACGCATGGTCCCGAGGGTTCTCTTGAGCAGCGAGCGATCGCACGCGGGCTGGATGTGCGCATTCTTCCCGAATTGACTCGCAGCGTGAATCCTCTGCAGGACTGGAAAGCGCTGGGAGCCATCCGACGAGCGCTCGCCGAATATCGACCGCAGCTTGTCCATACGCATAGTTCCAAAGCCGGAATCCTCGGACGACTGGCCGCTCATCAGCTGGGAATTCCGGCGGTCCATACCGTTCACGGAGCGTCGTTTCACTTCGGACAGAACCCGCTGCTGCATCATGCGTATCAGTGGTCCGAGCGAAAAGCCAGTCGATGGTGCGATCACTTCATCACGGTCTGCGATGCGATGATCGACAAGTACGTCGCGGCCGGCATCGCGCCGCGGGAGAAATTTACGACGATCTACAGTGGCATGGATGTCGACAAGTTCCTGCAGCCGTCTCGTTCGTCCGCCGAGATTCGCGCCGAACTGAACATCGCCCCGTCAGATATTGTCATTGGCAAAGTGGCTCGGCTGTTTCATCTGAAAGGTCACAACTACCTGATCGAAGCCGCCGCTGCGGTGGCTGCTAAGGTGCCCAATGTCCGATTTCTGCTCGTCGGTGATGGAATTCTGCGAGCCGAATACGAAGCCCGCATCGCTGCTCTGGGACTGACCGATCACTTTCGCTTCGCAGGGCTCGTCGCGCCGGACGTGGTGACCGATTATCTGCATGCGATGGACATCGTCGTTCACACAAGCGACTGGGAAGGCCTAGCACGAGTCATCCCGCAGGGACTGCTGGCCGGAAAACCGGTCATCAGTTTCGACATCGATGGAGCACCGGAAGTCTGCATCCCCGAGAAGACCGGTCTGCTGGTTGAACATCGCAATGTCAAACAGCTGTCCGACGCCATGCTGCGACTGGCTCATGATCCAGAGCTGCGGCAACTGTTTGGTGACTACGGACGCCTCCGCTGTACCGAACAGTTCCGCCACGAAAACATGACCGCTCGAATTCGCGAGGTGTACCAAAAAGTGCTGACAGATCGCGCCGCTCGACGATAGGCTGCGGTGCACATAGCGCCTTGCAGGAACTCGGCCTGTCGGCGCCGATCAGCATGACCCGGCAACACTTTTGAAAACCGGGACGTAAGCTATTGCTTTGTCGAAATCTTCACTTCGTCCGGGTACACGCGTCGTTCCCAGCCAGTCACCTTGCCTTCGCTGTCAGTCACCGGGAAAACGTGGACTGGTGTTACGTCAACTGTCCACTCGCCGGAAGCAGCGGGTGCCACGTTGACTTCGAGGTGTCCGTAGTGTTTGCCTCCGGAAATCAAACGTCCGTTTTCCCAGACTTCCGGAACATTGTCGTGGGCCAGGAATTTTCGATGCGGGTTGTCAAAACCTTTCGAGGGACCTCGCAAGCCATCGCCACCAATTCCCACATCGTAAAAGTGGATTGAATGAGTCGCCGTGTGACCGTCCGCAAGAACTTCTTCACCCTCTACAAATGATCTTTCCAACATTTCGTCATGTCCAGAAAACACCAGATCGACACCGTACTTCATCAGCAGTGGCAGCAGGACTCGCATCGCGATGCCCGACTGGCCGGAAAAACCGTCTGTGCCAAACGGCACACTATGCGGTCCGGAACCAAACATGGTGTGATGAAACTGAACGAAGGTAAAGCGGCTCGTTTTCTGCGCATCAGCGAGTTGCATTTCCAGCCAACGATATTGTTCTGAACCCGGATTAAAATCAGGCGCGTTGCTGCCCTGTAAGCTGTGATTGGTATCAGCTGCCGTTTCATTTGGCAGTCCGTCACTCGAATCCACACAGATCAGTGTCACAGGGCCATAGTCCAACCGGTAGTAACGTCCTTTGTGTTTTGGATTAGTGCTGTGGTTGTCCGGCGTTTCGAAGTAGGTCAGAAACTTATCTGTTGCGAAGTTCGCACCGTCGGCTGTATACCCGCCGCCCGGACCACCATAGTTTTCATGATTGCCCAGGGCGGGGATGATCGGAACACGGCTGGCCAGCGCACTGAATTCGCCAGCATTGTGTTTCCAGAATTCATCCCAATCACGCTGTTCACCACTGCATTCCACGAGGTCGCCCGCGATCATCAGCAGATCCGGGCTGCGTCCTGCGATGACACGGCAGTTCTCACGATAGCCAATGGTTTGATTGACAAGATAATTGACGACGCCTTCTGGACGATTACTTCCCACATTCACCGGCCACGCGACCGGTGGACTGGTCGACGATTCCGGTTCCGTTTCCGAATCCGAATAGACAATCAACCGAACGGCCTGGTCGGGTAATGCAGACGTGCGAAACGACGCCGAATGGGATTCTTCTTCCTGCACTACGGTATACTTGTACTCCGTCGCTGGCTTCAACTGATCCACTCGAACCGAATGCATCCAGGGAAGTTCCCGATGCGGCCCGCCAGGCTCGTCCTTGAAAGGATTGTAAGCCAGTGCCGTCGCCTGAACGGGCTTCGAAGTGAAGTCCCGCGGGCCTTCCGGCGTTTCTACTGTCAACGTCCCTGCCGTAGCCGATTCACTCAGCCAACGCACAGTCATGCCGTCCCTGGCTGGATTCTGCACATAGGGCAGGACACGGAAATCAGCGGCCTGAATTGGCGACACGGACAAACAGGCCGCTAGCAGAAGCAAACAACGCATGATGACTATTCTGTTAAGAACGGAAGGCCCTGTAACTCCGGATTTCGACTGCTGACACGACCAGCGGAGGAAGCAGAAACACCAAAAGCACGGCTTTGCATTCCGGCCGACTCAACAAAGCGTTCTGCAGGTTCGCGATAGATAAATCATGGCACCGGTCTCTCAATGTCACCCTACCGAGTGGCAACACCAGGAACGCGCCACCCAGCCTGCTTCACGTTGACATGCTGCAAGCGTGTCCTTCGAAGAACTGCGACAAACGTCGTGCGTGAAAAAGCTGACAAACCTCACTACAGTTCGTCAGCTACGCGAGGCAAATTAAACGCTCTTTGGTCGAAACACGATAGGCTTCGTTTCCCTATATCACATTCCTGACGGAGACTATTGCTCCAGAGGAACAACAGGCTTTGACCCATCTGATTCCATCTTGAGATCAAACGTATTTGAACCCGGTTTCACATCGAACTTGAAGGCCGCGTCACCGTTGTACTTCGCCGGAAAACCAACCGTGTTGGCAGAACCCGGAGGCCAATCAAATCCCACCGTGTTTGGCCCCAGTTTGCATCCTTCGACGCCATCAAGATATTGGAGCGTATAGCGTCCTTCTGCATCCGTGTTGCCTCCCGCAGCACGACCTGCATCAGGCTTAAAAACAACATTCACTCCGGCAACTGGCGTCCCGTCCAGAGTCACGACACCGGACACCTCACCCAGTTCAGGCTGATCGGTGCTGCCACCGCATCCGGACAGCAAAGTGAACGCCATACAACCCACAAAGCACAGGCCATATTTCAAAAAGTCGGTCTTCATTACTCGCAGGATCCTTAGCCAAACTGAACTGCCACTACGGCAAAAACAGACAGCGTGATACCTCAAGGTGGATGCAGGTATCACCGAAACATAAAAACAAAGCCCGGGGCCAGAAAGGCGCCGGGCTCACGAAGTCCTCAGACGAAACGTAGATTAAAAATCACCAACAACCTGCCCGTCGTTGCGGCACAGCAAGCGAGCAAACGTCGTTGTCGCCCAAAGTGCTGCGTCGACGTTTGGCGAAGTGGACCTATAATCAATGTTCTCGCTGATAAACCGAACGGAACCATCGCAAAGGACAAACTGCGCTCCACCGACATGCACACTGCTGAACCCACGTGGCTGATGATCAGGGTTTGTTGCCGACCAGTTGATGCCATCGTATCCGATCCCAATAGCTCCCAATCCAGCAGTTTTCACACCATTGTTAGTGTCCTGAAGATTGACGGACGCACTGAAACCAATCGCTGTCGCTGCTCCTGCTGTAACCTGACCGTACTTCCACGCACGTTCACCAACCATCAATGTATTGCTTGTGCCGTCTGTAATGTCGCGGAAGTTGATTTTCGAGTTTGAAAATCCAACACCCAGAGGAGGAGTTGCCGTTGTGCCCGGCGTTGCAGGTGGAGTTGTGCTGCTTCCCGTTCCAGCAACCATGACGTAGTTC
>QWOO01000118.1 GCA_003669615.1 Planctomycetota bacterium
ATGCGAGCAATCTCGGCGTGCATGCGTTCCAGATCCGGAGTCGCATCGATGCGTCCCCCCGCGCCGAACTCCAGACGATATTGCGGATCCAGTCGCGTCATCGGGACATCGCGCCAGAGATCGCGGCCGACGGATTGAAAGATCTCTTCGAGCACTCTTGGATACAGAAAGAACGTGGGCCCGGTATCAAACCGAAATCCGTCTTCTTCAATGGCAGCACACCTGCCGCCGACTCGATCGGCTCGTTCGAACAAAGTCACCTCGGCGCCCGCCTGAGCCATCAACATGGCATTCGCCAGCCCACCCGGACCCGCACCGACGATAGAGATCTTCTTCCGCTTGCCTGACATCCTTGTCATAGCGATTCCTGCTAACTTAAATGACCTAATCAAGTTCGGCAAATTGTGCCGGTTTCTGCGAACTACGACAATACCTGTTCTTACCGCCGTTCTCAGACAAGAACATTCGAGGAAGGAACAGCAACCGTCTCCAGCAACCGTCGAACTTCCTCACGAGTCAACTTGCTTGTCTCACCTGCACTCTGCAGTCGTCCCAAAGTGCCTTCCGCAAGCAGACAAAGAAACTGACAAAACGCGACGATATCTGCAGGGAAATCGTTCATCTCGAGCATACAAATGTATCGTTTGGCATCTTCGGTGGCCCGGAGCGCCAGCGAGAGGACTGCTTCTCGCGAAATGCCATCCGGAATGAAGATGCGTCCATTCAGAACGTCGCTTTCCGCGTCCTTCAGGATATTTGTGAGCTGTAGACATTCGCCGAAGCTGACAGACAGACGTCGCAGAGTCCCTGCGAGATCCTGAGAAACGGCATGGTGCGACACGAACAGATCCGTCAGCATTTCGCCAACAATCCCGGCAACAACGTAGCAGTAGGCTCGCAGGTCCTGAACGGTTTGGATTTGAATTTGAACAGGCGACAGCTCTGATGAATCAAGAAATCGAGTCATTCCGTCGATCGTCTGAGACAGCGCCGCTCGAATCGCAGTCGCAGCCGAGCCTTCGGTGGAATTCAACATCGCGAGAAGCCGGGGAACGTCACACAGCAGCCGATGAGTGGCGCTACTTTCAGGCCATAGCCCACAGAGATCCGCCAGAACATGCGTTGAGACTGCGACTGGATCATTGCCTTTGATATGAGGTCGTGTCACTTCATCGCGAAGTTCCTGTAACAGTCGGAGCTTGACCGGAACTTCACATTCGGGCGCGTCTTCAATACTGTCGGCGACTCGGAACAGCAGGTAGGACAACCCGATCTGCCGCCGTCGATCGCCCTGCAGTAAAGGAATTGCCAGCGCGAACGTGCGACTTGTTCCCTGCAGAAGTTCATCCACAAGAACATCATCAGGCAGGCAAACATTCGCATCAGTCGGTGGTTCCACCATTGCATGCTCCATGCGTGCGAAGTGAACGATCTTGAAAGGCAACACCGGTTTTTATCCTGGACAGTCTTCAAACAGGGCCGATTTCTGCAGTAAAATTAAGACTATTCTTGGATTTTCTCTGCTCGTCAGGAAGAACGTCCAGTTTGCTCCGCCACGTGAATTAGTGCTGGGATTCTTTCAGCAGAACCGCAAGTCTGAACGCAGATGCTGTTTCTGTTCGAGATTAAAAAGGTTCATTTCACGGGCAATTGGCAGGCGACGGCTTCAGTCGCATTCCGCAGGAACAATTGATCGTCGATCAGAACCGGATGATTCCATGTCAGGCCGACAGCTGGCAGCAACGGCAAGTCCGCTCGGTCGAGGTACACAGCTCCAAAGGACAGAGAAAGCTTGTCCGGCACGCAGTCCCAGTCAATCAGAATGATTGTCGATCCCTCGACGCTTTAGTTGGGTTCCGAAATGCAGATGAGAGCTGAGACCGTTCTGACAAACAACTGCCCGTCGGAGACTGCTGGTGAAGTGTAAATTTCTTCGTCGAGTGGGTTTGTGGCAATGACATGGAAGCCCGGTCGATTTTCGAAGATGGTGCATTTCCCGGTATCTTCGAACATATAGATCAGACGCCTGCCAAGTCTGACGGAGTATGGAGATCGATAAGAAGATCGGGTTAGAGTAGCGTTAGGAATTGATGAGGGGCAAAATTTCCTGAGGCCCGCCAAATTCGGGCCGGCGATTGTAAAGCGGTTAGACGCAGCCGCAGGCAAGTGACGTGGCGGACGTCTTAATCAACGTAGACGAATTCATTCGCGTTCAGCATGGCTCGACACAATTGCGGCAGGCCGTGTTGTTCAAGCAACGGAACGGCAGCAGCAACTTCGGTGGGAGAGGCCTTTCGTCCGAGGGCCAGTTGAAATGCTCGGTGCACTTTCTCTTCCATCGACGCCGGGGCTTCTGATGCCACTCGCTGCGCAAGGTATTCGGCCTGACGCAGGATGAACTCGTTGTTCATCATCGCGAGCGCCTGTAACGCTGTAGTGGTAATACTTCGCACCGGTGTCAGATTGGCCGCATTCGGACAATCGAGCGTGGCCATGAACTGATCGGGCGTGGTTCGCACCACAAAACGGTAGATGCTCCGGCGCCACAGGTCGGGTTGGTCAGCGGTGATGTAGGTATAAACCGGCGCGTATTCTTCTTTGTATTCAAAGTCGCGATATCCCGGACCATACATTTGAGAATTCAGCTTTCCACTGACAGACAGCACCGCATCACGAACAGACTCCCCATCCAGACGCCGAGAGTTCTGACGCCACAGCCAGCGATTGCCAGCATCCAGGTTCTCCGCCAGCAGTGATTGATCGGCATTCTTCGGGTGTGAAGACTGGCGATAGGTGGCACTCAGACAGATCAGCCGATGGATCGACTTCACCGACCATTGATTGTCCAGCAACTGAGACGCCAGCCAGTCCAGCAGCTCTGGATGCGACGGCAGACTACCCCCCAGCCCGAAATCGCCAGGCGTGTCCACCAGGCCCATTCCAAAATGGTGATGCCAGAGACGGTTCACAATCACGCGACGTGTGAGTGGATTTTCTGGTGACGTAATCCATTCGGCCAGGGCTATCCTTCGCTGACCTTCCGAAAGCGAATTATCACCGAATGATGCCGTCAAATGACTCAGGCAGGAAATGGTCCCGGGGTGCACTTCTTCACCCGGTTGTTCCGGATTGCCTCGCACATGTATCTGCACAACGGGAGGCGTTTCGGGAACCGCCGCATAAACACGAGCAGGCTCGGGGATTGAAGTAAGCTGCATCTGCAGCTCCGCAATGGCACCTGTCAGAGTAGTCACCCGCGCCGCGTGCTCGTCAGTCTGTGGGTCGTCAACTGGCTCAAGTTGCGGATCAGCAAAGCAGATCTGATCGTGGCTGATATCATTACCGCCATCGGTGGCCATGAGCGTTAGAAAACGAATCGACGAAACAATCGGAATCGCAACATCCACAAGCCCGTCCGCTCGTCCGAGGCCGCTTCGTTCAAACACGCGTTGCCCGTCCAGAAACACGGCAATCCCGGCACCTGCGTTGGGCGTCTGACCAAAGTAACCGACCTGCGTTCTGAACAGAACGTGATCGGGAAGTCCTTTCTGTCGCATCGCCTGAAGATCGAGCGTAACCGCAACATTCGCATGCAGCGAAAGAAGTGAATGGCCGTCTCTGGAAAAGTCAGTGCCACCGAGCTCTGTCGAAAACTGAGAATTAACAGGTCCGTTGCGAACCGCATCCCACGCGCGTCCGCCTGTATCCGGTACGCCATGAGCCACAAGGCCGGTGGATGAAATGATGACGTCACCCGATTTGCCGCCATCCGGAATCACAACACCGTCCACGAACGGCAGGTTGGATTTTACAAACGTATTGACCGGCGCATTTTCCAGAAACCCGCGTTTATCGGCCGTCGCCTGTCCGGTCAGCGGGTCAACCGCGTGGCCCGGTTTTCCGGCTCCGTGTCCATCTCCGCCGCCAACAACGTCGGCCAGATTCCAGCCGTCGCGGCGGAGCACAGCCAATTCCGCACGGGCCGCTTTCAGCTTTTCCTCAATCGTGACTTTCCGCTGAGCGATCTCTTCCTGTTCGCGCAGCGATACAAGTCGATCGCCGCGTTTAACGCCTGCAAACACCGACGAAACTGAGTAATACTCGCGCTGCGAAATCGGATCGAGCTTATGATCATGACATCGCGCGCAGTTGATGGTGACGGCAGATGTGGATGTCATCACCTGAGTGATCATGTCATCAAGGTCGTCCGCGCGAGCCAGTCTTTTGAGCACCGGACTCGGCGTTTCCGCCTGACCAACAAAATCCCACGGACCGGCGGCCAGAAATCCGGTGGCCACAACAGCATCGGGATCATCGACCCGCAATACGTCGCCCGCAATCTGATCTTTCAGGAACTGATCGTAGGGCAGATCGGCATTGAGCGCCTTGATCACCCAGTCGCGATATCGCCAGGCATTGTCGCGACGCTGATCGCGTTCAAAGCCGTGAGTGTCTGCATAGTGAGCAATGTCCAGCCAGTGCCGAGCCCAACGTTCGCCATAATGATCCGAGGCCAGCATTTCGTCGACAAGTTTTTCATAAGCCTGCGGATCCTGATCTTCGACAAACTGCTGAATCCGTTCAGGAGAAGGCGGCAGACCCAGCAGGTCGAATGACAATCGGCGAATCAACGTGCGGCGGTCGGCTTCTTCTGAAAGGTTCAGATTATGCTTAAGAAGATTGGCGACGATGAATCCATCGATCGGATTTATCTTCCGACCGGTCAGGCTCGGCGACTCCGGAAGGTCGGGTACTTGAGACACGTTGATCGGCTGCCACGCCCAGTGCTGCAGGCGAGGATCCTTGAGTGCCTCACGGTCGTAATCGGTTTCGGGCCACTGCGCACCCTGATCCAGCCATTGCGTCAGCAGAGCAATTTCTTTGACCGAAAGCGCGTCGCCACTCGGTGGCATTTTCAGATCTTCATCGGTGCTGGTAACACGACGCAGCAGTTCGCTCTCAGTTGCTTTCCCCGGCACAATCACAGCACCACTGTCACCGCCTCGGAACGCAAAGCTTTTGGCATCGAGTCGCAGTCCACTCTTCTGTGTCTCTGGGCCATGGCACTTGACGCAATGCTGCTGCAGCAGTGGACGAATCTCGGTTTCGAAATGAATCTCATCGGCGAAACCGGAATTGGCGATCAGAAGTCCCGTCACTCCAGCGATGAAAATTTGCGCAGACCGGCACGCCGGAGACAGGAAGGCTCGCATAATGACAGTGCTCCCGCATTCGTGATCGCGTATGTGTGAAACACTTCCCATACGCGGCACGCAGAAAATTTCCAGCTTGTGAACACGCGCAATGTACCTGTCGCCCTTCGCGGAGACGAGTGTTCAGGGTTGCGGAACAATCCCGAAAAGTGGTCGCTCAGGACAGTCCGTCGGGGTCGATTGTTGGACGTAAAACGGTATCGTGAGCATTCGGAGACAGTTTGGTCAGCTTTTGTGGATCAGCTTTTATCCCCCCAAAAAAAAATGTCGCGGGAGTTTTGTCGATGCTGGTAGGTTTTGTCAGTGACGAGCGATACGTTGCTCAATCGGATGTTCTGCTGGAGTTTATCAATGCCTCCGGCTCATCGTTCGAAGCACGCTCCCGAGCCAGCGGCGCCGTTCATGCCGACCTGCCGCCCGGCGAGTACAAAGTGATTCTGCAGAAGGAAGGATTCGGCGCGAAGTTTTCGCAGATCACAATCCCCTCGAAAGAACCGCACCAGTTTCGAATTCTGTCCGATGGCCTGCTGGGCTATGCCTGGCCGAAGTGGGTTCAAAGCGGCGACGAGGCTGAGTTCCGAGTTCACTCGGTGGAACAATACAAGCTGGAACTTTGGCGATACGGCTGGCAGCCGGAAAGAGTTCGTGAGCTCGGCTGGCACGATGAGCATGGGCCCCGAGCCACAATGCAGGTCACTCCGGACGGCGATTACACGCAAACGGGAGTGGAATGGAACAAAGTGGGATACGTGTGCAAAACGCATCGTCAGTTTGTCACAGCTCCGGAACGCAGCGGACTGTATTATTTCCGAGCCAGTACAAAATCGGGCCGGCAGTTTTCCTTTCCATGGATTGTCGCCCCCAAACAGCCGACCGCCAAGGTTGCGCTGCTGGCCTCCAACATCACATGGAATGCGTACAACGCGTTTGGTGGTCGCAGCAACTACATTCACGCCGATCAGCTGCCTTTGACACCTACAGTGAATTCCCGTTATGAACTGCGTCGCTACACCGATGCCGAGCACGGCACATGGGGCTATCCGGCGTACGTTCCGCTTTCCTTTGAACGGCCCGAACCCTTTTGCAGTATCGACTTCGAAGAAAAGATTACTGATCCCATCGAAGGGCGACAGGCCTGTCATATTGCTCCGGCTGAATGGCGACTGGCCGGCTGGCTGGAAAAAGAACACATCGATTATGACTACTATGCAGAGACGCAGCTGCATGACGGAACGCTCGATCTGTCCGCCTACAAAGTCCTTATCATCGCCGTGCATCCGGAATACTGGACGCGTGAGATGTACGATCGCGTGAAACGCTGGGTCTTCGAAGACGGTGGTCGACTCGTTTATCTGGGCGGCAACGGATTGAACTGTGAAGTCACCATTCACGACAACGTGTCCATGACTGTAAAGAATGGCAGTATCACTTCCTTGTGGAGTGAAGGAATGGGCGGCTGCGACAGTCGCATGGCGGTGAGTCATGAATCCGAAGCCAACTTGCTTGGCGTCGTGTTTACTCCTTCCGGCGCCATGACCGGAGCTCCGTATCAGACCGTGGACGAAGCTCATTGGATCTTTGAAGGGACGGGCTTGAAGAATGGCCAGTTGTTTGGCGAAGCCAGTCTGCATTGCCGTTGCCCAGGCGGTGCATCGGGTCACGAAACAGACAAACGTTCGGCCAGTTCCCCTGCCAACACTCACGTGGTTGCCCGAGGCCTGAATCCGGACGATGGTGGTGCCGAGATAGTTATCTTCGACACGCCCTCGGGTGGGCAGGTTTTTTCCGCCGGATCCATCAACTATGTGGCATCGCTGCCTGTGGATCAAAACATCTCACGAATCACAGCCAACGTCCTGCGCCGCTTTCTGGCCTGATCGCGACGCAGTCAACTGTGACTTCCTCACGCAGCCAGTGCCTACAGAACGGGAATGATTTCTTCACCGGTTCCGATCGACAACGATGCACCGCCGTCTGGCTGGCACCGCCGCCCAATCGCTGCGGGAATCAAATGGAAATCCTCACCATGATTGGCGAACAGGCGAAGATTCAGACCCAGCTGTGAACCTTCCGGCAGCAGAGGTCTCGCCACATAGGCGGCCGGGTTCTTTCGCAGACGAGTCAGCAGGTCGGCGAATTCAACAGACATGCCATTGCGGCCAAAGAAAGGTCGCGCCGGATGCAGCGGATCATTTGTTCGTATCGCGTAATCTTTTAAGTTCGCCATCACGTGTTTCAGAACGGCCGAATCATCACACTCCAGAACGGAAGCAGATTCCAGAAGTGGTTCTTCACCAAGCAGTTCGCGAATCATGCGAGGGATCAGCTTCCCGAATGTTCGGCAATTGGCCAGGCAACTGCCCGGAGGGCTCAACACATTCACAAGCCCGTTTTTCCAAGCGCGGACCAGCCCAGGAACGCCGACAAGTGAATCGGGCCGCAGGCAATTCGGATCCAGCAGATCGTCATCAATGCGTCGAACAATTGTTGAGACTCGAAGTCGCTCCGCACCGGCGTGCACAAAAACGCCATCTCCACGAATCGACAGATCCGCGCTTTTCGCAGGATAGGCATTCAGGCTTCGACAAATAAAATCATTGCCTCGCCCCGCAGCACTGTAAAAGCCAGGCATCAGCACAACCGTGACGCCTGTTGAGTTTTCAATGGCCGGCAGCGACAACAAGGGGCGAGATGACAGTTCTGAAATGCGAGCTTCGATCATGGACGAAAGCAGATCGAGCCCCGTAGGCAGCGAGAAATTATGATCCAGAACGGTCAGCTGCCCGGAAGAACTCAAATGGACGTCCGTCGAACCGAACCAGGTCCAGCCAGCGTTCGGTTGGCTGTTGTTCAGCACAGTCCCAAACAGCGATTTGATCTGGGCCTCAATGAAGCCAAACTCCCGCAGGTACGAGGGAATATTCTGACGACAGAAAATCTCATCCAGGCAGGCTCGGACCGCTGCGAATCTCTGACGCAGACCTCGTTCCAGCAACTCCCAGTGACTGCCATCCAATTGCGCCGCAGAACCTTCGCCCTGAGCAACGGCATCCGAACACGAATAGAGGTGGTCATTTGAGCGGGTACTGAGTGCCCCAGTAGAAGCTGCCACTGTGAGGGACTCGGAGATGCTCTTGGTTTCAGCAGGTAAAGATTGAAAATCAGGCAGCCCCATAGCGCGTCGCTTCGTAATCTCAAGAAACATTTCGTTCCCGGAGCTAATTGCCATCATCGAATTGTCAGATTCACGCAACATAACAAGGTCTTTGCGATTTTTTTCGGCAGCGTTTTGACGCAGTCTTTCGATCAGAGACGCAAAGTCTATGCCATAAATGACTCCCAGGATGGATCTTCCCCTGAGGAACTCATGAAGACTCGCCTCGTTCGGCCACGCGGGCTCATCCCTCACGGTCACGTCCACCATACAGGCAGTTTTCCTCGCCGACTGCTGAATTCTCAGGCGACTTGTGATCCATGGACGCGTCCTTCCGAGACCGCCATTGTGTTCTGCGTCTTTTCGGAGCTTGGCCACGTCACTCGAAAATCACATTAAATCAAGCGATTTGACGTTTAGGTCGCATGGTCGGTAAGCTGGAGTTCAGGATCTGTGTTCTGAGTTTTCACAAATGTCCCGAGTTGAAACATGTTGCGACTGCTCGGCAATTCAAAAAATCTCTGCAACGGCACGACGCGTCGCGACTTGCTTCAAATCGGCGGTCTTGGGGCATTCGGACTTTCACTGCACAACATGCCCCGGGCCACGCAAGCCAGCGAAGAAAGGTCCTCGTTCGGGCCGAAATTCGGACAGGCAAAGTCCTGCATCCTGATCTACAAGTACGGTTCGCCTCCCCAACACGAAACGTTCGATCCAAAACCGGATGCTCCCGTCGAAATTCAGGGTGAGATGAAAGCGATCCCGACAAACGTTTCGGGAATCCACATTGGCGATCATCTGCCGAAGATCGCACAGATCATGGATCGCCTGACGGTCGTTCGTTCGCTGACACATCCGTTTCCGCTTCATGGTACTGTTTACGCGACCACCGGGATTCCGGAAGTCGATACCAAAATCGAATCGCAACCACGCCACAAACGTCAGTGGCCGTTCTTCGGTTCGCTGGTCGATTACTTTGAAGAACAGAGAACCGGTGTCACGATCCCTGATATGCCTCGCAATATTGCGCTGCCATTCGAAATGGGTTCAAAGAACGAGATCCCACCTCTCGCCGGACTGTATGGCGCGATGCTTGGGACGCGTTACGATCCTGTCTACACCGAATTCCGTGGGGAAGGCACTGCGATGTCGCCCGAGGTTCGGCCGGGCAGGGCGTTCAAAGATCCGCTCTTCGGAATTCAGTCCACCGATCGACTCAGCATGTCTGGTACCGGCGCGCTCAACGTGACTCGGTCGGAGCTCGAGCTTCGCCGTTCGTTGTTACTGCAGTTCGACAGAGCACGACGTCATTTTGATCAGGTCGAACGGATCCAAACATTTGATCAGCAACAGCAGACTGCGTTTTCGATGCTGACATCCGGAAAAATGGCCGAAGCCCTGGATTTCGGCCGTGAGCCCGAGGCCATGCGTGCCGCTTATGGGATGACGCTGTTTGGTCAGTCGTGTCTGGCGGCGCGCAGACTTGTGGAAGCCGGTTCAAAGTTTGTCACAGTCATCTGGGACGCGTATGGGCTCAACGCTGGTTCCTGGGACACGCACCACAATCACTACGGACGATTGAAACAATTTTTGCTGCCGGTGTTCGATCAGACCTTCAGCGCATTGATTCTTGACCTGGAGCAACGTGGCATCCTTGACGAGACTCTGGTGCTTGTGCTGAGCGAGCATGGTCGCACGCCCCGAATCGATTCCACGCCATTGGGTGCCGGTCGAGATCACTGGTCTCGAGCCTACTCGCAGGTCTACGCAGGCGGCGGGATGGGCCGCGGCAATCTTGTTGGACGAACCGATAAGCACGCGGGTGATGTGGAAGACAACCCAATATCGCCCAAGGACGTTCTGGCCACCGCTTTTTATCTATTGGGCATTGACCCAGAAAGCACGTTCCCTGATTCCGAAGGCCGACCTCGCCCCATCACCGGCACCGGTCGCCATCGCCCGGAACTTCTTGGGTGAGCGCAGGCCTTTTTGATTCAGCGAAGGGTTTATCCAGAAAAGTCATGACCGGGTTTGCAGGTCTGCGGTACGAGTTTCGAGCGACCGAGTATCTGGAAGGTATTAGCCGAGCGACCTCTTCTGTGTGAAAGCATCAAAGGAGGGCAGGCGTATTTGATGTAATTAACGAGCGGGTTCGATACGCTGCGATACGAATTTGGAGAGACTGAATCTCCGAATGATCCGTGCCAAACTAAGTCTTTGAGAGGGCCTAACAACACTTTCGCGGGTCGCCGGATTCGTGAGAACTCGGAGGGGAATTCTGAACTCCCACGAGTCCGGCTACGGTTTTAGTGTCGAGCGGGGCGATTTTCAGGCCAGGCGTTGCTTCCATTCGGCAACGCGGGCGGTGACGGAGGTTTCGCCGCCGGATCCGTAACTCTGAAGAGCCTTCATGGCATTTCTGGCGCCCAGGATGTTGCGGACATCTTCTTCGATCAACGGGCAGGCTGTTTTGAGAGCTTCAAGCGACAGATCGATCAGCCGACACTTATGGACTTCGCAGTGCGCGACAAGCTTGCCGACGGTTTCGTGTCCGGTGCGCATCGGGACACCCTTCTTGATCAAATATTCCATCAGCGCTGTGGCGTCAAGGAAACCGTCTTCCAAACGCGCTTCGATCTGATCGCGTTTTAGTTCGGCCCCGACAATGATCGAAGGGGCCAGTTCAAGGCAGGCTCGCAGTGCATCATAAGCGGAGAACAGGGCCAGCTTGTCTTCCTGAAGATCGCGGTTGTACGCCATCGGAAGGCTTTTGATCAAAATCAGCAGCTGTGGCACCGTGGCCATGACGCGCGCCGTACGGCCTCGAATCAATTCCAGAACATCAGGATTCCGCTTCTGGGGCATGATTGAAGAACCGGTGGTGTAGGCATCCGGCAGTCGAAGGAAATTGAATTCCGTCGTAAACCAGATAATCCATTCTTCGGCCCACGTGCTCAGATGTGCGGCGATCAAAGACAGGCAGCTGACAAATTCGACCATGTAATCGCGGTCGCTGCTGACATCCAGGCTGTTGGCAGCCACCGAGGCAAATCCCAGCAGGCGAGCTGTCATGTCTCGATCAATCGGCAACGTTGTCCCGGCCAGTGCGGCTGCGCCCAGCGGACAGACGTTGACTCGCTTACGGCAGTCGGCCAGACGTTCACGATCGCGCTGAAATTTTTCCGTATAAGCCAGCCAGTAATGCGCAGCGAGCACCGGCTGAGCTCTCTGCAAGTGGGTGTAGCCTGGCAACACAACGTCGGCATCCACATCGCAGCGATCGACGAAGGATTTCTGAACTTCCACCAGCAACTTGTCCAGATCATCAATGGCATCGCGAGTGTACAGTTTCAGATCGGTGGAGACCTGATCGTTTCGGCTGCGGCCTGTGTGCAGCTTTCGGCCAACATCGCCAATGCGCGTGATCAGCGCATTCTCGATGTGCATGTGGATGTCTTCCAGATCCTGGCGGAAGGGAAACTGCCCGGCAGCAATCTCTTCACCAATCTGATCCAGATGATCACAAATCCGATCACGTTCCAGATCCGTGATCAGGCCCGCATGAGCCAGCATGGTGGCGTGGGCCATGGAACCGCGGATATCCACGGCATACAGTCGCTTGTCAAAGCTGATCGATTCCGTGAACGCTTCGACTCGCGGATCGGTCGCCTGATGAAATCTTCCGCCCCATGCTTTGGCCATTGTTACGCCCCTTTTGGTGAGAGATCCGGTCTGGTCAGAAGACCGGCAATTCGAACCCAATCGAAGCGATCAGGATACCAGATCGCTTGCCAGCATCGTAGCGAAACGACGATACGCGAGAGTTCCGAATGCAGCCAACGAAGTGGGGACACGGGAGGGCGAGGCTCCTGCGGAGCCGACGAGATGGGAACACACGAGGCTCGGCACGAGACTCGCCCTCCCAAATGCAGACGATTGCAAGAGAACCGGCGAGCCCATTATCGGGGCTCGCCGAGTTTCAGCGATGAAGACCTACTCAGGCTTCTTACCGTGTTCGACAATCACGTTCGTGCGAATGCCGCCGCGAGGTGTGAAGGCGGCCTCGATTTTCATCCATCGCGGCTGAGTCACGGCGACCAGGTCATCCAGAATCATGTTTGTCACACGTTCGTAGAAGGCGCCGTGATTGCGGTATTCCTGCAGGTACAGCTTCAAAGATTTCAGTTCGTAGCAGACTTTATCGGCGATATACGTGATCGTCAGAGTTCCAAAATCCGGATGTCCGGTCTTCGGACAGACGGACGTAAACTCCGGGGCAATCGTTTCGATGATAAAATTTCGCTGCGGAAACGGATTCTCAAATGTCTCCAGAGTATCGCGAGACGGATCAGACATGGATCACAAAGTCCTTCAAACAAATCAAAAAGTGGGTCTAGAGTTTGGCCGACTCACCCTGGTAAAAGAGCAAGTTCCTGATCATAGGCACGGTTCCGACCATCAACGACTCTTTCACCCGGAAAAGCTCATGTTTTCAACGATCCCAGGCGAAAGGAAACGGTCATCGCCACAAAGATTGCCTTTTGTTTTCGGGGAATTGCCTGTGAAGCACTTGACGTACGGACCGAACAACCGGACGCTCCTTTGCGTGTGAACACATGGCATCTTTAAAGACGACTGTCAGCGTCTCCCATGAGCGACCTGCAATCACCTCCGCAAGCAGAAGGCGGGCCACCGGCTCATGTCACGCCTGCGGCTGTCGACTCGCCATCAGCCGGTTCTTTTCAGCCGCCGGCCGCAGAATCATCAGCCGCTCGTGAAGAGCTCCACCACAGTCTTCCCAATTTTGACCTGCGACACCGCCGACTGCTGCAACGGTGCACCGCGTTTATGCTGGCTGTGCTGACAATCGAGTGGATTATCATCGCTACGGAACGGCCTGATCCCATTCTGCTGCAACGAGGCGATTCTTTTCGCCGTCAGTTCCGTATCGATATCAATCAGGCTACGTGGGTCGAGTGGATGCAGATGGACGGCATTGGTCCCTCACTGGCTCATCGAATTGTGGCCGACCGCAAACTGAATGGACGTTTCCAGACAATTGACGACGTCGGACGAGTTCCTGGAATCGGCCCAACAACGCTCGACCGAATCCGGCCGTGGCTTACAATCCATCATGATCTCAGCGAACCAAAATTCCCGGCACCCGACTCATTCCCACCACTCGAGCCATCCGCAGACGCCCACGCCGTCGGACGCTCCGCTCAGCAGCCCGCCGCAAACGACCGGCAGCCGCCAGCGTTTTGAGGTCTATCGAAAAAAGGTCCAGGAAAAACTGCTGCCGAAAGGGGGCGTCCATTCGACAGGAGAAGCACGCGCGGCCAAAGACCGTGTTCGTTCGTCATGGCAGCTGGTGCGAGAATTCTTCGGACTGCTGCATCCGTACCGATGGCAGATCAGTCTGACTCTTTTGTCGGTGACTCTTTCTACGCTGCTGGGCTTGTTGCCACCGGCCGGAACAAAATTCATCGTCGACTATGTGCTGAATGGCGTGCCCGTACCACCGTGGATGACCGCCTGGTTTCCGTCTCTCAACAGTCCCATGCGTCTGCTGTCGGCAGCCGTCGGAGTGGTGATTTGTGTTTCTCTGCTGAAAATCATCATTCATATCTGGGGCCGCTGGGACGCTACAAAAACTTCGAAAAAGATCCAGCTGGAAGTCCGACGCAAAGTTTTCGACCATGCTGTCCGACTGCCTCTACACCGCATTCACGAACTGCGTTCCGGAGGCGTGGCTTCCGTACTGCGTGAAGACGGCGGAAGCGTGGGCGAACTGGTCTTCGGGATGCTGTACAACCCCTGGCGAGCCGTCATTCAACTGATCGGCAGCTTCGTCATTCTCGCGTGGGTTGACTGGACACTGCTGATCGGAGCGCTGGTGTTACTGCCGACAGTTTTTGTCACTCATCGCGCGTGGATCAACAGCATTCGTCCTCAGTTTCGAGCCATTCGCAAACAGCGAGAATCCATTGACGCGGGTGCGGCAGAATCCTTCGCCGGGATGCGCATCGTGCGCGCCTTCAGTCGGCAAAAGCGTGAGTCGGCTCGCTTTTCAGAAGAGAACAACCTGATGGCTCGCCAGGAACTTTACGCCTGGTGGTGGATGCGAGCCGTCGAAATGGTCTGGGAAGCACTCATCCCCATGGCCAGCGCGGGCTTGTTGTTCTACGGTGGCTGGCGAGTCATCAACGGGCACATGACCGTGGGCGATCTGATGATGTTTCTGGTTTACCTGCTGATGCTGCTGGAACCTCTGGCCGCTTTGGCATCCAGCGCGACTCAGTTCCAGAACAGCCTCAGCGGGCTGGACCGCATACTGGACCTTCTCGGCGAACCGCGCGAGATGGAATCGACGCCTCACAGCCTGCGAGCCGATCGAAACAAGACGGCCGGACAGATGTTCTTTGAGGATGTCACATTTCTTTATCCGGGGACTCAAACACCCGCACTGTCGGACATCAACCTGAAAGTGAAGGCCGGACAAACCGTGGCGCTTGTCGGGCCGAGCGGCGCGGGAAAGACAACCATCTGCAATCTGGTCGCTCGATTTTATGACCCAACCTCGGGCCGCGTGACTCTGGATGGCCGTGACCTGCGTGACTATGACGTCGAATCATTCCGCGCGCTGCTGGGCGTTGTGGAACAGGACGTTTTCCTGTTCGATGGAAGCATCGGGCAGAACATTGCTTATTCCAGAAAGCACGCGACTGCGGAAGAAATTCGAAAAGCGGCCGAGATCGCCAATGCTCTGGAATTCATTGACAAACTGCCGGCCGGAATGAACACCTTAATCGGCGAACGCGGCGTCCGGTTAAGCGGTGGTCAGCGTCAGCGACTGGCCATTGCCCGCGCCGTGTTGGCTGACCCGAGACTGTTAATTCTCGACGAAGCCACCAGTAATCTGGACACGGAAAGTGAGCAGCTGATTCAGCAAAGCCTCAGCCGTCTTATGAAAGGCCGCACAAGTTTTGTGATCGCACATCGTCTGAGCACAATCGCCGGGGCCGACCTGATTGTGGTTGTCGAAGGCGGCAGGATCCTGCAGACCGGCACTCATGCGGAGCTGATGGAACTGGGCGGAAAGTACCGCACGATGGTGGAACAACAGGTCAAGATGACGCTGGGCAGCATGGGCTGAACAGCGTTTTGTTCCATCGCCTGGTTAAAACGACCGCAGGTCACGAATCCCGTTCTAAGAACGAGCATCATGACCTGCGATGTATCGGACTCCGTTGTAGTTCGCTCAGGTTATTGAGGCGTCGGAATGACTTCCAGTTCCGGTTGCGGAGCGATCTGCGCGGAGATCAATCTGCCAAAAATCTTGACGAAGCCTTCTTCCAGACGAATTCTCACTCGCACGCCTGTCTCCGTCAGCCGTGAATCTATTTCGATACGGTCATCACCCTCCGCCAGCGTTTCACGCATGATCTTCCCGCCGCGGTCTCGACGTCGTTCCATCGCCGCACGACGACCGTCACGATTTCCATTTCCGCCGTTGTCAGCAGGTGCAGGCTGTGCAGGCTCTGCGGCAGCAGCGATCTTTGATTCAGCGGCCGCGGCGGCACCGGCCGCCTGTTCTTTTTCCGCACGCGCTTTCTTGCCGGCGGTTTCTGCGGTCGTGGCCATTTCCACCAGTTGATTGACGTTCACGATCACGCGGAAATTCGGCGGAGTGCGTCGTTCGGTCGGCGACTGAACGGCCTCTGCCAACTTGTCCATCACACCAGTCAACGTTGCCAGAGAACCTTCGCCACCGAGCGTACCCCAAATGGCCGTGGAACCGATGCCGACCGTAAGGCCGACATTGTCTCCAAACACAGCCACGGCTTCAGACGCCTGTTGGGCAAAGATTAAACGATGAAACGTGATGCCCAGATGTTCGGCCGCGCCAATTTGAAGCTCACCGACTTTCTTGACTTCGTTGAGGTCTTTCAGACGATTGGCGGCATCGAGAAGCCCGGCCGCCATGGCATCACCTTCCAGAAGCCGGGCTGCCCAGACGATCGCCAGCTTGCCGGACGAGTCCCGATAGAACTGCGCGAACACATCGACGTGTCGTTCTTCGAGTGTCTTCTGGACGGCGGATAATGCCTGACCAATCGGGCTGTTTTCGTCCGGAGTTGCGCCCAGTTTGTTTTCATCAATCAGTCGCGTCACTTCCATTTTGACGCCTTCCATCATCTCGATGTAGGCCGTCTTGTCTCGTTCCGCCATGATCGATGACATAGAGAGTGAAACGGCGGCGTCATCATCCAGCAACGGAATAAAGTAGCTGGGTTTCTCCGTGGACTGGAAAATTTCCTTCATGAATTTCGAGCCATCGAGTGCATCGATCAGGATGTCAATATTTACGGCATGCTCAGCCTGTTCAACCTTCAGGCCCAACGTGATCTTCTGACATTCTGTGATCAGCATTCGCAGAGCTTCGAGTCCTCGTTCGCCTTCTGTTCGACGGATTCGATAAGCGCCTTCGGGTTCGCCATCTCGCTGCTGCAGAGTCGTGGAAATGCCGGACGAAATCAGACCCATCAGCAATGTGCGAGTCGCCACAGGAATGGATTCGACGTCCAGACGAACAGCAATGTCGAACTGCTGAGCCTGGCCAGCCAGCAGCTTTGCAGGATCGGGCAATTCACGATCGAGCACTTCTTCGGGAGGATCATTTCCCAGAGGAATGAACGCATACCCGTCCTTCATCAGAACGGGAAACGTGCGGTTCGGGCCAATGACTTCATAACGGCCTTCTGCATCATCCTTGCGAATGACCACGGGGGCTTTCTCTACCAGCTTTGTGGCAGCTTCCACAGACTCGACCGGAACGAATGCCACGAACTCGGGCATCGGCGGGAATGCGACAGGCAGGTATCCCATGATTCCGAACGGCTTGTCACGGCTGAAGCCATCCAGATTGTTCAGGGTTGTCGAAACGAAATTCTCGAAGACCTTAAAGCCTTCTGGCTGACCAGAGGCGTCAAAGATGTACTTTGCCTCGCTCATAAATCGATCAGCACTGGAAAAAGTGATCGTGAGCAGTGGCCGAGTTCCCTCAGCGACCAGCGTCAGCGGCTTTTCGTCAGCGCCGGAATCACTGTTCTGAGCCACCGCCGTCAGGGGCACCCCCAGAAATAAAGCCATCACGCAGCACAGACCGGCCCATCGTGAGGACGATCTGACAATTTGGACACGTTCGAGTCTTGGAACATTCAACATAAAAAATCGTCCGTCAGCGGGTGGAGGAAGGCCTCTCGGAAATTTAGAGGCCAGGTAGTCAGCTTCTGCTGGCCATTCGATCGCCAATTCAATTTCTCAACCAAATTGTAGAAACCATGGAATGCACAAAAGGAATCGCGTCAGTCAGGAGCATAGAGAATTTCTGCGGAAAGAAACTCGGCCGCTTCGTCTCCGAGCCGACGATTCCGCGACCAGGATGCCGATCTTTCCCCAAATTTTTCAGAAACCAACAGAGCTGACGCTGGGGCCGTCGCCATGAATATGAACACGTGAACACTTTCCACAATCTGCTTGAGGGAAAGGGAACTTGCCAAAACAGGCAGAACATGCCGTCCGGCAGAGCAGAGATTCGGGTTTTGGCAGAAGGACCCCGTTCACTTCGAATGCCTCCCGGAATTTGGCGGTCTGAGGCCATGAAGCCCTGTTGCTGGTGTTTTCGGAGACAGTTACAAACGCCGCGTCTCTCGTGGCAGAGGTGTCGTGTTCTTGTGACATTGCGCCTTTGCTGACATCGATCTGCAGTGGAAAGTGTTTCGGACAGGATGTTCGAAAGTGGCTGCAGGTTCCGGAGAGGTCAAGTGAACGGGTGTGGTGAATGTACCGCCCTCCGCGATTCTGAATGGAATCGCGACTCACGATCCTGGTTCGAGGACCGTCATGAAGATCGTTCGAAACCCAAATCGCTGGCTGAAGAAACTGACCCGAGCTGCAGCGCTGATCTCATTAGCGATGAGCACTCAGGCCGCCTATTCTCAGGATAGCGCCTTTTCATTCGGGCGAACGCCGTCGGGATCAGCTTCAGAAGTCATCGATTCCAATCGAGACGGCTTCGGAGTGTCTTTTCGAGGCGGTCATATCGCGGGTGACACAGTGGGTCGACAGGAATCGATCACCCACATGAACCTGATGCCGTACATCAATATTGAAGACGGCCTGTTCTTCGGCGACTCCCGGCTGGTGTATGCAAACCAGGGGAATCTTGCCTGGACGTTCGGCGGTGGTTACCGTCAATACATTCCGGACTGGGACGTGGTACTCGGTGGAAACGGTTACTTTGACCACGACGAATTGACCGGCGCGAATCTCCAGCAGTGGGGTGCGGGTGCGGAAATTCTGGCGAATGGCTGGGAAGCTCGCGGTAACGTCTACCAGACATTTGGCGAGACCTTCAATCTGGTGGGCCAGGGAATTGATCAGAACAGTGTGGCGTTCAGCGGCGACAACATTACTTACACACGCATTGATACATTTGCGGAAGCCCTGCGAGGCTTCGACTCAGAAGCCGGTATTCTGCTGCCAGGAAAGTTTGCCGAACGAATCGATCTGCGTGCATTCGGTGGCGGTTACTACTACGAAGGCGACAACACGGATGGCTTCGGCGGTTGGTCTTCACGCCTGCAGGCCGATATCGGCAAGTGGCTGGAACTCGGTCTTAAACTGACCGATGACGATCGATTCAACACAACAGTCAGCTTTAGCGCTGCTGTTTATTTTGGCGGATTCTCCAGCCAGGAACACACTCAGCGTTCGGCGATTCAGCGATTCCGTGATCCTGTGCGTCGTAACATGAACGTTGTGGCTTCGACCACCGGCGTCAACGTCGGCGGACAGATTGCCAACAAGTCGGACGGAACCCCATTCACGGTCGCCCACGTGAACAGCAACGCCTCAGGCCCTCTGTTTAACGGAAGCATCGACGATCCATTCCAGCTGCTGACTCAGGGGCTGTCCGCTGGCAAAGACATTACCTTTGTGCATGCCGGCAGCACCTTCAACGCAGCACCAGAGAACATCGTATCGTTGCTGCCTAATCAGCAACTGATCGGGGAAGGTCTGATTACTCCAGGCCGCACCGTGGAAACTCAGGTACCACTTTCGATCCTTGGACAAACCTTTCAGCTGACCCTGCCGGATTCGCCAACCTTTGCTGTCAATCAAACACTGTCGCGTCCCATCCTGACCGGAGCGGCTGGCGATGGCGTGACAATGAACAATGGATCGACGCTGTCCGGATTCATTATCAACACCCCGCTGCTGAACGGCATCTACAGTAATGCCGTTTCCAACGTGGTGATTAACGATACGAGTGTCATCAACGCAGGCCTTTCCGGGATTTTTCTTGAGAACACCACAGGCCTGACGAATATTTCCAACACGTCTATTGTGTCCAGTACGTCCGCAGCGCCTACGATGCGAGTCAACGGCGGAAATGGCACAATCAACTATAACTCAACCGATGATTTTCTGCTGAGCTCCATCCAGAACACGTCGCCCAATGCATCACTGCAGATCGAAAACATGACCGGCGGCCGATTCTCCATGAATCGTTCATCCATCACCGAAGATGGCGGTCGCGGAGTGATTATTCAGAACAACACTGGTGGGGCGGCGACAGTTGACAACGTCTCGATCACCAACAGTCTTGGCACAGGGATCTCTGTCGTCAACAGTGCCGGTGATTATGTCTTCCGCAAGTCGCGAACCGGCCTCGCGGCAACTACGATTCAGAGCCCGACTGCGCAGGGCGTGTTCATTCAGAATGCGTCAGGGACCGTTACCTTCACCGATCCATTGCTCGTCAGTGGTCGTCTGGCGGGCGGAATTGAAATTACCGGCTCCTCAGGAACCGTACGGTTCTCAGATACAGTCGAAGTGCGTGATCACGCAGGTGTTGGCCTGGAAGCCGGCATCTCCATTCATGATCAGCTCGCAAACAGTGAGGTCATTTTTGCCGACACGGTGCAGGTACGATCGACAGCAGCCGGGTTAAGCAGCAATGGTAATGGAATCTTCCTCGCCAACAACGTTGCGAATTCTTCGGTTTCATTTCTCGACAATGTGACCGTGGACCTAACTGATCAGGAAGCGATTTTCATTGACAATATCAGCGGCGACGTGGACTTCGAAGGCGTGACCACGGTCACGAATCGTCTGCTGGAAGGCATCTCGATTAACAACTCGTCCGGCGGCATTACCTTTGGAACAGCATCGGCTGATCGGACCGAGGTCAACAACGAACTGAACTCTCAAAACGCGGCCATCGAGATTCTGGGAAATACAGGCACGGTCCGATTCAGCAATGCCGTCATTACGAATGCTCAGGGAAATGTGGGCCGAGGTGCCGGATTTGATATCGTGGACAATATCGGCGTCGATCCCATCACGGGCGACGACATCGGCCTTGTTCGCATTATCGACATGGACGTCGAATCCGTCGGCGGGATTGGATTTTTCGGTCTGAACAACAATGAAATCAGCACCGACGACGGTGAGATTGACACCACCGGAGCGGCTGCCGTCGACATTGAAGAAAGCGGAATCAACATCCATCTGGAACAGGTCAACAGCAGCGGTTCGCCCAACTACGGCATTCGTCTGGTGGAAACGAACAAGGACCAGAAACACACCTTCCTGATTCAACCGAATGTGACGTCGGCAACTCCAGGCACAGGCGGAGTGATCTCCGATGCGAAGGGAAATGGGCTGGATGACAACGATGCGGCAGGTATCTTCCTGAGCAATGCCGGACAGGTGACCGTTACGGACATGATTCTTGACGACAATGAGTTTGGTGTGCGAATTGTGAACACAGAAAGCCCGACCGACACTGTCGATGCGGCCGACGAACAGTTCTTCATGATCGTAGACTCCCAGGTCAACGATTCTGACATTCGTGCGATTCACGCTCAGGACCTGATGTCTCTTGGTGTAATGAACACAGATTTCGACAATAACGGTGACGACCCGACCAATGGTCGGGAAACGATCCTGCTGGCCTACTCGGTGAATCCGGAAGTGGATCCCTCCACAACGGATCTCGATCCTGTCGACTACAGCCGGGCCGACCGCCCATTTGAAGTGCTGATCACAGACAGCGGTTTCCTGTCCAACTCAGAAGATGTGATCCGCATCCTGCAGTCCAATGCTACCGCTCAGGGAGCCGCAATCCGGACCCGCATCTTCGACAATCAGTTCGAGGTGAACGACACCTTTGACCCGGCCGTCGCAAACCCGCTCGACAATCGTCCGGCGTTTGATGATGCGATCACGATGGACTGGTTTGGAGCAGCTCGAGTTCAAGTCGATGGCAACCGTATGGACCTGCGAGCCGTCCAGCAGCAGCATGCGTTTGATCTGACCAACGGCTCCACCTTAGCTCTCACGGAACTGTCGTTTCAGGACAACTTTGTGACTGTGACGAACCTTGGCACCGATACCGGCGTGGTCATCGCCGACCTGTTCGGTACATCCTTCATTAACGATGATGTCTTCCAGATTGCGAACAACACCATCCGCATGGGCGGGATTTCACCAACGGCATTCTTCTTCTCCTTCCGTCAGCAAACGGACATCGCATTCCTCGGCAATGCCATTCGCTCAGAGTCCGATGGTGGCACAGCAATCGAAATCCGCCGGGCGACGACCAACTCGTTCTTCCAGTTCGTGCAGAACACGGTGGAATTCCGCGACCTCGGTGGCCTCGACGAACGTGGCTTTGTCTTCACGCAGGTGGGCGGAACCGTGGGCCTGGCGGGCACTCGGAACAGAATGTCTGTGATCTCCACAGGGATCAACGGCAACGGCTTTATCGAAGATCCGTTCATTATTGCTCCAGGTGCCGGTTTCGGTACGGTTGAGATCAATGGTGTTCTGTTCCCATAAAGTTGGATGAGGAATTGCCGGGTTTCCTGGCACTTGTCGCTCGAAACCTGCTGAGGGTGTTCTAGAATCCTCTTGAAATGACCAGCTCAGGGACGCAGATTCCGAAGACTCTTCCTGAACTGACGACGTTGATTGCCGCAGCCCCGGGTTTCCCTGAGGTCATTGCGTCCCTTCATTCGGGGCGCAGTGCCGCAATCGACGGCGCCTGGGGCTCGTCTTGCGCGCTGAGCATTGCCGCGATTGCTGCTGCTGACAGCACCAAAATGCATCTCGTAGTTCTGCCTACCATTCGGGACGCTGAAGAATTCGTCGACGAATTGTCAGACGTTTCTCTGTCATCGGTGGTTTTGTTTCCAGCATGGGAAAGCTTGCCCGAATCCATTGATGCGGGTGACTCGGTTCACGCGGCTCGACTTTCGGTCATTCGCCGTCTCTCGCAGATCGATCGTCCCCCGGCCATTATTGTGACGTGTATTCCCGGCTTATTGCAGCCCGTCCCTTCTCGTGCCGCGATTCAGGCCGCCACTCGTACAATTTCTACCGGCGACGAACTTCCGCTCGGCGAACTGACCGAATGGCTGATGGCAAGAGGCTTTGAACGAGTCACCGCCGTCGAGCTGCCCGGCGAATTTTCCATTCACGGCGGAATCTTCGATATCTTTCCTGCCACCGAGCCAGATGCTGTTCGCATTGAACTGTTCGGCGACGAAGTCGAATCGATTCGCTCTTTCAACGTCGAAAGTCAGCGGCGTCTGGAAGACCTGAAGAGCGTTTCTCTGACGGCAACGATAAGCTCCGGACATCCTGCGGAAGCGGGAGAACAAAAAACGGCCGGGGAGACTGCTCCCGCTGCTGCCAACCGCCGTTCGTCCAAATCCCGCTCGAAGAAAAACTCACTCGAAACACCGCCGGAAATCCGTGCACCCGCAGCGACATCCAAGTCGGTTTTTGACGACGACAGCGAAAGCCTGATTGACTCCCTGCCTGCCGGTACAATCGTGATCCTGAGCGATCTGCAACAGTCGGTGAGCGAAGGTCGCATGTACCTGCAGCGACTTTCAAATCCCGTGGGCTTGTTCGGTGTTGATGCGACGATGGCAAGACTGACGACATTTCCGTCAGTCACGGTCGATGCATTGGGTGTCGACAGTTACGAAACTTCCTGCCATCTGTCGATTGAGGCTGTCGAACGATTCTCAGGCAGTCGCCGAGATGCTCTGGTGGAACTTTCAGAGCTGCTGGGTCCGACCGATTATGTTTTGTTGTGTTGTCATAATGAGGGCGAGCAGGACCGACTGAAAGAACTGATTACGGAGACCGATTCATCCTGCGGCACGATGCTGGGTTCTCGCGTTTCGCTGACCACCGGTCGTATTCGTCGCGGTTTTCGAGTCATCGACAACAATCTGATTGTCATCAGCGACAACGAACTGTTTTCTCGCTCAACAGCCCGCACGACAACTCGCAAACGCCGTGCGGACACGCGTACGATCGACACGTTTCTCGATCTGCGTGACGGGGATCTGGTTGTGCATGTGGCGCATGGGATCGCACGCTATCGCGGAATGGCGATGACAGGTGCCAACGGTCAGCAGGAAGAACATCTGCTCCTCGAATTCCGAGACTCCGTCATAGTCTATGTTCCGGTTTCTCTGATTCACCTCGTTCAAAAGTACATTGGTCCCGCCAAGACGACGCCCGAACTGACAAAGTACGGCGGCACTTCCTGGCTGAAGAAAAAAGATCAGGTCGCCGATGCGATTTCGGACATGGCCACCGACATGCTGCAGCTGCAGGCAGAACGAGCTTCTCGAGCCGGTCTGCAATGTCGCGAGGATTCTCACCTGCAGCAGGAGTTTGAAAAAGCGTTTCCCTTTACAGAAACGCCCGATCAGCTGGCGGCGATCAGTGATCTGAAAGGCGATATGGAACAGCCCCGACCCATGGACCGCCTGATCTGCGGGGATGTCGGTTTCGGAAAGACCGAAGTGGCGATGCGAGCCGTCTTTAAGGCCGTGGACAATGGCCGACAGGTGGCTATCCTGGTCCCAACCACAGTTTTGGCCGAACAGCACTTTCGCACGTTCAGCCAGCGCATGGCTGAGTTTCCGATTACCGTGGAGATGCTGTCGCGTTATCGGTCAGCGGCCGAACAGAACCGAATCATTGAACGCCTGAAAGAAGGTTCCGTTGATATCGTGATCGGCACACATCGGATCGTTTCCAAAGACATCAAGTTCAAAGACCTTGGTCTGCTTGTCGTCGATGAAGAACAAAAATTCGGCGTCAAAGTCAAAGAGAAACTCAAACATCTGCGTGCCGATGTGGATGTGCTGACTCTGACCGCAACGCCGATTCCACGTACTCTGCACATGTCACTGCTGGGTATCCGGGATATCAGCAGTCTGACAACTCCGCCGCGTGACCGCGTGCCGATTGAAACGCGTGTGGGTCGCTTCGATGAAAATCTCGTCCGCAGCGCGATCATGCGCGAACTGAATCGCGGCGGACAAATTTACTTCGTGCACAATCGAGTCCACGACATTGAAGAGATCGCACAACGTCTGCAGCGTATCGCCCCCGAGGCGACTCTGGCAATCGCGCACGGACAGATGAATGAAGATGACCTTGAACGCGCTATGATGGCGTTTGTCACCGGCAAAGCCGATATCCTGCTGGCAACAACGATCATCGAAAGTGGTCTGGATATTTCCAACGCCAACACGATGTTCATTCACCAGGCCGATATTTACGGTCTGGCTGACCTGCATCAGCTGCGCGGTCGAGTCGGCCGCGATCGACACCGAGCGTACTGCTATCTGCTGCTGGAGGATGGTAAAGCAGTTACGACCAAGGCCACTCGACGATTGAAAGCGATCGAAGAATACAGCGAATTGGGAGCCGGTTTTCGCATCGCCATGCGTGACCTGGAAATTCGTGGCGCAGGCAACATTCTTGGCACCGAACAGAGCGGCAATATTGCTGCGGTCGGTTACGAACTGTATTGCCAGCTGCTTGAAAATTCCGTGCGTGCTCTGAAGAAACAACCACTTCGATATCAGCGGCACTGCAAGATCGAACTGCCGGTCAGTCATTTTGTTCCGGACAAGTATATCCCCGAACAGAAACTGAAGATCGAAGTCTACCGCCGTCTGTCGCAGGCCAATACGCTTGGGCAGCTGACAGAACTGGAGACCGAACTTCGCGACCGCTTCGGGCCTGTCCCGACGGCCGCTCGTCGAATGCTGCAACTGCGCGAGCTGAACCTCCGCGCGTTAGCATGGCGAGTCGAGAACATCCATCTGGAAACGGGTTACGCTGTCCTTCGCTATCGTGATGCAAAACGAATTCGCATGTTGTCGCATTTGCATAAAGGACATTTACGAGTCGTCGATGCTCACGACGCCTACTGGCCACTGGACGCCGACGAAGCCGATGGCCCCGCGGTACTTGACGAACTGATGGCCGCATTTTCCGTTGCTGAACCGCCGACTGGCGAACAATAAGTTACCCTGCAAGGCACCGCACATTAACTTTGACTTTACCCACTCGAGTCGTCTGCCAGCCTTCGCCCCTCTGTTCGGCGACTGCCGCTGGTGATCAGCGATGACGCTTCCATGCCGAATCTGCATCCCATTCGGACGGTCTGCGAGCAACGGTCTGCGAGCAGAAGTCACCCATTAAGCACAGTTCAGTCAGAGTAAGCATTGAAATCCGAAACCCCTAACACCCAAATGCCCGACAGAACCGGATCCCGTCGCCCCCCACAGACCTCCCCAGAAAACAGTCATAACCAAACACCAATTCGCCAGCCCCAGTGTAATGATCGCAGCACCATTCGCCGCGTGGGTCGATGTGACCGGAGCGTCGAAAGGAGAGGCGCCAATACGCGTCGGTCGATCTCACGTCGACCCCACCGGACCTTCGAATTCTTTAGTTTGTAATGCACGACCTTCAGCAGAATTCTGCGAGCATCGTGACCTTCCGCACGGCTCCTGGCCTGAAGTGGGAACAGGTGCAACAAATCTGCCGGACCGATTTGAACTGGCGATTTCTTGCTCCATGCAGACTGTCCGTCCTCGGAATGGCCCTGTTTTGTGGACATTTCACTATATAGACAACTCGATGACGCGCCATCGTCGGCCGTGAGTCTTCAGAGATTCAGATCCCGACTGTCTCCTGTATTCCAGCGTGTTCCAGCGACATGCAGCGACACTCAGAATTGCCTGTTCAAGTTGTGGTCATTGAGCCGCTTAATCGGAGTCACTTTCCCGGGGTATATGGCGTCCCCTTCATAACGAAAGCCGCGACCTGTAATCTCTTAGCCATTCTCC
>QWOO01000090.1 GCA_003669615.1 Planctomycetota bacterium
CCGAGGGGGTTGCCCCGATAACGGTCCCCTCACGAAACCCACCACCCGCAATCATGCAGGAGAACCAGTTTGGCCAATGATCGCGTCCGCCCGCAGGATTAATACCGGGCGTTCTTCCGAACTCACTCATGCACAACACAATTGTGGATTGCAGCAGATCGCGATCATGAAGTTCTTTCAGCAGGGTTGAAATGGCCGGGTCCAGAATCTTTGTCTGAGTGATATGACCTTCGTGATTTGAGACATGAGTATCAAAGCCGGACAGATTCACTTCGATTGACCGGACTCCAACTTCGACCAGTCGTCGAGCCACCAGACACCCTTTTCCAAACGAAGTATCTCCGTAGGCTTTTCTGACAGCCGCTGTCTCTGAGTCAAGTTCGAATGCTTTAAGCTGCTCTGAAGTCATCATAGTTAACGCTCGCTCAAGCGTGTTCTGATGCAGAGTTCGCTTCACTCCAAACTGACGTCGTTCCTCAAACTGTCGACTGACAACATTGAGCCCCTTAAGTCGGTCGGCCTGACGATCATTTGAAACGGTCGACTTCAGATTCGACAAACCGTCGCCCGGGCTGAACACACGAAATGCATCCCATTCATTTCCCAGATAACCGCCTTCCGGAGTCACAAAACCTGCCGGCGCAAGCGCAACATGCTGAGGAATTTCGATCGCGGCGTCAGGTAATTCGTGCGCCGCAATGGCACCAAGCGTTGGATACTTCAGTGTCGGTTCCGGGCGATAACCAGTCTTTACAAAGGCCGATCCTCTCTCATGATCACCTTCCTTTGATGTTAACGATCGGATGATCGTGCAGAGATGCATTTGCTCCGCCAGCTGCGGCAGCATGTCAGAAATTTGCAGTCCCTTGCAGGTCGTCGAAATCTGCTTTACTTCGCCGCCGGTCGGTGTTCCTGGATGCGGGTCCCAGGTCTCCAGCTGACTCATGCCTCCATTCATCCATAACGTAATCAGCGACTTCGGCCGCTCGGTGCGTCTCAACGACGCCGCCCGCGCAGACAAATCAGGCACAGCAAAGGACAGACCGCAGGCTGAAAGAAACTGCAGCACCTGACGTCGAGATAAATCGTTTTTCATGGCTAATGATTCCACGAGAACTCGGGACTGTTGAACAATATCCAGAAGAGATCCTGCACAATTTGCTCACGAGTCGGCTTTGGCGAAGTCCTGGAGTCAGCCGCAGCGGCATCCAATTTTTCGGTCGCTGTATTCGCCTTGGAAGCGGCTTGGAGGAGATCCAGAAAACAGGTTCGTTCTTCATCAGACGGACGACGTGCCAGACATGCAAGGTAGCTGTTCTCCACAATGGACTCGTCGTCCGGGGAGAACGCAATGATTTGTCCGGCCGCTGTCAGCAACTCGGCCTTGCTGAGTTCTGATGAGAACCGTCCATTCATGCGAAGCAGCGCCTGCGGAATTGTGCCCACCTGCTGCAATAACTCGTCGTCACCCATGTCGCCGTATTCGTTCATGAAGTCATTGACGTTGCCAAACTTCTGAAGCCGTGCCACCAGATTGGAGTTCTGATCGATGGTGCGAACATGACCGGCCTGAAACAAAGAACCGATAACCTGTTCGGGACGCAGTCGCACCAGTGGAAACACCGACCAGGCATCCACCTGCGCGAGATATTCGGATTCCTGCGACGCAACAGATTCAGAAGACAGCTGGAACGGTTCTGACAGAGCGATTATTCGAATCAGCACGCTCAGTCGATCGCCCCGGCGACGGAATTCCTGCCCCATCAAATCGAGTGCATCCTGCTCTCCGTCCGAAGGATGAGGAAGATCGTCGACGGGATCGTGCAGAGGTTTCCCAAACATGTAGCCCCACACTCGATTGGCAATTGCTCTTTCAAATCGACGATTTTCCTGATGAGTAATCCAGTCGGCCAGACGATGCCGCAGGCCTCCGTCTGACGGAAGCCATTCCGAATGGAACGGCACAGCTTCGGGAACAATGCGAGCCTCATCCTCCTCAGCCCCCGGATCCACAACCTTGTAGACAACAGCCTTGTCGTCTTCACCTGTGCGTCTGTCTGTTACACCACCGACAGTGACTGCTGTCTGGCAGAAGAATGCAGCAAGGCCTTCGAAATGGTGCTGCTTCCACTGGGGATCAAAAGGATGATCGTGGCACTGAGCACAGTCGATCCGCTGACCCAGAAAAGTTCGTACCGATCGCCCGGCCAGTTTATTTACGTTGATCGTTTCATCATCCTGCCTCGCGACGGTGATAAAGTTGGAGGACGGTGAGTCCGTCCAGAGGCCCTCTGCGGCAATCAGCTGCTTTGTCATTTCCGACCAGGAAGCATCCTCACGAAGCTGCTCAGCCAGCCAGGCAGTCAATCGGTCACGACGGAAAATAATAAACGGGCCACCTTCGACTCCAACCAAACTTCGAGCCAGACGTTCCGCAAAGTAATCACTGTATCGAGGATCCTGAAGCATGCCTGTAACCCACCGATCTATTCGGTGCGGCTGCTGGTCGGCTTCAAATCGGCGAATGTCTTCCAGCGAAGGAACTGTTCCGAAGAGAGACAGTGATAGTCTTCGCAAAATCGAAAGGTCATCGGCTCTTTCCGCAATCTTCACTCCGGATAGCTTCCACTGCCGTTGAAACTCCGCATTAAGAGCCGCAACAGAGCTGTCCAGCTGCTGATCAACGGCAACCGCAGCAGGTGGAGCTGGCGGCCGATCGATCCGGCCTGCCACCTGAACAGTTTTAATGACAAGAAATGCGACCGAGATGGCGAAAAGGACGGAGATGGCTCTCATAAAAAATTCCTGTCCCTGTGCGGTATCGGCCACGAGGTTCGCCGCACATTCGGAAGCGGCCGAGTAATGTCACTTTGTTCGCCTGAAGTATCAGAAACCTGGGAGGTACCCGCCAATTTTGTCAGCGATTCACCGAACTGAGCAAGTGCGATGCGAAAGAATGGTCTTGCTATGATGCATTCGCACGGCAAACAATCCAGACTTTAGACGATCTCCGCCTTCATTTGTTCACTGCCGGATTTTGGCAGGAAGAGTCCAGCCGTCATAGGCCGTTCAACCCGAGGAATTCATCCATGAACACTCTGCTGACGGCGCCTCCAACTCACGAATCTGTTGGCGTTCCCCTCGAAATTCATCCGACACCGACTGTCATCTCAATAGAAGAAAAACTGGGGCCCGGAAAATTTCCGGGAGTTTGGAAGCCAGTTCGCAGTTTTCTCTGGTTCCTGCATGTCTCTTTTGGAACTGCCTGCCTTGTTCTGATCCTGGCAATCCTCGCCGCAATTCCTGGACTCAACATCCTGACGCTTGGCTATCTGATTGATCCACAAAAACGAGTCGCTCAAACAGGTCAGCTGCGGAACGGATTTCCCCTGATGGTGCTTGCCCCGCGACTTGGCGTGATTGTCTTCTTTTGCATTCTGTTCCTGATCCCGGTACGTCTGCAGGCCACTCGAATCAGCGATGCAGCAGTAATTCTTGGAGAAGCTCATGCAAGAGTTGGACAGATGGCGCTTAACCTTCGCATTCTGCAGACGGTGATCGCTACGCATCTGATCCTCGCAATCGCTCGCGGCGGCACTCCGGGCTGCTTTCTGAGGCCGATCAAAAACGTGTCCTGGTTTCTTCGGAAAGTTCTGACCAGTGCAGGGCGAGCCGAAATGTCTACCGGGCTGGACCAGGTTCTGGATGTCGTTAAACCCTGGCAACATTTCTGGGCTGGATTTAAGGCGTTCACCGGTGCTGTTCTTTGGCTACTGATTCCGGCCGGCCTGCTGGTTGCGTATTCAGCTCCAGGTCGAACCGCACCACTGTACGGAGTGGCCTCATTTTTGGGCGTGATCCTGATGATTCCCGTGACGGCCTGGCTGCCGCTGCTGCAAGTCCATCAGGCAGTGACCGGACGTTTCCGAGCGATCTTTGAAGTCCGCGCAGCACGACGAATCATTCGCAATGCTCCTGTCGCATGGATGTTGACGACCATTCTGATGTACGCAATGACGTTTCCGTTGTATCTCGCCAAGATTCGTTTGCTGCCAGCTGATGCAATGCTGGTGCTGACGCCATTCTTTATCATCCTGACCTACCCGGCCCGCATTCTCGTGGCCCGAGCTTATCACCGCGGAATGACGAAAGAGCAGCCGGCCTGGCGCACTGTGCATTGGGGAATTCGACTTGCCATGCTGCCTCTGCTGCTGGCTCATGCGGTATTCCTGTTCTTCACTCCTGCCATCAGCGAACTGGGTAAGAACGCGCCGCTCGAGAATCAGGCGTTTCTAGGCCCGGTTCCCTACGCTCAATGGCAACGCCGATAACGAACACGGCTCCAGTCGCCAATGCTGCGAAACAACCGCACACAAGCCGACGATGCCTCAGTACTGTGGACTTGTGTGCGAGTATCTGGTTTCCGGAAAACTCGCATTTGCTGCGTTGTGATTGCCTCACGCAATGGGCACACTTCTTTGGCCCACAGAAAGCGTTGTTCCAAGTCTGATGTGAGTAATCTTCAATGAGGCGTTCCATCCCGATTGTTGGTTTGCTGATTGGCACAATTGGATTTGGGCTGCCCCGCATGCAATCCGCCGAGTCCAGGTTTTCCGAGCCAATTCAACCCGACGGCATCCGTGGCACTCTGGTCCTTGTGGGTGGTGGAGAAATTCCGGACTCTGTTCCGTTGCTGCTGAAGGAATCACAAAACAATCAGCCAATCGTGATCCTCGCCGGGGCTTCCGAGAATCCTCAGGCGTCTGCCGAATCCGCTACAGCATGGCTTGCAGAACACGGCATCACAAACGCGATCAGCATCAGTTCCGCATTACCGAAATCGGAGCAGGTACAGGCAACAATGCAGGCTCTTGAGCAGTGCAACGCCGTTTGGATTCCCGGAGGTCAGCAGTCATTACTCGCGGACTCATTCGTCGGCTCGAACGTGGCAGCGGCTTTGCAGAAATTGCTCGAACGTGGCGGTGTAGTCGCTGGAACATCCGCAGGTGCGGCGATCATGTCCAAAGTGATGATTGCTTCCGGCCAGGAGCAGCCCCAAATTGCTGTTGGCTGGGACCTGCTGCCCGACGCTGTCATCGATCAGCACTTTACTGAACGCAATCGGCTGGTTCGACTCCAGGCTGCCATCAACGATCATCCGAATTGCTTTGGACTGGGGATCGATGAGGCCACGGCGTTGATTGTGACCGAGCGTACTCTGAAAGTCGTGGGGCAGGGCGGTGCATCGGTTGTGCTGGCGAAGGCATCCTATCGGGACGCAGAGGTGCAACTTCTGTCAGCGGGCGACACGGTCGATTTAACTCAACTTCGCCGCGCCGCCCGACAGCGGAGTTTTGGTGTTGATCCAGGTGAAACCACGCTGGGAATCCCGAAGGTCCGGCACGGATCTCTTATGATCGTCGGAGGTGGCACCATGCCGCCGGAAATCGTTGAGCGTTTTCTGACTCTTGCAGGAGGACGCAAAGCAAAAATTGTGGTGCTTCCCACAGGTGTTCCCCGGTCAGAAACAAGCCGTGAGGTCCCCCGTTTCCTCAAAGCAGATCGCGTCGAAAGTGTCGTTGTGCTGGATCAACGTGGTGCAGAGGTTGCGACCGAAGAGTTTCGTACAGCGATTCAAGAGGCTACAGGTGTTTGGTTTGGGGGCGGTCGCCAATGGAATTTTGTAGACGCCTATGAAGAGACACCAGCCCTTGAATTGTTTCGTGACGTCCTGCGGCGAGGTGGCGTAATCGGTGGCAGTTCAGCGGGTGCGACAATTCAGGGTGAGTTCCTCGTCCGCGGCCATCCACTGGGAAACACCGTAATGATGGCGGAGGGATATGAACGCGGTTTTGGATTCTTGCCGGGCGTCGCGATCGATCAGCATTTTACTCAGCGATCACGTCAACGCGATCTTCTCACAGTCATTCAGCGCCACCCAAAACTTCTGGGCATCGGAATTGACGAAGGAACGGCGATCGTTGTGACCGGGTCAGTCGCCGAGGTGATCGGCCTGCATGCGGTTCATTTCGTGTCAGCAAGGAACCTTAATGCTCTTTCAGCGGGTCAGTCAGTTCCGTCGAATTGTGAAGAAGCCGCAAAGTTCTATAAGTCGATAGTGTCGGGCGAATCATTGGATCTGACGACTCTGCAATAGCCAATATCTTTGGCTAGCTCAGTGTGCCGCGAAGATCTGAAGGTCCGGCGCATCGAGAGGCACGAGTCCAATTGACTGTGCACGCTGCGACAACTGCTGCAGAGCATTTTTCCCGACTGTGCCAAGGTCCACGGTCCAGTCATTTACGTAGAGATCCACATGCTGCATCAGCACATCGTCATTAAACTCTTGCGCATACCGTCGCATTGTCGGCAGGGGAAGTTCTCGATTTCGTAATGCAAGCTGAAGCGAGTCATGAATGACAGCCTGGACATTTGCAAGAACGTTGTGCGACAGACAGCGCCGAGCAACAATGCCGCCCAGTGGAAGTGGGCAGGACGTCTCGCGTTCCCAACGTGTTCCCAAATCCTCAACAAACCCAAGCCCTTCAGCCTGCCATGTAAAACGGCCCTCGTGAATACAGACTCCGAAATCAGCGCGACGCGACTGAAGCATTGGCATGATATCTGAAAATACGACATGCTGAATTTGCGTCGAGTGGGGGTAGAAGAGTTGAAACAGCAGAGCGGCCGTTGTGTCGCGGCCAGGACACAAAGTGACCTGGCTCACAGAAGCTGGCTGCTCTCCGGCATGAGCCGACAACAGCAGCGGTCCAACTCCAAAACCCAGCGCCGATCCCGACGGTAACACGATGGTGTCCTTCGCCAGCATAAGTGCGGCATGAAAGCTCGTCTTGGCAACATCAAAGTCGCCGGCAAACAGGCGGTCGTTGAGCTGCTGGATATCGATCAGTTCCATTTCAAACTGAAGTCCTCG
>QWOO01000018.1 GCA_003669615.1 Planctomycetota bacterium
GCCGTATACGGTCCCGTACGTACGGTTCTGTGAGAGGGCTGAGTCGAGGTTTAGCCACCCCGACTCACCCTACTCGATATGCACTTTCCCCAGTGCCACGCAGACAGACCGACGCAGTCACGTTTGCCGCGTCGATTGAGAAAGATTTTGAAGAGTTGGGGATACAGGTCCGTTTGCAGCTTCTGGTATCATCAGTCGTTGATTCCAGCGAATTCATGCAGAGATGCAGAGAGGAACATCATGTCAACCATCACGTTTAGAAGAAACCTCGACTCGGAAACGCTGCACGTGCCGGAACTGAGATCGATGGTGGGACACAGCGTAGAGATCATCGTCCGTGATTCGCAACCGGTTCCTGGATTCGATTCAGATCGATCGGCTTTGCTTCAGAAAGTTGACGAACTCTATCAGCAGTGCAGTCAACCGGGCTGGGATAACGAAGACGCCGAACCGATCGGGATGCAAACACATGCGATTGCACGCCGGCTGCTGGAACTTCTGCCGAATGACACGCCGCTGCCGGTCATTTCACCGGAGCCTGATGGTCAAATCAACTTCGAATGGTACCGGGCGTCGCGACGTCTGCTGACAACCAGCATCAGCGGCACAGGAACATTATATTGGGCCGCATTGATTGATTCCGAAGACCCACGCGGCTCGTGCCAGCTTGCCGATCAGTTTCCGCCAACGCTTCTCTACTGGATCGGCATGGTTTGCGGATGATTGATTTGACTCCCGTGCCGCCAGTCGAAGGCGAAGAGTTGCTGACTCGATTCATCGTGAACGGCAATGAAGTGCGTGCCGACGGGACAGTGCGGCCGCAGTTATTTTTGCCATACAAACGAGTGGAATTGTCCGTCAATCGACATCGCGCGCAACACTCGAAGAAACCTGGAGCATCGGTCAGCAGGTCGCCGCACAGCGAGGCAAAACGTTGATTGGTCGAGCCGATATTCGAGCCAGTTCGTGCTGCATTCAAACATTAAGTGTTGTCGCGAGCCCGATTCCACGCAGCAATGCCAACCACGCGGACATTGTCGGCTACCCGGCTCGGAAAGACGAACAGCTTTCTCTTGCTGCAAAGCTGGCAGCCTCGATCGAAACTCCGTGGCAAGCGATCACGTCGGAATCAAACTCTGCGGAGGACAACCCGTGAAGCGATTCCGCCGCGAATGGGCAACGACCAATCAGCCTTGCAACGCCCCATAAAAACGGGCTTTGTCACTGGACGCTTCGGCAAGTCCTGCCGCAGCTGTCTTCGGGAATGTTGTGCAATCGACCGAATACCGCGGAACGCTGCTAAAAACGCCGAAAAGAGTGATCGGTCGACAACAAGTTTTGAGTACCACACGTCTCAGGTCATGGCCGCCTGTTGACCCGTTTCTCGGGAATTGCGACAACCGCCATCGTCCCTCCTGATCTGCGCGTGGCGTGGAAAAGGATGGAATGGAAAACAAGATCTACTACCTGTCTTTGTTCCCTCCGATTCAAGCTGCGTAAGGCTGCGTTCTGCTGCCGAGCATGCTTGCATTTCTTCCTCGGTTCTCTGTCTGGTCAACCACACTGCCGCTTGCTACGAGCTGCAGGTTTCGACCGCTGACAGGAGTCTCCAATGCTCCGAACTATGCCATTCCAACCTGTTGTTCTGCTCACCTGCTGCCTGAGCGTCACGCTTGCCGGCTGTTCGAGTTCGCTGCTGAATACGGCGATGCTGAAAACATCCAGTCTGAAGCCGTCTATCATGGATGGTCATGGGACCGAGCAGAGAATCATCACGCAATTCACAGATGCACTCGGCGAAGATAACGAAGCCGCGTTTCGCAAAGTGATTTCCACTCGATTTGAACAGCGCGCTATGCGTGCTAAAGATTCGTACAAGGATCTGGAGATTTTAAGTCTCCCGAAGACAGACCTGGAAATTGTCGAAAGCAAAGAGATCAGCCCGACTCAGTTTGAAACTGTGGCGAAGTCTGAAGAAGGCACCAAGTATCAATTCATCCTTGTTCGCGATGAAGTAAAACGTCGCTGGACGGTTGATGATGTGATGCTTCGGCAGCAGAAGAAAGGCACTCGAGCCACCAAATCGTCTGTCGAAGTCATGGACCTGCTGTTGACCATTCGAGAATTCCTTCAGACGTGGCAGGGAGCGGAACGCACAGCCGTTCTGCAGGCACTGTCAACAGAACTTCGAACCCCTCTGGAGAAGTTGCCCGAACCGTGGTTGCAACAGATGATTGCTAGAGTTTCCGCAGAATGCGAAAGTGAAATGGCCCGCCGTCCACAGGCCCAGATGAATGAATCGGATGCGGTCGTCAAGATGCCTTCGAAGAACGGCTTTCTGTTGCTGAAGGTTGCCCGCCAGGACGAACAGTGGCTGGTGGCAGACATTGAAGTGGTTAATCGAAAATCGGCCGATCACCCTGGATCGATTTTGCGTCAGGCACGAGCGATGAACTCCGTGACTGATTTTCTGACGGCTTACAACAAGCAGGATCTGACTCTGCTGAAGAAGCACACAGAACCAAAGTTCTTCCAGAGTTCATTGAGTGTGGGCGATCTGTCGCTGATCCCGATGCCGGCAGCCGACCATGCTCCGGACGATTTCGAAATTCAGTCGTTTGCCGGCCAGCTGACGGTCATGATTCCTGATAAAGAGGCGATCGTGCGAATCGATCTGACAACGCACGACGTGGCCAACGCCAAAGACGATCGTAAGCGTCCGGCGAATGTTACTGTCGAAGCGGAGTTTATTATTGCCGACGTGACTATCTACGATCGACAGACACAGCAGCAGAGAAATCTGCGTTCAGCATTTACCGCCCCCGCGCGGGCCATGCTGTTTCTGTCAGCACTTCAGACAAAAGACCTGCCGATACTGCGGCAGACTTCCGCTCGTTCTCTCTCAGAAGCCTCATGGGATCGAATCGACCCGACTCTTGTTTCGCTGTTGCCGCTCACTGGAATTCCGGCAGGCGACATGACTCTGCAATCCAGCAAAGTTGTCGGTGAAGTCACCGAGCTGGAATTCCTTTCCGCCAGCGGAAAAATTTGCATTGTCCTGTTGCGAGATGAAAACGGCAGTCTGAAAGTTGAAGACGTTCAGTATCCCGATGCGGCGGCCACTGTAGCGTCACTGAAGACACAGGTGATGCTCAGCGTTCCCGTTATCGAACTGGCACATGCCTGGAAAACGGGGGATCTGGATTCCGTCAAACGAATCAGTTCAACCGATTTCAATCGACTTGTCTGGAGCAATATGACAACGCTGCCAGGCCAGTTCGATCAAGTTCCCGAGCTGCTTCAGCAACCTGTGCAAAGATCGCGGGCTGATGAGCAACGGGCGATCGTTGAATTGGCGGAACCCGGCAATCCAGCAGTCACGGTGGCTTTGCTTCGCGAAAACACGGCGTGGGTGATTGACGAAATCTCGATGCCACAGGCAGACGGAACGCGTCTGGAACTTCGTAAATCTCTCCGAATGGAAATCGCACGTCAGTTCCTGGTGGATCCATCAGGCGGAATTCAGCAGGCTCACTACACAGATAACTCTGACGAAATTGTTTCGGGTATCGTGCAGGCCAGCGGAACTTCCGTTGAAAAGCCAAAAGGCAATTTGACACTCCACTCTTATGGAAAGCCGGCTGCTCGTTCGGCCTCACTTTCTCCGGGGATGGATATGACACCCGGCGATGTCGTACCGCCGAAGCAGACTCGACGCGACGAAACAGGCACTCTGCATTTTGGACCTGAGTCCTCAACCAAGCCTAAGTCGAATCCTTCGCAGCACGTTCATGCCGCCGCCGAGGACCTGAGCATACTTTTGCCGGCACCTGTGGAAACGCAGGAACATGGCGGCGTTGTGTACTTCAAGGGTGACAAAAAGGCTGCCCAGCCTGCCGCCTCAAAGGAAACTGCAGGGGCCAGCAAATCGAAGTCGTCAATGAGCGACCTGAGCGAGAATCCCATTGAGATTCCGATGGAATAGCTGGGCGGCCATCAAGGCTTCAGCAGGTGAATTCCGAGAGATCACACGCTTATATCACGGCAGCCGTGAACGCAACGGTTCTGTGCGGCGAAAGTGATGGCATCTTTGAGTGCCGGATTCTGTAGCCGATGCGAGAACTGCAACGGTTGGATTGGCGACAGGACACGCGACCGTTACGCTGCCACTTCGCCGATTCCTGCGAGTCATTGCCCTGCCTTTCGAAAGAGCACTTTCTATGGCGAACGACAGCCAGACATCCGCCCGCGCTTACTGGGCCGACCAGATGGAGCAGGGTTACGAACTCGTCCAGAAGATCATGGCCTTTGATGTTCAAGAATGCGGCGAAGGATTTGCCTCGCTGCCTGATGCTGTCGCTGCGGATGGCGTAGAAATTCAGTTCTCCACTTCGAAGATCGCCGGCGAACTGGATCGAGTCTTCTACATCCGCGAAAATCTGGTCCGTGATGTTCTTGCGATTGGTCGCGAGATGAACGAACGCGGCTGGATCCTGAAAGTAGAAGATGGCTATCGATCACTCGCGATGCAGAAGCAACTGGGCAGCAAGGCCGAATTGTTTGACGCCATCCTGAAGAAATGTATCTGGGAAGTGGGCGGCGTCATTCCGCCTGTGGAACTGGTCTTTCGACGCGGTTCCGTTTTGATCGCCAATGTTCCCAAAGTGGGAACTCATATGTCGGGATCAGCGATTGATATTTCTGTCTTTCGGCGTGACGACGGTACGGAAGTCTGGCGAGGAAATCCTTATCTGGAAATGAGCGAGCGCACGCCGATGCGTTCGCCATTCGTCGAACCGGAATTCGTGCAGAACCGTCTTGCGATCACAGCTGTTATGGAATCGCACGGCTTCATGCATTTTCCATTCGAGTTCTGGCATTACAACAAAGGCGACGCTCTGGGCCATATCCTGACCGGCAATCCGGCACCGGGAAAGTATGGCCCCGTGCATTGGGATCCGGCGACAAATCAAGTTGTCGCCGTCGAGAACTCATCCAATCCGCTGCGACCTCTGCCCGAGATTGAGAAAGAGATCGCTGCAGCCGTAGAACGCGCGAAAGCTCGCGAACAGCTGTAGGTCACGGGGTCGGCGTGTTCCACGCGGACTTCAGCGAGTGAACTTCCAGCCGTTCGAAATCGACCGCATCACCGCTGACATTCAGAATCAGCGAAACGTCGTCGGCCTTTGGTTGAAACGGCATGGGCACGTACACCAGACCGTTACCGGCAAAGATTTCAAAGCAGGTTCGATCGCACAGGATCGTCAGATCCATCTTTCCATCCTGGAAAGGCACTGAGACGCGATGGCCATTGACGTCCAGTTCCTGTTTGGCCGCGTCATACTGAATGAGTCCGCCGCGAATTTGAAACGTGGCGACGGTGTTTTTTCCCGGCCGGAATTCTGCCTGGACTTCGATCAGTTCTGTTCCCAATTCCTCGATCGGGTTCTTATCGCCCGACACGAGTTTCAGTGATGTCCATGTTTGCGACGACGAACGTAAACTTTTCAGCTCTCGTACGGGCGTTGTACGCAGGCGTGGACCGTCCGGCGTTGTGATGAGCTGCAACTCCAAAGGAACTGTCATCGCCTGATTGAACGGCATGCCCACGGTTGGCGTTTGCAGCCAGCCAATCTGGACGCGTCGGCCATCCGACTTGGGAATATCACTGAATGTCTGAGCCGCGTAAAAACCGCGACCGCGATGTCCGGGCAATCGAGTCGTTCGGCCGTGAACGTGGTTCAGTCAAACGTGCCAACTGCATATTGGCCATCCGCTGCTGTCAGCACCCATTTGGGCTTCGCTTTTTGTCATCAAGATCTCGGCTGGTCGCATGGCCCCAATGCATATTTCCCCACGACCAGCCGTAGGGATTGTGCTGGTAGAACAGGTGATATTCGCCATTGAAGAACACCAGCCCGTTCGGGTCGTTATTCCAGCCTCGGCGGGACGAAAAATGAAACTGGGCTCGCAGCGGCTCTTGATAGAACGACTGGCCGCCGCCCTCAGAATCCGTCAGAGTGATGGACTGCAGCGCCTGTGAATCTTCCAGCAGTCGGTCAACTTTTACAGTCAGCTTGCGACCGGTCCACGCGCTCACATCCATGAGCGCCCACCAGTCAGGATTGGCATCGGCCAGTTCGATGTCGTTTACGACTTCCTGAACGCCATCGATCAAAACATCGTCCTCTGTGGCCTGCCCGGCGTGCAGACACGGCAGACTATGGATTAACAGGACCATCACAATCGATGTGGGGAAACAGAGGTTCGTAGAGCGGTCGCATTCGGCAAAAGGCTGGTAGGAGAGCTTTGACCGTGAGTTTAGAAGAATGGCTGTTCCTCGTTAACCTACTCGCAAACCCACAGGTCCGATGCCTGAAGTCTTTGCAGTAACAGGCCGTGGCAAGAACAGGCCGTTCACTTGCTGAACGATTATTCGTCGCCGGAGGCGTAGAGCAGGCCGAGAATCCCGAGGCCATAAAACGAATATTCCACGTCGGCCTGCTGATCCCAGCTTGCACCTCGAAAGCCGCCACTGGGAAGTTCCAGAGACGTGCCGACCCAGTTCAAAATTTTGTCCGGTGAAATGAGATCTCGCCGGCGCAGATCCTGAGCCGTCAGCAGTCCTGTGAAAGTGGAGAGTCCGTCGGCGAAGGGAATGCGAGTGTTCGCCTGAAAGCCACCTTCAGCACTGACAACGTCGGTGAGAAATCCGGTCACATCCTCTGTGATGTCATCTTCCATGCCGTTCAGCTGATTCAGCAAGGCGACTGCGGCGGCGGTCGGATTGGTCCCGCTGCGCTTCATCGGAGCGATCTCAACAAAGCCACCGTCGTCGCGCTGTCGATCGTAGAGGAACTGAACCATCGCATTTCGACGCGGAATTTTTCGGCCAA
>QWOO01000227.1 GCA_003669615.1 Planctomycetota bacterium
CTCTCGGCTCGCGAAAAACTGCGGCCTCGATCCGCCCACTGAATCACGGCTCAAAAACCTGATCCCAATCCCCAAAGCCGCGTAACGAAAACGCCGACGATGGGGATTCACGGAGAAATGGACGGCTACAGCCGTGCCCATATGCCTCGAAATAACCTCGTTTGTGTGAGCGGTGTCTGGCCTTCAGCGTTATGGGGAATAAATACGGTGACCAGCGGAAACACCCAACTCCCGGCCACTACGAGAACTGCATACACGAGGGGAACAATGGTCCAATACATTGCAATTCCAGCACTGCAGGCCAGAACGAAAACGCCAGTCGCTTCCAGCAGAAGTTGTTTGCGATGGTGAGGATGATTTTTCCAGGCCCAGATCCACAGGCGGATCTGGAGTGTCGGGCCACAAAGCAAAGTTGCGATCAGTGACATGTGTGCCGCCGAGCCCTCAATGTCGGAGCTCTCCAGCAAATGCTGATGGTGATGCAGGTGCGAAAGTCGGTAAGCGGTGCCGCTTCGCAGCGACAGCAGTTCAATCAGACTCAGCCAGAATTGATTCCAACTGCGTCGCAACCCAAGTGTCTGATGCACAAGATCGTGAGACGTCGAGCCATAAGTGATGAAACACAATGCCATCACCGCGATCACCGCGACAGGCCACCAACCCATGCTGGAAAAGATGGCATAACCTGCCATGGCGAGGAATGGCAAGCCGATGGTCATCGCACGTCGCACAGATGAAACATGCAGTAAATCACGCCCCAATTCCGTTAGAGTCGGTAAACGATCCGCATCGGCAGTAACCGTACACGGTTTTGTCGTGGTCATACCGTGTTTCCTCAATTGAGGAACATTCTGCTTCGAGTCAGCCCAAGGCCGACGAAAAAGAAAAATGCGCCGGTGACGGCGGGGGCCAGATGAATCGGGTCTGTATAACCAATCGCCGGATGCACCAGAACCGCGGCGCTCCACCCGAATACACCGCCAATGGCCAGAGCCTGCCAAAGCGAGCGAGAAGGATTCCCGTACCAGACGCTCGCCAGTGTCAGCATCCCCGCCGTTGTGACTGCGCCGCCAAACCCTGCGCGATCGTGGGCAATCAGAGGAATCAGTCGTGGGTTGATCGCATTCAGTTGTTGACGGTCAATTCCCATGAAGGCAAGGTCTGTCGGCACGAACACGCTTGTCATGCCAAGAAATTGGATCGTCAATCCCGCTCCGATCATGCCGAATGCTGTAACAACCAATAGGAATCGGCCAAGACCCGCGCGGCCTTGCCATGTTGTGCCAGCAGCCGGATGAAGTATGGCTGACCACTTTTGAGTCGTCCAGAAGTCCTGCTTTGGACGCTGCATCCAGAGTCCCATACTGAAACAGGGCAGCAATACGAGTGTCGCTGTTCCATGCCAGGTGTCGAGATATCCATAGCCGAGATAGGTCAGAAAACTACCGAAGCCCGCCACGCCACTGACGACGAGTGTCCACCATGCCCAAAGTTCTCTGTGCCGCAACGGGAACTCAGCGAGCCACAGATACAGCATTGCAATGGCCACCAATGCGCCACCGAAACTGATTCGGTCATGGATCATAAAATGCACAATTCGGCATTCATTGATTCCACACAACTCGTCAGGTTGCATCTGCAGATAAGCAACATCGTGTGGCAGAAAGTGGCCTGTCATGGACTGAAAAATCGCGAAACATCCGGACAGGCCTAAACAGACTGCGCAAAGCATAATCAGCGGTCGCCCGTCACCGATGAGTGCTTCGCCAAGTCCTCTTTGATCCTGTGACATTGATGGGTTTCTGGAAAGAAACGTGCGAGAAGATCCCAGTCTACTCTTCGGGATTTTAGACAACACCCTCGAACGTCGGCTGCGTCAACGCAGGTCCTGTTCCCCGATCAACTGGGGCAGTTTTGTTGGACCGAATGCAGCATTTTGTTCGGCGTCAATAAGAAGACGAGTGTTGTCGAACTGCATCGTCAGCGTAGTGTAAAACGGGGTCTCATATGCCACAAGTTTGAGAGTCAACACGTTTTCTGATGTCCAGGCTCCGCTGGCGGCAATGAGTGGCTTTTCGGGGACGCTGATGAATCGATTCATTCCGACAGCAAACCCCTCGGCCGGCTTCCCCCATGTCATGAATCCAAATGGTGTTCGGATTTCGCCTTTTGAGGTGCGGACGATCAGTGTGGAATTGTCGGTCTGAAGATCTATCGAGACCGCTTTGATGTCGAGTTCATTGGGTGCAAACGTAAACCACTGACCGGCGACAGTGTCAGCCACGGGCGATGTGGAATAACCGGAAGGTCGTTTCACAGTTAACGAGGAGATTCGGGCCTGCAGTGCCGTCTGGGAGGCTTCGTTCTCTGGCAGAGCGGCCGGCTTGATGGCCGGCAGCAATTTTTCCCAGACTCGATTCAGTACATCCTGCATGTTTTTCACACCGCTCGTGATCACGATGACTGCATCTTTTTCCGGAAGTACCAGCAGATACTGACCGAATGCTCCATCGCCTCGGAAGGCATTGTGACGCGATCGCCAGAACTGATATCCATAGCCCTGGCTCCAGTCACTGGCCGGGTCTGAACCATTTGAAGTCTGCCGGGCTGTCGCTTCAGAAACCCACTCCTCCGGGATCAGCTGCGTTCCGTTCCACTGACCCTTCTGAAGATAAAGCTGTCCAAACTTTGCCAGATCTTCCGTTCTTGCGGACAGACCGTATCCGCCTGCAGAAATTCCCTCCGGACTGCTGACCCAGTGCGGTGTCTCGATGCCCAGCGGTTCAAACAGGTTTGGAATCAGATAGTCCCGCACCGTTTGCCCCGTCACCTTCTGCACGATGGCTGACTGCATATAAGTGGCCGGAGTGTTGTAGACAAACAGACTCCCCGGTTTGAACGCCACGGGATGATGCAGAAACTTCTTCGTCCACGCGGACCCGTTTAGCGGAGAATCGGGTTCATCCCGCCACATCGAGGGCTCAGTCGCATGGCCGGTCGTCATCCGCAGCAGATCACGCACTCGCATCGACTTCAGGTGGGCTGACGGTTCAGCTGGTGCGTCCTCCGGAAAATACTTCAGCACTTCATCATCAATACTCAGTTTTCCTTCCGCTGCGGCCATCCCCACGGCCGTCGAAGTAAAGCTCTTGCTCAATGAATACAGGACATGTGGAGTCTTCGCGTCGTACGGAGTCCACCAGGCTTCCGTGACAACATGGCCATGGCGCACGAGCATGAAACTGTTCATCGTGTCGACATGCGTGTCCACGTCTTCGATAAAGGATAGGATTTCCTGCGAAGAGACACCTTGTGCCTCCGGGGTCGTGCGTAACATAGAGATCGTCTGACTTTGTTCGGTGAGATTGCCTGCCTGTGCCTGGACTGTCGATACAGAATGCATGATCAGCAGGATGGTCAGCAAGCCGGCGCGTCGCATATGGGATACTCAGTGGGAAGAAAATCAAGCGGGGTTCAGTGGACTCCGCAGACAGCGGACGCAGCATTGTGGTGCGGGCAGGGAAATAGTAGTTTTTCAGCAGACCAAAAGAAAATCTTCGCTGGAGCCGCTTTGGCCGGAGTTCCTGACGATCGAGTTCCCGACCCGAAGTGACTTTCGACCAGAGAGCTTTTCCGGCCATTGTTCTGCAGCGGTGACCGTTGCGAGAAGTTTGCCAGCCGTTGTTCGTCTAACCCGGCACCATCCAGTCGAGCCAATAGGCCTGAGCCAGGGTGAGCAGGCCCATCAGGCAGGCCAGAGCGACGCTGTGCCAGAACACGAACCGCAGGATCTGTCCTTCGTTGCCGGTTTGCTTGGTTGCCACGGCTGAAACAACGATGCTCTGAGCGTCGATCATTTTGCCCATCACACCGCCTGTGCTGTTGGCCGTACAGATCAGAACAGGGTCCAGGCCCAGTCGTTCGGCTGTGATCCGCTGCAGACTTCCAAACAATGCATTCGCAGATGTATCGGAGCCTGTCAGCGCGACGCCCAGCCAGCCCAGCATCGCGGCAAAGAAAGGGTAGAGAACGCCGGTTTTGGTAAACGCCAGTCCCAGCGTCGCGTCCATTCCGCTGTAACGCGTCACGTAGGCAACTGCGAGCATCAGAGAGATGGTCAGCAGCGCGTAACGCATCTGATAAAACGTGCGCAGAAAGGTGAGAACGAAGGGGCCGGGCCGAACACCCATCCAGAGTGCCGACAGGGCGGCCGCCGTGAAGATGGATGTGCCCGTGGCCGACAACCAGTTGATCCGGAACTCAGCGGCCTCAGGTTTGTTATCCGTAGACACTTCCTGATTTCGCTGAACCTGCTGATGCAGGCCGGGAACTTCCAGCTTGATCATTGTGTGATCATCCATGAAAGTTTTGACGTCCTTCAGGCCCCAGGCAAACACGCAGACTGACAGCAGGAACCATGGAACCCAGGCGGAAATTACGGATCGCGGACTATCCACATGCGGTGTCGTGGCTTCTGATACCGCTGAGTGATTCGCTGCTCCTGCAGGAGTGGTGCGGGAATCATCGCCTTCGCTGTTATCGGCCGTTGCATTCTTGAATGTCCAGATCGATCGTGGCTGCCACATTTTGACAAACAGGGTCAGGGCAATCAGCGACGCCAGTCCGGCAGCAACATCCACCAGCCGCGAACCGAGGTAATTGGACGTATAAAACTGCACGGCGGCAAAACTGCCACCACAAACCAGAACAGCCGGCCAGACTCCGACAAATCCTCGCCAGCCAGACATCGTGCAAACCATCCACGCCGGAATCAGCAGGGAAAAGAATGGCAGTTGTCGTCCGGCCATTTTGCTAAGCAGCATTTCGTCAATGCCCGAGGTATCGGCCAGAACTTTAATAGGTGTTCCCAGCGCACCGAAGGCGACCGGCGCCGTGTTGGCGATCAACGCCATCCCGGCTGCCTGCAAGGGAGGGAATCCGGCGCCAATCAGCAGGGCTGATGAAATCGCGACAGGGGTTCCAAACCCAGCAGCCCCTTCGACGAAGGCGCCAAAGCTGAATGCAATCAGCAGTGCCTGAATCCTTCGGTCAGGCGACAATGAGGCGACTGATCTTTTTACCACATCGAAGTGCCCGGTTTCCACAGTCAGGGCATACAGAAAAATCGCCATGACAACGATCCATCCGATCGGAAACAGACCATACGCCGCACCGTCCAGAGCCGACGCCATCGCTGCACTCACGGGCATCTTAAAGACACCGATGGCAGCAACGATGGCCGTCAATAATCCTGCTGCCGCCGCCACATGGGCGCTTACACGCCCCCAGCCCAGTAACCCCAGCAGCACGACAATGGGCAGGGCCGCGACCATGGTCGACAGAGCCTGCGAATTGAGCGGATCGTAGTTTTGCAGCCAGGGCATAGGAGCGCGCCGCTACCTGTGAGAGAAGAGAATTTCGCCGGAACACGGACACACTTCGGCGGTGCATCCTGATGCCGCTGGTGTTGCGAGTGTGTTCGTCAAAAGCTTTGCTGCGCGCACGGGCCTTGATGTCTTACCACGCAGCGTTGCGATGACCTGCTCGGCAACTATTCGGCAAACTTGCGGCTGCTGACTTTGTCGGCCGATGGAAAGTCGGCAGGGATTGGAAGCGAGACTTTTCCAGTCGCTGCCCATTCGGTGCCGCGCTGCAGCGTTGTGATGAAACCAACGCACTCCTGTGAGTATTCGGCATGGCCCATCGGCGTGTGGAAGACGCGGCCTTTGCCATAGTTGATTGTAAAGAGCATGGGTTCATGTCGACCCGTGACCTGAGATTCAGCGGTGGCCAGTACCTGCATGTTTTTCGCGGGGCCTCGCAGCTTGTCGTAGAGTTCATCCTGAGCGTGCATCCATTCGACCGGCATACCTTTGACGATCGGATGTTCCTTGTCGCGAACCACAACCGGGAACTCCCACTGAGCCCCATGGTTGCCGCCGTTGCCGGGCGTTTCATCGCGAACGATTTTGCCGTCTGCATTCACATAAACATACGGCCCGTCTTTTTCTGTTCGTCCGCCCCAGCCGCCGAGTCCGATCATTTCGTTGTAGGCTGGCCATTCGGGAAACGAATTGTCCGCAGCGTGTACCACAACAAAGCCGCCGCCGTGGCTCACATATTCTTCGAAAGCCTTCTTTGTTTCGTCCGGCCATGGTGCAGCTCCGTGGCCGAAGTTGCTGATGACGACGGAATACTTGCTGAAGTCCGGCTTGAAATTCGGATCGGTTCCCTGAGGAGCGGTGGTAGCCACATCGACCGTGAAGTGCTTCGTTTGCTCCAGATACGCCTTCATCATCTTTGTTGTCGCTGGCCAGACCGCGTGATTATTCTGGCCATCAACGATAAGTGCCTTCATGGGTTCAGCGGCGTGGAGGCATGTGCCTCCCAAGGCAAGAACGGTGACGGTGGCAACGGTAACAATCAGGGATTTCATCTAAAGCTCTCCTCGCGGAACAGAGTGGGATTCTTAAGAACGCCCAAGCTATCCGAAGACCGCCCGCTTCGCAAAGCAGAGACTCGTGGGTGATGCTGTAGCCCGACCTGTCTCAGGTCGGACAATTTCACTCTTGATCCTTCATCCGGCCGCAGGAGGACGATCCACTAAACAACTTTATGTTCCAGTGATCGCCAAAGATACCATGACGCAATACTGCGGTGCGGAGCCCAGATGCCTGCGATTGCTTCCAGATCAGAATGCTTCGGCTTTTCTTCCAGAGTATAAAGCCGCATCATCGCGTTCCGAATCCCCAGATCGCCCACTGCAAAGACATCCGGGCGCCCGAGTGAAAACATCAGATACATCTGAGCCGTCCAGCGGCCGATGCCTTTGATCTGAGTCAGTGTTTCAATCACGTCTTCATCTGGCTGCGAGACGATCGTTCGAAAGTTGATGGTGCCGTCGAGAGTGCACCGAGTCAGATCGCGCAGGTAGCTTTGTTTCTGCCGCGAAATTCCCACGGACTGCAACTGTTCGTCACTCAAGGCGTCGATCGCTTTGGCTGCAATTTTCTGTGAGGGCAGTAACTCCTGCAGACGCGTGCGAATCGTTCTCGCTGCTGCGGTTGATATCTGCTGCGACAAAATTGACCGCACCAGCACATCATAGCCTCCAGGTTCTGTCTTCAACGCAAACGGTCCCACGTCGCGAATCACGTTCGCCAGAAGCCGATCGGCTTTCGATAACCGACGAATCGCTTTCTGAACTTCGGCCGGGTCAAAACTCATGTTGGAGGATTCTCAACAAAAGATCACGACGTGTGTGTCACGCAACAGGCAAGTGGTTTGATCGGTGCATTATTACGGAACATGAACCATTCTGACACCAGCGACTGGAGCCAATCGCACTTTGAAATTTACCGCCGCCATGCTGATGTCCGCTGCCGGACTCGCGTCGTCTCAGCGGGACAGATACCATGAATGTTCCCATGCCCCTGATTTCTACAAGCTCGAAGCGCCAGCAAGTGAATTCGCAGCCGCACTCAGCCGCTCACTCGCTGGCGCTTCGAGCTTGTAAGTCGGTATGCGAATACGCCTGCCATCAGGACCTTCCCCTCACCGGAGACATGCCGTGCTTGTTCGATCGATTCTTTTCGCCATCACTGTGTTTGTTCTGCATTTTAATCCTCTGCAGGCCGACGACCAGAAAGCAGCCGACTGGAGTGTTGAGCGAATATCCAAACTGCCCGCCGGCGAAACTCCAATTCTCCTGTTCAACGGCAAAGATCTCGACGGCTGGGAAGGCCACGTCGGCAAATATTTCACAGTGGAAAACGGGATGATCGTCGGACGAAACTCCAACGAGACCGCTCCAAAGTCCAGCACTTACCTGCTGACGAAAAAGTCGTATCGCAATTTTCGACTGATCTTCGAAAGCCGCCTGGTCACCAGCGAAATGCACTCCGGCATTTCATTCTGGGGCAAAGCGATTCAGAAAGAAGAAGGGCCATTCACCTATCAGGGCCATCTGGTGATGTATCCCTCCGCTTACGGATACTACGACCTGTTCGGTCGCAACAGCGTGCTCAAAGATACGCTGGGGATTGCTCAAACAGCTGGAATGCAGCACGACTGGAATCGTATGGAAATCCTCGCCGTCGGAAATCGCATTCGCCATGTCGTGAATGGTCGACTGGTCGCCGACTGGTCGGATCCAAAACCCGAAACTTGCGTCGCCGGTCCGATTGGCCTTCAGCTTCATTCCAACAAGGTCGCGCAGGAAGTGCAGTGGCGAGGCTTGATTCTGACCGAAAATCCGGTCGATCAACTGGTCACCGCGGACAGTCATGATGCGGGACTGATTGTCGATGGAGTGTCCGCGGAGTCAGGCCTCGACGCGACCTCGCTGAAGAAAATCGATGCTCGCATGCAGGAGTTCGTCGATGCCAAACAAACGGCCGGCGCGGTTACTCTGGTGGCTCGACGAGGCCGTGTGGTTCACACCGGCGCTGTTGGCAAGGCCGACATAGCAACAGGTCGAGACATGACAAACGACACCGTGTTTGCGATCGCGTCGATGACCAAGCCGATCACGGCGGCCAGTGTGCTGATTCTTCAGGACGAAGGAAAGCTGAAACTGGATGATCCCGTTTCGAAATACATTCCGCTGTTCAAAGACACAAAACTCAAAGGCGGAAAAACGCCTGATCGCGAAATCACCATTCGCGACTGCCTGCGGCACACCAACGGTCTTGTCAGTGACCAGCGAAACGTCGGAACGCTGGCGAATACCGCGGAGCTACTGGCCAAATCAGAACTTGTCTTTGAGCCTGGTTCGAAGTGGCAGTACGGTCCAGGCCTGAGCGTTGCCGGGCGAGTTGTCGAAGTGGTCTCCGGAAAGTCGTTTGATGAGTTCCTGAAAGATCGTATCTTCGCGCCACTGGAGATGAATCAGACGTCTTTTCATCCGTCAGAGGAACAGCTCAGGAATCTGGCTCTGCTGTATCAGCCAACGGCCGACATGAAAGACATCGAACGCGGCAGCCATTGGTTGTACGAAGTTACAGCGGAGACTTCTCCGAATCCTTCCGGTGGCTTGTACTCGGTTGCCGGTGATCTGGTTCGTTTCTATCAGATGGTTTTGAACGGCGGCGATCTGAACGGCAAGCGAGTTCTCTCCGTCGATGCTGTGAAGGAGTTGACTTCGCTGCAGTCCGGTGAACTGGAAACCGGCTTCACTCCGGGCAACGGCTGGGGACTGGGCTTCTGCCTCGTCCGCGAACCTCAGGGATCAACCGCCAGCCTGTCGGCCGGTTCGTACGGCCACGGCGGTGCGTTTGGGACTCAAGGCTGGATCGATCCGAAGAATGAAATGATCTTCGTGATGCTGGTGGCTCGGCAAAGTTTCGGCAACGGCGACGGTTCCGACCTTCGCACCGAGTTCCAGCGGTTAGCGGTCGAAGCGATTCAGGACTGAGTGAGGGACTGGCGCATCGTAATGCAAATGCCCGTCGGTCCGCCGGCGGGCTTTGCGTTCTACATCCATTCTTTAATCGGATGACCTTCGATCAGCCGCACTGGCCGACCGTCGGGCGCCTGAGCCATCAGGTCGCTGGGGATGCCCAGCTTTTCGTAAATCGTGACGGCGAGATCGGCCGTCAGGTATTCATCACGAATCGGCCGGCCGCCTTCTTCATCCGTCGCGCCAAGCACCGAACCGCCGGGGATGCCGGCACCGGCCATGATTGCAAAGCCTGCGCTGGCCCAATGGTCACGGCCGCTGGCTGAGTTGATGACGGGCGTGCGTCCGAAGTCTGTCAGCCATACAACCAGCGTAGTGTCCAGCAGGCCGCGAGTCTCCAGGTCTTCCAGCAGGGCGGGCAGACCCTGATCGATCGGCGGAATGCGACTGCTTTTCAGTGACTTGAAGTTGTCCTGATGAGTATCCCAGCCGCCGTCTGTCACAGTCACAAATCGCACGCCGCTTTCGATCATGCGGCGAGCCAGAAGGCAGCTTTGTCCGAATTTGTGTCGGCCGTACTTATTGCGAAGCTCTTCAGATTCCTGCTCAATCTGAAACGCCGCTTTCGTCTCCGGGGCGGTGATCATGTTGAAGGCCGCTTTGAAGTTTTCATCCAGCGCATCAAACGCGTCCGCCTGAACGTCGGCTTGTCTTTGCAAAGTGTCCAGGGACGCCAGCATGCGTTTGCGACGGTCGACTCGATTGGATGTCACGCCAGCTGGAAAGCTGATGTCGCGGACGTTGAAACCTTTGCCATTTGGATCTGCGAGTATCTCAAAGGGATTGTGCTCCAGTCCAAGAATTCCGGCTGACCCACCACCGAAGCGGCGATCCAGCGAACTGCCGAGCTGCACGAACGCGGGCAGCGCCGACTTAAATCCTTTGTGCCAGCTGACGACCGATCCATAAGTTGGATAATGCAGTGACGGATTCATCTTGCGGCCGGACATCGCGAATTGATCGGCAACACCGTGGCTGCCGTTCTCCGGATTCCAGCTTCGCAGTAACGCATAACGATTAAGCGACCTTGCCATATTGGGCAGGATCTCAGTGAACTGCACACCTGGCACGGCCGTGCTGATGACGCCGAATTCACCTTTGACGCTGACCGGTGCGTTAGGCTTCGGGTCGAATGTGTCGTGGTGACTTGTTCCGCCCTGAGTCCAGATCAGGATGCAGTTCATGTCTTTGTGAGACGAAGATGCACTTCCGGATGAACCTGATTCTGCGGCTCGCGACTGATTCGCGGCGAGCAATGTTGGCAGGCTGAGTCCCAGTCCTGTCAGACTTCCGACCTGCAGCAGGCCGCGGCGAGTGACTCGTTCACAATCATGCAGATTGCGGGGGGCAAAACCGAACATGGCTTTGTTTCCTGTGCAGGCAAATTAAAAGGCGGGAGTGATGGCAGGCAAACTGCCGGAGGGCAGAACTCTCACAGCATACTCCACGAAAACCGGGAAGTGCCAGTGTAGATCGTGTTCATCGGTCGGCCGATGCAAAATTCTGAGCCTGAGGCGCTAGCCGATTTCTTGCTTTGCTTTATCTTCGTATCGGCTGGCGCCTCCGGCTCAATGGTATTATTTTCAGCCATCGTCAAGTTGTCCGTTGGCAAACTGGCTTTGAAACGCCCATAATTCAAGCCCGCCGTTTTATCCCGCCTTCGGAGTACCTGCCGTGACTGGTCGACTCTGCACCGTGCTGCATTGCCTTTATCTGGCGCTCTTTCTTGCTGTGCCCACATCACCGATCTGCGCCGCAGACGGCAAACTGATCGTGACGCCAGCCGGAGTCGCTTTGGCTGGCAACTTCAGCGAAGCCCAGCTTCTGGCCGCAAGTGCTTCCGCCGACGGCAGCGTGGGAAAGCAATCGGCTGATCTCACGACCGCCGTGAAGTACGCATCGTCTGACGAAAACATCGTGACGGTCTCTGCGGCCGGTCGACTGCTGGCCGTTGGAAACGGAATGGCCACAATCACCGCCTCACACGAGGATCAATCGCAGACGATTGCTGTCACGGTCAGCGGCGTTGAAGAACAGCCAAAGGTTGGCTTCGACAGTCATATTCGCCCGATCATCAGTCGGCTTGGTTGCAACGCGGGCGCGTGTCATGCCAGTCAGTTCGGCAAAGGTGGGTTCGTTCTTTCTGTTGTCGGTTTTGATCCGGACATGGACTACGACGCCATCGTGCGGGATCGTCAGCAACGACGAGTCACCATGGTTCAGCCGGAAGAAAGTCTGGTTCTGAAGAAGCCAACTCTGGCGGTGGCTCACGGCGGTGGCAAAAAGCTGGTCGTGGGGTCGACACCTTACAACACTTTGCTTGCCTGGTTGAAAGCCGGAGCTCCCGGACCAAAGGCCGACGCACCCGCGATTAAGAAGATCACCGTTGAGCCGAAAGAACGAATCGCATCGCCCGAGCAGACTCAACAACTGCGAGTCATCGCCGAATACAGCGATGGCACTTCGAAAGATGTCACCAGCTGGGCCAGGTTCGATTCTACCGACGACTCCGTGCTGTCCGTCACCGCCGATGGACTGGTCACGGTCGAAGGTCGCGGCCAGGCTCCGATCATGGTGCGTTTCGAAGGCCAGGCCGACATCGCCATGTTTGTCTCGCCATACGGCCCTGCTCCCGATCTGAAAGACTGGCAGAATAACAACTTTGTCGACGAGTTTGCGGCTGCCAAATTTCGCGAGCTCGGAATCACGCCGTCGGGACCATGCGACGATGCCACATTTGTGCGGCGTGCGTTTGTGGATGCAATCGGAACGCTGCCGACCTCCGACCAGACGAGAGCATTCGTCGCCGATCAGGATCCTGTCAAGCGGCAGAAGCTCATCGACGCGTTGCTGGGGCTGACGGGAAATCCGGAGCTCGATCGCTACAACGATCAATACGCCGCCGTGTGGACTTTGAAGTGGTCTGACCTGCTGCGAAACACCAGCAACGGCGATGCCTCCGACGAACAACGCATGTGGGCGATGCACAACTGGATTCGCGATTCCTTCCGAATCAACAAGCCGTTTGATCAGTTTGTGAAAGAGCTGATCACGGCGAAGGGATCCATCTTCTCCAGCGGCCCGGCCAGCTATTTTCAGATCAACAACAACTCGGCTGATCTCGCGGAAGCGACGGCTCAGCTATTTCTCGGCGCTCGTCTGCAGTGCGCGAAGTGCCATCATCATCCGTTTGAAAAATACAGTCAGGCCGACTACTACGCGTTCTCAGCGTTCTTCTCGCGAGTCGGCAATAAGAACAGCGAGGAGTTCGGCCTGTTCGGTCGCGAGACAGTCGTGATGGTGAAGTCCGCCGGTGACGTGCGTCATCCGCGAACCGGCAAAGTGCTGAAACCAAAACCGCTCGATGGTGATGAGATCGATCACGAGCTTGATCGCCGTATTCCCCTGGCCGCCTGGCTGACGTCGAAAGATAATCGCGATTTTTCGCGGTCGGTGGTGAATCGTTACATGTCGTATCTGCTGGGCCGAGGACTCGTGGAACCGGTCGACGATATGCGAGCTACCAATCCGCCGACAAATCCCGCCATGATGGAAGCTTTGACCGATCATTTTATTGCCAGCAACTTTGATCTGAAGCAACTCGTGCGAGTCATCATGTCTTCGCAACTGTATCAGTTGCAGTCTCAGCCAACGCTGGAAAATGTGTCGGACAATAAGTTTTACACGCACTTCAAAGTCAAACGTATTTCGGCCGAACCTCTGCTGGATGCGATCGATGTGGTGACCGCATCACCGACAAAATTCAAGGGCCTTCCCCCGGGGACTCGCGCGATCGAACTGCCCGACGGTGAGTATCCCGATCACTTCCTGAACACGTTTGGAAAACCTCGGCGAGTCAGCGTATGTGAATGCGAACGCATGCCGGATGAAAATCTCGGACAGGCTTTGCACACTTTGAATGGTGACATCATCGCTACGAAACTGAGCAGCAAATCGGGGCGAGTGACGTCATTGCTGGCGACTCAGAAAACCGACGTGGAGATTATTCAGGAGCTGTACCTCGTTACGCTCAGTCGTGATCCCAGCGAAGCAGAAACCAAAGCCACTCTGGAGTTCCTGCCAGAAGCCTCCAGTCGTCAGGAGTTCTTCGAAGATCTTCTGTGGACGTTGATCAACAGCAAACAATTTTTGTTCGTGAGGTAACGGCCATGGTAAGTTCTTCATTTGCCATTCATCAGCCGGAACGCGCCCCCAAAAGTCCCTTCTCCCCCGCGGGGGAGAAGGTGGCCGCCAGGCCGAATGAGGGGGCTTACGCTGCTCGAAATCTGCGAAAAATTCTGGCCCTGTTTGTTCTATTCGTCGCCCTCACAGCATCCACCGCGCACGCGCAGCGTTCGTATCCCATGCTGATGAATCTGTCGCCAACAGCCGCGCAACTGGGTGAGACTTCGGAACACACTGTCGAATCGCGTTACAGCATGTTCGGAGCGAATCAGGTTTTGGTCTCCGGCGATGGCGTTACTGGCGAAGTTGTCACGCCGATGGAGCTCGACAAGGATGGCAAAGAACCGGCCCTGACTGAGATCAAATTGAAATTCACCGTTGCGGCGGAAGCGATGCCCGGCGTGCGAGATTTTCGCATCATCGGACCAACGGGACCCAGCACCATCGGGCAGATCGTGATCACTCGCGACCCTGTCATCGTGGAAGATCCGAAAAACGACACTCAGCAAACTGCCCAGGCCGTCACCGTCCCAAGCACGCTCTGCGGCTGTGTCGAAAAAGCGGAAGACGTCGACTTCTATCGCTTCGTGATTCAACAGCCGACGTCGCTTACGTTTCACTGTCTGGCCATGCGACTGGAAGATCGTATTCACGACCTGCAGACGCACGTTGATCCTCTGATCGCGATTCGCAACGCAAAGACGGGATCGACTCTGGCGGCCGCCGACAACAACTTTGCCGCCGATCCGTTTCTGTCGTATTCGTTCGAACCTGGTGAGTACCTGCTGGAAGTTCGCGATGTCCGTTATCAGGGCAACAAGTACTGGAATTACGCGATCGAGGTCAGCAATCGCCCGTTTGTTTCACAGGTGTACCCGGCCGTTGTGAGTGCTGGGCAAACAACGTCGTTGCAGCTCGTCGGGCAGAATTTTGCCGACGCTGTGCCCGTCGAATATCCGGCCCCTGCAACTCTGCCCAATCCGAATGTTGAAAGTTGCACGATCGATATTTCGCTCACTGCAACAGGCAACGTTCTGAACCCAGTGCCGGTGGTCGTGACAAATCTGCCGGTGGTTGTGGAACCGGATGGCGACAACAACACTTTCGCATCCGCCATTCCCGTGATGCTGCCGGGCGCCATCAGCGGGCGAATGGAAATTGAGTCCGACATCGATTGCTATGCGTTCGATGCAAAGAAAGATCAACAGATCAGCGTGGAAGTCCTGGCCCGCCGCAATGGATCGGCGCTTGATCCTATCGTTCGCATCCTTAACGACAAAGGTGTACAGCTGGTGGAAAACGACGACATGCGTCAATGGGGACGCCGAACAATTCAGGATTCCAAAATCGAAAACTGGAAGGTCCCGGCCGACGGTCGCTACACCATCGAGATTCGCGACGTGCATCTTCGAGGTGGCGCGGAATTTGTGTACGGTCTGGAAGTCATTCAAGCCACGCCGCAGTTTGAACTCGTCATGGACTCGGACAAAAGCTGGCTCACACCCGGCAGTTGTGCCGCGTTGTTTGTGCGAATCGTGCGGCTCAATGGATTCACCGGCGAAGTTCAGCTGCAACTCGATGGACTTCCTGAAGGCGTGACGGCCACTTGCGGAAAGATCCTCTCAGACAAAGCGACCGACGGTTGCATCGTTCTGGAAGCCGCGGCCGACGCAAAGCCGATCGCGTCCAATATTCGAGTCACCGGGACAGCAGTGCTGATTCAGGACGGACAGGAACCTGTGACGCTGACCGCCGTTGCGCAACCGATGCAGGAAATCTACATGCCGGGCGGCGGTCGCAGTCATTATCCGGTTTCCATGCACACCGTCGCTGTCGGGCAGCCGTCAGACATTCGCGATGTCAAACTGAGTCTGTCTGAGATCACGCTCAAGCCGGGTGAATCTGTGAAGGTGGATGTGGAGCTATTGCGAGCCGACGGATTCGACAAGAACGTGACTCTGGATGTGCTCTATCAGCACTTGTCCTCGATCTTTGCGAACACACTGCCGGCCGGTGTCACAATCGACGCGAAGAACAGTCAGACGCTTCTCACGGGCACCAACAGCAAAGGCTCACTCACGCTTACCGCTGCTAAAGATGCCACGCCAATCGACCGCCAGCAGTGCTGCGTCATGGCCAACGTATCGATCAACTTCGTGATGAAGGCCACCTACAGCAGCCGACCATTGATAATCACCGTAGCCGCACCGTAACACCAATTCTCGTTCCGAGGCTCTCGCCTCGGAACGCACTGCCCCGGAGGCTCCAGCCTCCTGCGGCTTTACTGCTATCGTCCCGCGTCCGTTTCGTGAAGGAGGCTGGAGCCTCCTGGCTGTGCGTTCCAGGGCTGGAGCCCTGGAACGAGGTTGTCTCTTGACTCAATTACAATTGTACGTCATCATGGATCAAGGACAATTGTAGTTGAAGATGCGAGACAGCAGGGAGGATACCGAATGCCGCCGCGACCGGGGTTGTCGAAGGCCGAGCTCGAGATTGCTCGGATAGTCTGGGAACTGAAGGACGCTGGTGTTCGCCAGGTCTTCGAAGCATTGCCACCGGGGCGTGATATCGATTTCACGACGGTGCAGACGTATCTGCGTCGACTGGAAGAAAAGGGCTATCTGAACGCGAGGCTGGAGGGTCGCAACCGTGTGTATTCGCCCAAAGTGCGGCCGTCCACGGTGATTCGCGAAACCGTGGGTGAGATGGTCGACCTGCTCTTCGGCGGCGACACGATGCCGCTGATGAAGCATCTTGTGGAAGATCGCAAGTTCTCCTCCAATGACATCGAACAACTCCGCCAGTTGCTGGATCGACTGGAAGGAGGCGGCGATGGGAAATAACGACTCCCTTGTTCCAGGGCTCTCGCCCTGGAACACACTGCACCGGAGGCTCCTGCCTCCTCAGTTGTCCCGCGCCGGCTTTGCGGAGGAGGCTGGAGCCTCTTGGCTGTGCGTTTCAGGGCTGGAGTCCTGGAACGAGGAGGGATGCGATGAGTAATCAACTCCTGACTTTGATGTTCACTCAGGCGTGGCAGATTGCGCTCCTGGCGATCGTCGTTGCGATCGTGACGCGCACGATCGCAAGGAATCGTCCGCATCTGGCGCATGCCATGTGGATTCTGGTGCTCATCAAATGTGTGACGCCACCGATTTGGGGCCACTCACTGGGCGTCTTCAGCCAATTGCAGACCAGGTGGGCGTCGGACGAGCAACTCACCAACCCCGCGTCGACACTTCGAGAACCGGATTGTGCCGATGCGCATCTTTCCGAAGCTGTGGAGCGAGCTCCGGATGCGATAGAGCAGTCTTTAAACTCAGCGGATACATGGGAAGGGGCTGAGGCCGACGAAGAAACGTCGGTTGCTATCTTCCCAGCCGGAGATCCTCCTGAAGAGCTGCTCGCAGTCGATGAGTCTGCTGCGTCGGCCACTGCAGAAGCACCTCGCCCCGGCTTTTATTCATGGCCAGCGACTGTGCTTTTCTGTCTGGTCGTTGGGGCGTGTGTCACGTTGAGCCTGATGATCGCGCGATGCGTGAACTGCCTGCGGAGTATTTATCGCCATCGCACAACCGAGTTCGACGAACCGCTCCGCCAGCGTCTGCAGGATCTGGCAAAGAAGCTCCGAATTCGGCGAGTTCCCCGGATCATTGTGTCTGACGTTCTCTTCGGCCCCGCAGTGCTGGGATTACTGAGGCACACGATTGTGCTGCCGCGATGTTTGCTGAAAACAAGTGGGTCCTCCCTGCCGGGGAGGACTTTCGCCGAAGGCGAACCTGCGCGACGTGCATCTGACAATGCAGCCCTGCCAGTAGACACCGCGTGCACTCAGGTCGCGGCAAGCCGCGAAGTCCTGCCCGGCAGGCAGGACCTACTATTTCTCGATCCCATCCTCGCCCACGAACTGCTTCACATCCGCCGCGGCGATCTGCGGACCGGAACACTGCAAGCCATCGTGCAAAGCCTCTGGTGGTTTCATCCGGCCGTTTGGCTCTGCAACCGTTGGCTGTCGCGAGAAGCGGAACGTTGTTGCGACGAACAAGTCATCGCGGAACTCGGTTGTTCCCCGGCTCAATATGCACGCAGCCTGTTGTCGGTCATTGAGAGTAAACATCAACTACAACCCGTCCCCGTCTTCCCCGGCATGAAGCCCGTGGAAATCACATCTCAACGCATGGAGCGAATCATGTCCCTCAAAACCGGACTCAGAAAACAAACCCCGCTCTGGTGCTGGCTGGCTGTTGCGGCGCTGGCAATTATTGTTCTGCCGGGAGCAGTGGCGACGCCGACGTTGGACGAGACAAAGTCAGTCACCGAGGTAGAGCAGCCGGAAGTTCAGAAAGTGGAAGATTCAGCGGATGCAATTCGGCTCAATGAAGACTTTGTTGTGACAGTCGACGTGAAGCCGGATGCAGTTGTCGCCTACGTAAATGAAAAGCCGGTCAGGCTTGAAGATGTCATTCCGAGCGGCTTCATCTTGAATAGTCCAGATCATCCGAAGTTTGTGAGCCCGCAGAAACTGCCCATGATGATCCAGTCGATGCTTCGCAAGCGACTGCCTAACATTCTCTACGGCGAATTGGTCATGCAGCATTTCGCGGCGACCGTACCTAAAGAACAGCAGGCGATGGTCTGTGAATCACTGAAGCCTGAATTTCGAAACGTTGTAAAGAACATTAAAGCTTCTGAGGATCGTGAATCTGATGAGCAACTCTCTGAACGACTTGCACAGGAACATTTATCCCTCGACGTGCTTGAGCATAACTTCATTCGAATGCAGGTGGTTTCGGGATATGTGCAAACGTTGCCAGCGGATTCTCCTTTGCGTGCGAGGGAAAAGATCGTTGAAACAGTGAGCTCACTGATCGACGACTGGATGCCAATCCGCTGCGACATTTCACTTGACGAAAACTTTGTGCTTTCGCGAACGATTCCTATCGTCGAAAACGCTGTGATTGCTCACGTGAATGGGCAGGCAGTCACTGTGAAATCTGTTCTGGAAAACACCTCGACCGGAATCCTCTTGAAACACATTCCGGAGATGGATGAGCTCGATCGCCGCCGGCTGGTGGCAGAGGCGATCGAACATTCACTGCCTGAGTATGTGTTTCAGGAAATCATTCTTCAGCACTTTGACGCCCACCTTACGCCGTGGGAGGCAAGACGACTTGCAGATGCGGAGGCAGAACGCAATGCAGAACTGTTTAAGATGCTTCCCGAGATGCTTTCGAAAAGCAAAACGTTGAAGAATCAGGAACAACTGCTGTCCGACGCGTTGATCAGTTTCGCTGATACCCAGAATCGCGACGGAGGAGTTCTGTCAGATCTGTTCAGGGATGCAAGAGTTTCTCGACTTATTGGCGATCCACCATCACGTCAGTTACTTGGCGTGCGCCAGGTGGTGCAGGAACGTTGCCATGCATTACTTATAGAGGCTCGATTGCGAAGTGACGTGTCGCTTCGTTTTGACGACAGGGATCTCACTGATGTTGTGCGAACAATTGCGACAGACTACAGGGTCAATATTGCTGTCAAAACAAGACCCGTTGAAACTGGCGACGACGGAATGTTTCGCAAGAATATGAAAGTCAGGTACCAATGCGAAAATGAGCCATTGGGGGAGGCACTCACGGCAATGCTCGAGCCGTTGGGACTCAAGGTTTGGCTGAACGCCGAAACGGTGATGATTGGAATGGCAGAGGAACCTGGCGCCGCGGATCCTGTAGAGAAATTGCACTTGCGAAGCTACAACGTAGCGGATCTGGTCAGCCCAATCCGGCAGACGCCCATAGCCACAAACAACGCAGCAAGTGCAGTTCCTGCCGAGCCATCGCCCGCGCCGCTTCAGCCCGTTGCATTAACGACAGAATCCGCCGCAGCCGTCGAATGGGATTTTGCGCCACTTGTTGAGCTGATCAAAACATCCATTGAACCGGAATCATGGGATGCTGGGATTGGTGCGGTGGGTGAGAATGGAGAATCGATCTCACTGGTAATTCAACAAACTCCCGCCGGACACGAGGCAATCGCGAGGCTCCTTTCGCAACTTCGTAAATCCTACGACAGCGTTCAAATCAATTGTCGCCTGCTGAAGATCGCGACTGATGCCCAGCTGAAGGGTCTGGAGGATAAGTGTTCATTGCATTCGCTGAGTGATGACCAGCGGTGGGCTCTGTTGACGAAAAGTCGCGGCGAAGCAATTCAAAAGTTTCTGGCCGACGAAAAAGTTGAAACGCTTTCATGTCCCACAATCATGACTATCTCTGGACAGCCGGCGTTGGTTCAGGTGGCGACGACGGATGGGGCGGCTCTGACCGGTTTTCAACTTTCTGCGAATCCGCACCTGATCGCGGACAGCTCGGTGATTCGCCTGAGTCACTCGGTGACAGTTGGTGAGCTTGCAAAGGATACTCAGGCGGCGGCTCATGAATCGCTTGTGGGTTCGGGACAGACGTTGCTGCTGGTGATTGAACAGCCCGGCAAGGTCGACGGACAGCAGGATCGCTTTGTGGTGATGATGACTCCGGAGCATCTGAAAGAGGAAGAAGAAACTCTACCGCGTTGAAAGCTGAAGGATTAACACCGGCGAGCGGTTGGGCGTCAGCCCTCCGTGTTGTGGTCATGACGAGTGGCAGAAACGGAGTCAACCATTAACCTCGGACGAAACGGATGATGTGATTGCCTCGCCTGAGGTACCGACGTGGGTTCACGTCGCTCCTCCGGAGCTATGGGTTTGTATGGGACGTAAACCTCGGGCTGAAGCCCGAGGCTATCGTTCCGCGACTGCTCCGCAGCCAATCGCAGATCGGCCGGCGAGGGGGAGGCCGCTATTCGATGCGGCCATTCAATGCGACCCAGGATGTCAACACCTGCAATTCGGCGAACCGACGTTTCTGCGATTCGCTGCGGAGCAGCGGTGTCACGATAGCCTGTGGCTTCACGGTCTGTTGATTTAATGTGCTTTCACAACCCGAAACGTCAGTGAGGGATAAAAGTTGCCGTGTTTTTCAACAACAATCCCTCGCTGACGCAGCGGGTTATGACTAAATCAACAGACCTTCAGCCACAGGTAACGAGTTCCAACATACGTAAACGCTGCGGAGCAGGGGGGATGCAAGAAAAGAGGAGGCTGGAGCCTCCGGGCAGTGCGTTTCAGGGCTGGAGCCCTGGAACGAGTTGCGGGGTTATTTGCGGAGGAAGCGGTAGCCGATGCCGCGGACTGTTTCGATGAGGTCGGGGGTGTCGCCCAGTTTCTTGCGGAGGGCTCGCACGTGGACATCGATCGTACGTTCCAGCGAATTGGCATCTTCTCCGCGTGAGGTCTCCATCAGCTCGTTGCGAGAAAACGGGCGGCCGGGCTGCGACATCATCGTCCACAGCATTCGGAATTCCGTCGGCGTAACTTCCAGCTCGGCGTCTTTGTATTTGACCGTGTGGTTTGTTCGGTCGATCTCAATACCGTGGAGTGTCAACACCGTTTTTCCGACTTCGGCGACATCGGAGCGGCGGAGCAGGGCCTTGATCCGGTGAATCAGCGGCTGGACTCGAAATGGCTTGGTCACATAGTCGTCCGCACCCATGTTGAAACCGACGATCTCATCGGTCTCGGCACCGCGAGCTGTCAGCATCATCACCGGAACGATTTTCGTTTTCGGGTCCGCTTTCAGCAGTCGACAGATCTGCAGTCCGTCGATTCCGGGCAGCATGAGATCCAGAACCACCAGGTCGGGGATAAGCGTCTGCGCCCGATGTAAACCACTGCGTCCGTCACGTTCCCAATGGACGCTGAATCCTTCCTTCTGCAGGTTGTAGATGACGACGTCGGCAATAGACTGTTCATCTTCAATCACGAGGATGGTAGGTTGCATGGAAACAGGGATACCTTCGAGCGCGCCGGAGAATGATTTTCAGCCAGAGACATGCTCGAGCTTCCGATCGCTATATCCCGCCAGTTGCGCTGCTACCGGGACGGCGATGCAGTCTTGGATGTCTGATGATGGCACCCTCAACCAGATAAACAACATCTTCTGCGATATTCGTTGCATGGTCCGCTACGCGTTCCACATGACGGATCACAGAGAACAGATGCAGACCAGGATCTACCAGTTCGGGTCGTTGTTTCATCACCTCAACGACCTCTTCAATCAACTCATTGTTCAGATTGTCAACGTGTTCGTCTCGCTGGCAAATTTTACGAGCGGCCCCTGCATTCTGCTCGGCAAATGCGTCGATGCTGTCATGCAGCATGCTGAGAGCTTCGCGAGTCATTTCGCTTAGCCGGCTCGGCATCGGGAACTCGCCGGATTCTGCAATACCCGCAGAACGTTCGGCGATGCTGACAGCAAGGTCAGCCACGCGTTCCAGTTCGGCAGTGATTTTCATTACCACGGCAACTCGTCGCAGGTCATTCGCCACAGGGTGGTAGAGTGCCAGAATTTTCAGGCACTCTTCCTCAATCCGAATGTCCCACTCGTCCACTTCCCGATCGCGACCGGAAACTTCCTGAGCCAGTTCACTGCGTCCGTGTTTCAGGCCGTCCACAGCATCATGAATCAGTTCTTCCACTGCAGAACACATCGACAAAATGTCTCGATGTAGATGCTCCATCTCGCGCACAAAGTGAATGGTCATTGACGTCCGGTCCTGACTGACTTCGCCGCGTGACCGGCGACAAGGTCACCGATGGCGGTACTATGAAAAGTGGTTGTTAATGAATTGTTAAGATTGCTGCGGAATTGAGAGACTGTGTCGGGCACTCTGGAGAATTGTTAAGATTTTACCGAGGCCGTCTTAATAATGTTTTGAGGACCGCAGTTCGTGCCAGTCTAGGGCAAAAGTGATGGGAATTCCTTACACTTTCGAGCTGTCGGGTACGGAAATCAACCGAATCGACCCGTGATGTAATCTTCAGTTTGCTTCTCGGAAGGATGTGTGAAGATTTTCATCGTGGGCCCGGTCTCGACCATCTGGCCTTTGTAGAAAAACGCCGTCTGGTGACTGACTCGGGACGCCTGCTGCATGTTGTGCGTCACAATGACGATCGTGTAGTTGGCACACAGTTCACCGATCAGGTTTTCGATCCGGTCCGTGCTGGCCGGGTCGAGAGCAGATGCGGGCTCGTCCATCAGAATAATGCGTGGGTTGGTCGCCAGCGTGCGTGCGATACAAAGACGCTGTTGCTGACCACCAGAGAGCGACATTGCGGAGGTGGTGAGTCGATCTTTAACCTCTTCCCACAGCGCGGCTTTCTTGAGGCACGATTCGACCAGATCCGCCAGCACAGCTCGATTCTTTTCCCCGGCAACGCGAGGCCCATAAGCCACGTTGTCAAAGATCGATTTTGGGAACGGAGTCGACTTCTGGAAGACCATGCCCACATGTTTTCGCAGCAGCACTACGTCCACGGCGGGATCCATGATGTTCTGGCCCTCCACCAGGATTTCTCCCTGGCAGCGAGAGCCTTCAATCAGATCGTTCATGCGATTCAGAGTTCGAAGGAAGGTGCTCTTGCCGCAACCTGAAGGACCGATCAGAGCGGTCACGGAGCGTTCCGGCACCGTCAGCGAAACATCGAACAGCACCTGATGTTCGCCGTAGAAGAAGTTCAGCCGTCGGGCTTCGATCGCCGCAGAATGGGCCGACATATCGAGTTCACGATCGACACCTGCGACGGAAGGTGGCACATTTCCAGAAGTGATCGTTGGCATGATGAATGAAATCCATGACCCAAAACAATGGAACAATCATACTTTGCAGCGGCGACATGAGGCGGGCCGGGCAGCCTGCCGTTTTGCCGATGAACTGAACTTACCACTTCAGCCGCCGACTCGCATAATGACGCACGATCATGGCTACAGAATTGATGGACAGCAGCACAATCAGCAGGACCACAATTCCGGATGCGGCAACGGCCGTGAAGCGTGAATCGGGCTGTTTGGACCAGTCATAAATCTCGATGGGCATCGCTGTAAACTGGTCCAGCGGAGCGTGCAGAACCTGACTGGGCCGCGTTAATAATTTTGTCGGCGAATCGATACTTCCCGGGCACATGGATGTGTAGGTCAAGGCACCCAGCATAATTAACGGAGCCGCCTCACCAATCGCTCGAGAGGTCGACAGGATAACTCCCGTCGAAATCCCGGGCAGGGCCGCCGGAATGACCTGACGCCAGATAGTCTGCCAGCGAGTTGCGCCTAAGGCCAGCGAGGCGACTCGGATGGAACTTGGCACAGATCGCAGAGCCTCCTGAGAGGCCGCAATAACGGTGGGCAAAATGACCAGAGTCAGTGTCAAAGCGCCAACCAGAATGTTGTCTTCATAAATTGGAAGTTTGGAAAGTCTGATCCTGAACAGACCCGCCATTCCGACCACATGGTGACCATCGAACAGCAAACCAAGAGCGGCCGCGGAGCTGCGAAAAACTGTGTAGCCGAGGATTCCGTAAACGATAGACGGCACACCGGCGAGGTTCGCCAGATTGACCTTAATCAGTCGCACCAGAAAGCTGTCTTTCGCGATCTCTTCCAGGTAAACGGCGGAGCCAACTCCTACAGGCACGGAAAACAAAGCCGTGAAGAGAATCAGCCAGAAGGAGCCCCAGACTCCGGCCAGAATACCGGCTCGAGTTGGGTTGGTTGAATTTGTATTGGTCACAAAATCCAGCGCCAGCCGGTCCACGCTGCTCCATACAATGGCCACCAGCAGTACGATCAGAATGGCCATTGCGGAGTACGTTGCGAAGCGGCAGACAGCCGCGAAGATCCGCGACAGCATCAGCCTGCGCCGAATGTGTCGATCTGCGCCCGAGATAAAGCTGACAGCACGATTTGCATTGGTGTTCTGCCGCTCCACGATCGGCGAAGTGATGGCAGCAGAAGCAGTGCCTGCGCTTTTGACTTGTGCAATTTCGGCCTTGTTTCTGTCGGAGGCAGGTCTGATCATTGGTAGACCTCTCGGTAACGCCGCAGGATCCATCCGGAAATCAGATTGATGGTCAGTGTGATCACGAACAGCGTAATGCCAATGGCATAGATGCTCATGCGACTGATGGAATCTGCCGCACTGTCACCCGTGCTGGCGTGCACCATGAAAGAGGTCATCGTCTGAGCGCCACGCAGAGGATTCAAAGTGGCGATCGGCTGCTGTCCGCCTGCGATCACAACCGCCATTGTTTCTCCGATCGCTCGTGAAAACGCCAGCAGGAAGGCAGCCAGAATACCTGAAAGAGCGGCCGGCACGACCACTCGCGCGGACACATCGAAACGCGTGCTGCCCAGAGCGTAGGCGGCCTCACGCAGACTGCGCGGCACAGAGCGGATGACGTCTTCGCTCAGCGATGCGATGAGTGGCGTGACCATGATTCCGACAACAATCCCGGCGCTCAACACGTTGAACGTGCCGAGATCCAGACCGAACAGGCTGAGTGCCGGTTTCAAAATCCATGGCGTAATAAATTTCAGAGCAAAGAAGCCGTACACGACCGACGGAATGCCGGCCAGAACTTCCAGAACAGGCTTCAAAAATTCGCGTTCAGCGGGAGCCGCGTACTCGCTCATGTAAATCGCAGCGCCCAGACCGGCTGGCACACTGACGAGCGACGCAATCACGGCCACCATCACTGTTCCGGACAGTAAGGGCAAAATTCCAAACCGTCCGGACTCACCCTCGACAGGCTTCCAATGAGTCCCGGTCAGAAATTCCCAAACCGAGACATGTTCGAAGAATGCCTTCTTGGCGCCCGGCGCGTAGACGGCATTGCCCAGCAGAACCAGAATGATGGCGGCAGTGGTCAGAACCGAAAGTGCTGCGCAAAGAAACAGCAGGACCTGAATGAATTTCTCATGTCGTCGAGAAACTCTGAGTCGGGCCCAGGCTGGTAAATTTGCTTGTGTCATGGCTGGAAGTCTAGCAACTACAAATCGGTCTGTCTCAGTCCCAACACGAGTTGTCTGACCGAATCATTCGAGGACACCCGGTGCGCCATTCGACTTTTTCGTCACATGGAGATTTGGGCCGGCGGCTGAACTTCGCAGTGCCGGCCCAGTACAAAATGCTATTTGGCTACAGCGGCCTCAAGTGCATCGCGGCTGACTTTGATCTGCTCTTCAGCCAGATCGACGTAGCCAACCTTGCTTACCAACGCCGTTCCCTCGTTCAGATAGAAACGCACGAAGTCCTGTACTTCCTGACGCGCGAGAGACGACTTTTTCACGTAGATAAACAGCGGACGCGACAGCGGTTTGTAATCACCCGCTTTGACGGATTCGGGAGTCAATGCTACGCCCTGAGCCGGATCGTCAGAAACGGAGATCTTCAGGGCTTTGACTTTGTCCTGGTTGGAGAAATAGTACGCACAACCGAAGAAGCCCATTCCGCCTTTGTCACCGGAGACACCTGTGATCGTCACGTTGTCATCGGCGCTCGGGCTATAGTTTTCTGTAATCTGGTCTTCCTTGCCGTTGATCACTTCCGTGAAGTAGTCGAACGTTCCCGATTCTTCACCAGCTCCAAACAGAGCCAGAGGGAGATCGGGCCATGAAGGATCGACATCTTTCCATGTCTTTGCCGTGCTGTCCGGAGCCCAGATCTTTTTCAGCTGAGCGACAGTAATCGAGTCCACCCATGTGTTCTCGCGATTCACGCAGACGGCCAGGCCATCCAGAGCCACCATCAGTTCAATA